>NZ_JBEPKA010000017.1:0-76593 GCF_040496015.1 Agromyces litoreus
CTCGGCCGTTTGACCCCGATCGAGTTCGAGGTCATCATGAACACGCCCGCCGCACTGGCGGCTTGACTACAACCTGTCACCTACTCGTGCAGCAGACCCCAACGTTGGGCTTGTCAGGTGGTAATGGCTATCAGTTTGGCGTCGGAGGTGGTTGTAGCGCGATGGTCGGTGGAACCTTTGAGGTTGGTAGATGGTGACGAGTGGCAGCCTGTGGGAGTTCACGCCGGAAAAGGCCATCGTTCTAGCCGGGTTGGCCGCGTTCGCGTTCGCCGTGGCGTCGTACGTCATTGCCCGTCGCGCCCAGATTGCGGCTCGGGTCACGGCTTCACTTCGTATTCCTGAGTCGCGAGCAATCTCGGTGCTTGCAGTCGTGGGGGCGAGCATCTTCATTGCTTGGGGGCTGGGTCTCGTTGCGCTGCTCGTCGTAATCGTCGTGATCAATGCATAGCCGGTTGGGTGGCCCGTTCTCTCGGCGTGGTTCGAAGATCAATCTCGCTATTGGCTCTTTCATACTGCTAGTCGCAGTTGGCGGGGCGCTGTCAGGGCAATCGGCGGCATGGGCAACAGTCTTGGTTGCCTCGATCTTCGAAGTTGTGCTGATCGTGATTGCAGTATGGGCGCATCGCGGGCCTGACGACCTGTAGTTTCCGGTGGACCCGATCCTCTGACCCACCAGTGGCCATGCCGCGACCCAGCTCGCCCCCGGGTCGTGTGCACGGGGCTCTTCGCGCCACTTACCGATAACAGAACGCCGCCATTTAGCGCCAACAATCACAGTGTGTGTCGTTTGACTCGCCCGGGTATCGCGTCTCGTGCAGACTCCTCATCTGCAACCGATGGGAGACGAATCGAGTCCGATCCGCGGATTGAGTTTCGGCGGATCGGGTGCGCGAGCATCGAACCCTGGCCAGAGTCCAGATGACGTTGACGACTGATTGGTCGACCGAGTGCCTTCCCGGGGACCATCAGTCTGTTTTCCGGAGGCGACAGGTCGCGCCTCAAGTATCCGGTCCAGTCCAGTGCGGAAGGTGGGACTTGAACCCACACGCCCGAAGGCACAGGAACCTAAATCCTGCGTGTCTGCCGATTTCACCACTCCCGCGAGTGCCCGTTCAGTCTAGGCGGCGGGGCGAGGCCGTCCGGGCCGGGCGCCGTCGGGCTCTTGTCGGCGACGGCGGGCGTCCGCGAGACTGCGGGGCATGGGGGATCCGACGACTGAGGAACCGGTGCGCGGCGACATCCTGGTGATCTTCGGCATCACCGGCGACCTGGCCCGGGTGAAGACCTTCCACTCGCTGTACCGCCTCGAACGGCGCGAACGGCTCGACCTCCCGATCGTGGGCGTCGCATTCGAGGACTGGACGAAGGACCACCTGGTCCAACGTGCGCGGCAGAGCATCGAAGCCGCCGGCGAGGCGATCGACGATCCGATCTTCCGGCGCCTCGCCGATCGGCTGACGTACGTGCACGGCGACTTCGGCGACGCCGGCACGTACGACCGCGTGCGCGACGCGATCGGTCGGGCGCGGCATCCGGTGTTCTACCTCGAGACGCCGCCGAACCTCTTCGCCACGGTCGTGAAGGGCGTGGCCGGGGCGGGGATGGCGGACGATGCCCGCTTCGTCATCGAGAAGCCGTTCGGGCACGACCTCGCCTCGGCGAAGGCGCTCGCCGACGAACTGCACTCGGTCGTCGACGAGTCGCAGCTGCTGCGCGTGGACCACTACCTCGGCAAGGTCGGGCTCGAGGAGATCCCGTTCCTGCGGTTCGCGAACACGATCCTCGAGCCGGTGTGGAACCGGAACTTCGTCGACCACGTGCAGATCTCGATGACGGAGGCCTTCGGCGTCTCCGACCGCGGGCACTTCTACGACCCGGTGGGCGCGGTGCGCGACGTGGTCGTGAACCACCTGCTCCAGGTGGTCGCGGCGACCGCGATGGAGGCGCCGACCTACGGCGAGCTCGAGACGATCACGCACATGCGCACGGCGCTGCTGCGATCGATCGCGCCCGCCGACCCCGCGCGGGCGGTGCGCGGACAGTACCGGGGCTACCGCGACGTCGACGGCGTCGCGGCGGATTCGACCACGGAGACGTACGCGGCCCTCGAGCTGCGGATCGAGAACGAGCGCTGGTCGGGCGTGCCGTTCTTCATCCGGACGGGCAAGCGGCTGCACGCGACCCAGACCGAGGTGCGGGTGGTCTTCCGCGACGCGCCGTCGCTCGGGTTCGGCCTGCGGGGCGACGGCGTGCCGCCGAACGAGGTCGTCGTCCGCCTCGGCCCGGACCTCGGCGTGCGCGTGGTGCTCGCCGCGCAGCAGGTCTCGGCCACGCATCCCGAGCTCGCGGAGCTCGACGTCGGCTTCGAGGCGCCCCCCGGCGAGGAGCCGACGCCCTACGAGGTGCTGTTCGAGGCCGCCCTCTCGGGCGGGACGATGCGGTTCGCGACGCAGGAGACCATCGATGCCGAGTGGCGCGTGGTCCAGCCGCTGCTCGACGCGCCGCCCGAGCTGCACGAGTACGAGCCCGCGACGTGGGGGCCTGCGGCGGCCGACGGACTGCTCGAGGGCCGGGGCGGATGGCGCGGCCCCTGGGTCGGCTGATCCGTCGGCACGGCCCGGCCCGGACGACGGTCACGACGCCGTGCGGGCGCGAGGATGCGTCCGCGCTCAGTGGATCGGCGACACGTCGCCGGAGGCGAAGCGCTGCATGAGCTGCGCCTTCCGGCGGATCGTCTCCTCGTCGGTCGGGAGGTCCCAGATCGTGAGCTGCTCGTCGGGCGCGACCGTGACGAGGCCCGTCGAGGTGACGACCTCGATCTCGTCGTGCACGACCCCGAACAGGTCGGTCCCGGTCCGCGCACCCCACCGCACGATCGTGCCGAGCGGCGCTCCGTCCTCACGGGCGAGCACGTGGCCGACGTGCTGCGGCCCGAGGCTGCGCGCCGAGAGGTGACGCAGCGGGCGCGGTTCGGTGCCGCTCGCATTGGGCCAGCACAGCTTGCACGACCGGACGCCCGAGAGGTTCCGCGCGGCCGTGCGGGTGATCAGCGCGGGCAGCGGCATCCGGTACCCCGGGTCGGCGGCCAGCCGCCGACGATGCGGGTCGGTCCACTTCGAGCGGCGGTCGAGGTGCGCCTCGATCGACGCGCACTCCAGCCGGTGCAGCATGCCGTCGCGCGTGGCGGCGGCCCGGGTGACCGCGAACTCCGCCCCGGCGTCGAATCCGCGCCGCAGCTCGGCCGTCTCCTCGGCGACGATCCGCTCCACGAGTTCGTCCACGGCGTCGGAACGGATCGCGTCCGCCGCCGGTCCGTCGGGGGAGGGTGCTCGTTCGGGTCCGGTCATGCATTCGCTCCGTTTCTCGTCGCCCCCCACGCCGTGTCTCGAGTCCGAACGTAGCGAGGCGGTCCGGTCGGGCGCGACGCGACGCGCGGGCGTGCCGCGCCGGTGCCACCCGAATGCGGGGGTCGGCCTGCGGACCGGCGGCCGGTGCGATTGACTGGGGATGCGTCCGACGAGGCGCGGCGACGGGAGGCATCACGTGAGCGGACGATTCGGCGGCCAGGGATCCGGACGCGGCGTGCCCGACGACACGCCGACCCGCAGGCCCTCGCTCGCCGCCATCATCGGCATCGGCCTCGCAGTGCTCGCCTTCGCCCTCCCGGCGTGGTGGGCGCTCCCCGTGGCGGCCGCCGCGGTCGGCCTCGGCATCCTCGGGCGCCGGCAGTACCGGGACGACCCGGCGACCGGCCCCGGATGGCTCTCGATGACCGCGATCATCCTCGGCGCGTTCGTGCTGGTCGCGCAGGTCGTCATCCTGATCGCGGTGTTCGCCACCGCGTCGGGCTGACGACGGTGATGCGGCCGCGCGGCGTCTCCGACACGCTCGTGCCAGCCCTCATACGGGGGACAGTCTGCGGCGCACCCGCCTCGATAGGTTAACGGGAACACGCGCGGCGACGCGGACGACGGGGAGGAGGCCTCCGTGGCCCAGCTCGGCTCGATCCTCGTGATCTCCGACGACGCCGGCGCGATCGCCGACCTCAGCGGCATCCTCGAGGAGGACCGGTACACGGTCGTGACCGCGGAGGGCGACCTCGAGCACGCGCACGCCGCGCTCGCCGGCGGGCCCGACCTCATCGTCCTGGACGCCGCCCTCCACCACGCGGACGCGTTCGAGGTGGCCTCCGCGCTGCAGCGCGCCGCTGAAGCGCACGACCTGCCGCTGATCTTCATGGCCGCAGACGCCGACGTCGAGACCCGGATCCGCGGCCTCGAGGTCGGCGACGACCTGATCGGCCGGCCGTTCGACCCCCGAGAGGTGCTCGCCCGGATCGAGCGGCAGGTCACCGTGTCGAAGGTCAGGATGGCGCTGCGCGAATCCGAGGCGAAGTTCCGCTCGGTCATGGAGTCGGCGATCGACGCGATCATCTCCGCCGACTCCGAGGGGATCATCCGCAGCTGGAACAGCGCGGCCACGGCCCTGTTCGGCCACACCGAGGCCGACGCGATCGGCCAGCGGCTCGAGCTCGTGATCCCCGAACGCTTCCGCGAGCTGCATCGCACCGGCATCCACCGGGTGAGCACGGGCGGCGAGACCCACGTCATCGGCTCGACGGTCGAGCTCGCCGCCATCCGCGCGGACGGGTCCGAGTTCCCGATCGAGCTGTCGCTGGCCACCTGGTTCCTCGACGAGGACCGCTACTACACCGGCATCATCCGCGACATCAGCGAGCGCAAGCAGGCCGAGCAGAAGTTCCGCTCCGTCACCGAATCGGCGATCGACGCGATCATCTCGGCCGACCACACCGGGAAGATCGTCTCGTGGAACTCGGCGGCCACGCGCATCCTCGGTCACACCGAGGAGGAGGCGGTCGGACAGCAGCTCGAGCTCGTGATCCCGGACGAGTTCAAGGACCTGCACCGCGCCGGGATCAAGCGGTACACCGAGACGGGCGAGGCCCACGTGATCGGCACGACCGTCGAGCTCTCGGCGATCACGAAGTCGGGCGAGCAGATCCCGATCGAGCTGTCGCTGTCGACCTGGACCGTGCACGAGGACCGCTACTACACCGGCATCCTCCGTGACATCGGCGAGCGCAAGGCCGCCGAGGAGGCGCTGCGCGAGAGCGAGCAGCGGCTCCGCGAGCGCACCGACGAGCTGCGCGGCAAGAACGAGGTGCTCGAGCACACGCTCGCGCAGATCGGGCAGATGCAGGACCAGCTCGTGCTGCAGGAGAAGATGGCCTCGCTCGGCAAGCTGAGCGCCGGGATGGCGCACGAGCTGAACAACCCCGCCTCGGCCGCGCAGCGCGGTGCCGCGCAGGCGTCGGCGGTGTTCGCCAAGCTGCAGGAGGCGCAGCTCCAGCTCGGCCGGCTCGGCCTGTACGGCTCGAAGCTCGAGCACCTGCGCGAGCTCGACCGGCTGGCGGCTGCGAGGGCCGAGGAACCGGCCGAAATGGGGGTGCTCGAGCGCAGTGACCGCGAGTCCGAGGTCGAGGACTGGCTCCACGAGCACGGTGTGCCCGATCCCGGCGAGCTCGCGCCCGCGATGGTGAGCCTCGGGCTCTCGCTCGCCGACCTCGAGCGGCTCGCCGACACCTTCGAGGGCGAGCAGACGGCGGTGATCGCCGAGTGGCTCGGCCTGAAGTTCCTGATCTACACGCTGCTCGCCGAGGTCACGGTCGGCACGACCCGGATCGTCGAACTCGTGAAGGCGCTGAAGACCTACACGTACATGGACCAGATGCCGGTGCAGGACGTCGACGTGCGCCGCGGACTCGACAACACGCTCATCATCCTGCACAACAAGCTGAAGGGCGGGGTCACCGTCCTCCGCGAGTACGACGACGACCTCCCAACGATCCAGGCGTACGCGAGCGAGCTCAACCAGGTCTGGACCAACCTGATCGACAACGCGATCGACGCGATGGGCGGAGCCGGCACCCTGCTCATCCGCGTGCATCGCGACGGCGACGACGTCGAGGTCCAGGTCGAGGACGACGGGGCGGGGATCCCGCCCGAGAACCTGAAGGTGCTCTTCGATCCGTTCTTCACGACGAAGCCGGTCGGCGAGGGCACCGGGCTCGGGCTCCCGATCTCACGCAACATCATCGTGAAGAAGCACCACGGCCTGATGACCGTCGACTCGGAGCCCGGGCGCACCCGCTTCACGGTGCGGCTGCCGATCGACGCCCAGCCCGACGACGGCCACGTGGAGGGATGACTGTGGCGAAGCCCGTGATCATGACCGTCGACGACGAGCCCCAGGTGCTCAACGCGATCGCGCGCGACCTGCAGGCGCGCTACCGCGACGACTACCGCGTCGTGAAGGCGCCGTCCGGACACGAGGGGCTCGAGGCGGTGCAGCAGCTGGTCACCCGCGGAAGCACCGTGGCGCTGTTCATCGTCGACCAGCGGATGCCGGGGATGACGGGGACCGAGTTCCTCGAGCAGGCGCTGAAGCTCGTGCCCGAGGCCAAGCGCGCGCTCCTCACCGCCTACGCCGACACGAGCGCCGCGATCAAGAGCATCAACGCGCTCGACCTCGACTACTACCTCCTGAAGCCGTGGGACCCGCCGGAGGAGCGCCTCTACCCGGTCATCGACGACCTGCTCGACGACTGGCGTGCCTCGACGCCGCCGATGTACGAGGGCGTGCGCATCGCGGGAACCCTCTGGTCGCCCACGACGCATGTCGTGAAGGACTTCCTCGCCCGGAGCCAGATCCCGTACCAGTGGCTCGACATCGAGAAGAACGAGGGCGCGCGCGAACTCGTCGAGGCGTCGCACAGCGGCGTGCGGCAGCTGCCCGTGGTGTTCCTCCCGGACGGCACCATCCTGTTCAGCCCCGACCTGCACGAGCTCGCCGAGCGGCTCGGGCTGCGTGCCCCCGCGCAGCAGCCGTTCTACGACCTCGTGATCGTCGGCGCGGGGCCGGCCGGGCTCGCGGCGGCCGTCTACGGCGCCTCCGAGGGGCTGCGCACCGCGGTCGTCGAACGCGAGGTGCCCGGCGGTCAGGCGGGCACGAGCTCGCGGATCGAGAACTACCTCGGCTTCCCGAACGGCATCAGCGGCGCCGATCTCGCGCGACGGGCGGTGACGCAGGCCCGACGGCTCGGCGCGGAGATCCTCAGCCCGCAGTCGGTCACCGGCATCCGGCTGGAGGACTCGTACAAGATCGTCACCCTCGACGACGGGAGCGAGCTGCGCTGCCGTGCTCTGGTGCTCGCAACCGGGGTGTCGGCGCGCACGCTCGGCGTGCCGGGCGAGGAGCGGCTGCTCGGGGCATCCGTCTACTACGGCGCCGCGGCGTCCGAGGCGGTCGCGTACGCGGGCAGCCGGGTCGCCGTCGTCGGCGGCGCGAACTCCGCAGGGCAGGGCGCCATGTTCCTCTCGCGGTACGCGGCGGAGGTCACGATCCTGGTGCGCGGCGACGGGCTCGAGTCGTCGATGTCGCGCTACCTCATCGACCAGATCGAGGCCGCGCCGAACATCACGGTGCAACCCCACCGGCGGGTCGTGGCGCTCTCCGGTGAGGACCACCTCGAGTCGATCACGGTGGCCGACATGGCCACTGGCGGCGAGGAGGAGCTGCCGGCCGACGCGATGTTCGTGTTCATCGGGGCGGTGCCCGGCACCGAGCTCGTGCGCGACCTCGTCGAGCTCGACGACCACGGGTTCGTGCTGACCGGCCAGGACCTCATGCAGGACGGCCGCCGCCCGCGCGGCTGGATGCCCAAGCGCGACCCGTTCCCGCAGGAGGCGAGCGTGCCCGGGATCTTCGCCGCCGGCGACGTGCGGCACGACGTCATGCGACGCGTCGCCTCGGCGGTGGGGCAGGGATCGGTCGCGGTGAGCCTCGTGCACAAGTACCTCGAGACGGTCTGACCCGGGACGGCCGCGCACCGGTCCTCGCCGCCGTCCCGCCCGCGGTCCATGATGGGCTCATGGCGGAGGACGGGCTCGGCGCCGCGGCCGACGCGCTCTACGCGCTCGTGCCCGAGGAGTTCACGGCGGCGCGCAACGCCCGCGTCGCCGACGCGCGGGGTCGGGGCGACCGGGTGCTCGCGACTGCGATCGCCGCGCTGCGCCGACCGTCGCCATCGGCGTGGATCGTGAACCGGCTGGCGCGCGACGAGCCCGAACGCGTCGGCGACCTCGTCGGCCTCGGCGGGGAGCTCGCCGAGGCCCAGGCCGCCGGCGACGGCCGCACCCTGACGGCGCTCGCGGCCGAGCGGCGCGAGCTGCTCGGCGACCTGCTGCGCCTCGCCGCCGGCGTCGCGGACGCCGCCGACCGGGCCCCGTCGCGAGCCGTGATCGACGAGGTCGAGCAGACGCTCGTCGCGGCCAGCGTCTCGTCGGACGCCGGGGCGGCCGTCGCCAGTGGTCGGCTGGTCCGCGCCTTGCGCGCCGTCGGCGTCGAGGTCGACCTGGCGGGGGCGGTCGCCGGCGGCGAGCCGGGTCCGCCGCGCCGGCTCGGGCGTCGGCGCGCCGCGACGCGAGCGGGGGCCGCGGATGGGGCGACCGGGGCGACGGCGCCGGGCGGTCTCGCGCCGGGGGAGGCTGCCGACGGGTCGGGAGACGCCGCGCGGCGCGAGCGAGCACGGCGCTCGGACGCACTCGATCGGGCTCGCGACCGCGTGGAGGGCGACGAGCGGGCGCTCGCCGAGGCATCCGCGCGCCACGGATCCGCCCTCGAGCGCGTGCAGGCGCTCGAGCGGGAGCGTGACGAGCTCGACGGGCGCATGGCGGAGATCCGCGCCGAACTGCGTCCCGCGGAACGCGAGGTGCGCTCGGCGACGCGGGCCCTCGAGGCTGCCCGGGTCGAGGCCGACCGGTCGCGCGCCGCACTGCGTGCCGCGGAGGCGGTCGACGCGAGCGACGTGCGCGAGCGCTGATCGAGGATCCGTGGCTGCGAAAATGGCCCCCATTCGGGGGATGGAGCCGGGCGCCGTCAGTCGCCATCGTGGGCGGTAGGTGCGTCGGGGGAGCGCCCAACGGCGGGCGTCCGGGTCGCGCACCGGGATGGACTCCGCGATGTCTCGTTCCTCGATCCGCCGCCTCGCCGTCATCGGCCTCTCGACGGCCCTCGCCCTCGGTGCCTCGCTCACCGCGGCGGGCGCGCATGCCGAGCCGCCGCCCGGCGAGGTCGTCGATCCCGACGCCGTGTCGATCGTCACGCTCACGATGGCCGACGGCGACCTGCTCGGAGCGGTCGTGAGCGGCGGGTTCGACCTCGATCACGACGTCTCGCGCAGCGCCGACGGGTTCACCGTGACGGGCATCGTCTCGAACGCCGAGATCGCCGAGCTCGAGGCGATGGGCGTCGACGTCGCGGTCGAGGCGACCGAGGCCGAGATCGAGGCGACGCGCGAGGCGCGGATGGCCGAGCGCGACGCCGCCATCGAGGCCGCCGAGGCCGCTGAGGCCGATGCCGGGCTCCTGACGACCGACGAGGTCGTCATCGCGCGGGCCGACTACTTCACGTCGACCGGCGACACCGAGTTCCTCTCCGTGGAGGCCAAGTCGAGCCTCGAGGACGCCGCCGACCTCACGGTCGAATGGGATGCGGGGCCGGGCACCGCCATCGGCGACGGCGGGAGCGCGCAGCTCGACGCCTTCGTCGACGCAGGCGTCTACCTCTACCACCGCCTCCAGGTCGAGCTGAACAACTCGGCGGCCCTCACGATCACGAGCGGCGCGGCGGCCGGCCGGTACACAGCCGTGCCATCCGCCTTCGGTGCACCGGTCGACGAGACCGGCATCGCCGGTGCGGTCGAACTCGTCGACGACGGCAGCGGCTCGCCGACGCTCGGGTGCGGCCCGCTCGTCGGATTCACGCCCGGGAACATCGCCCTCGTCGACCGCGGGTCCTGCGCCTTCACGGTGAAGGTCGCGAACGCCCAGGCCGCCGGCGCGGTCGCCGTGGTCGTCGCGAACAACAACGGGAGCGCCCCGTTCACCATGACCGGCAGCGACCCGTCGATCACCATCCCGTCCGCCATGATCTCGCTGGACGACGGCGCGATCATCCGGACCGGCCTGCCCGCATCGAGCACGCTCGCCGTGCTTCCCGCCCTGCCCCCGCCCACGCAGGTGCGGGTCACGAGCTCCGAAGGCGGTTCCGCCGAGGCCGAGGTGACCGAGTGGCTCGCTGACACCGAGCCGGGCAGCGCTCCCGCCGCCCCGCCGGGACGCGGCTACGAGTCCGGGTTCCTCGACCACTATCCCGACGCGCACGAGCTCATGGAGATCATCGAGCAGATGCACGCCGAGTTCCCCGAGCTGACGGACGTCATCGACCTGCCGTACGAGACGAACGGATACCGCCGTGCGGCGATGCACCTCTCGGGGGGCGCAGCCTCGCAGCGCGTCGTGCTGACCTCGCTGGCGTGGGGGCACGAGGGCGGCAACGACCTCACGATCGAGTACGCCGATCCCGGCCAGGCGAACTCGCCGCTGAGCGTGTCGGTCACGGGCGACGCCATCCTGGTGTCGCTGGCGACGAACGCGTCGGGGGTCCTCACCTCGACCGCGGTCCAGGTCGTCGCGGCGATCAACGCCAGCAGCGCAGCGTCCCTGCTCGTGGAGGCGAGCACCTACCGCGGCAACGCCGGCGGCGGCTTCGTCGTCGCGGCCGGGCCCGAGTCGCTCGCCGATGGGCTCGGCGCGCCCGAGACCACCCCGCGCGAGCCGTTCCAGGTCAAGGCCCTTCGCATCGGCAAGCACCGCGACGGGTCGAAGACCGGCGTGCTCACCTATTCGCAGGAGCACGCGCGCGAGTGGCAGACGCCGCTGGTGAACATCGAGACGGCGTACCGGATGCTGCAGAACTACCAGACGGATGCCGCGACGCGTCGCCTCGTCGACAACCTCGACATCTTCATCGTGCCCACGGTGAACCCCGACGGGGCGCTGTACAGCTACTACGACTCCGCCTTCCAGCGGAAGAACATGACCAACTACTGCGGGGCGGGCGACGCGAACGACTTCAACGCCCGCAACCAGTGGGGCGTCGACAACAACCGCAACCAGACGGTGGGGTCGATCTTCGACGGGTACGACGGCGCGTCGACCTCGTGCACCTCGGCGGTGTTCGCCGGGCCGTTCGAGCAGTCGGAGCCGGAGACGCGGAACCTCGACTGGGTCGCGAGCGAGTTCGACAACATCAAGTTCGCCATGAACATCCACAGCTCGGGCAACTACTTCATGTGGTCGCCGGGCGCGTACATCGCCGACGGGCGGGTCACGCTGCCGCGCCCGAGCTTCGGGACCGAGCAGTACTTCTACGCGTCGTCCGAGCGCATCCTCGGGGCGATCAAGGAGTGGCGCGGGCTCAGCGTGACGCCCGCCCGCACCGGGCCGATCGCCGACGTGCTCTACTCGGCCGCCGGGAACTCGGGCGACCAGCTCTGGTACGCGCACGACATCTACGCCTGGAACTTCGAGGTCGGCACCTCGTTCCAGCCGGAGTGGAGCGAGGCGTACGAGCAGATGATGGAGTTCTCGAACGGCGTCGTCGAGCTGTACCAGGTCGCGAAGGACTGGACGGACGACCGGACCAAGCCGCGGTCGTGGCTCGTACAGCCCGGGACGAGCCCGTACGCCGGGCCGGTCATGGTCGGCTTCGACGCGAGCGAGCCGGTCACCATCCACTACACCCTCGACGGATCGAACCCGACGTACTCCTCGCCGGTGTACGAGTCGGCCGGCATCCGCGAGGGTGGCGAGGCGATCCTCATCGACTCGACGACGACCATCAAGTGGTTCGCCGTCGACGAGTCGGGCAACATCGAGCGCAACTACAAGCCCGGTCGCGGCGGCGCGAACCAGGAGCGCATCGGCATCGCCACGCAGTGACCCGGGCGACCTCCCCGCCGCGACGCTCGCGTCGCGACGGGGAGGTCGCGCGTGATCGAACCGTGATCCGCGCTTCCTAGGGTGGACGGATGTCCCAGACCTCCTGGCAGAAGCTCGTCGAGTGGCCCCTGTTCGGTGCCGCGATCCTGTTCCTCGTGGCGTTCTCGTGGGAGGTGATCGCCGACCTGCAGGGCCCGGACGCCCTGCTCGCCGAGGCGGTCATCTGGGGGACCTGGGCGCTCTTCGCCGTGGACTACATCGTGAACCTCGCGCTCGCGGACGACCGCCGGCGCTGGTTCGTGCGGCACCTGCTCGACCTGGCCGTCGTGGTGCTGCCGATGCTCCGACCGCTGCGGATCCTGCGCGTCGCGACGATCGTCGTCGTGCTCGGCCGCACGGCCGGTGCGATGCTGCGCGGCAAGGTGATCCTCTACGCCGCCGGGGCCTCGGCGATGCTGGTGTACGTCGCCGCCCTCGCGGTTCTCGACGCCGAGCGGGGGAACGGCGGATCGATCCAGACGTTCGGCGAGGGCCTGTGGTGGGCGTTCGTGACGATCACGACGGTCGGCTACGGCGACTACTTCCCCGTGACCCCGACCGGGCAGCTGGTCGCCGTCGGCGTGATGGTCGGCGGCATCGCGCTCATCGGTGTCGTGACGGGCACGCTCGCATCGTGGATCGTCGAGCGCGTGAGCGAGAACGCCGAAGCCGACCAGGTCGCCACGAAGGCCCACGTCGACCAGCTGACCGCCGAGATCCGGGAACTGCGCGAGGAGTTGCGGCAGCGCGCCTGACTGCGCGCCGCCCGTGGCGCGGATGTGAGTTCGCTGGGAAGCCCCACGGTTTTGCTAGACAGCCTCTATAGTCCGAACTTGGAAGCATTCTGTCGATCGGATCGAAGGGGAACCGAGAAGATGAAGAAGGCACTGATCACGCTCGTCGTCGCTGCAGGACTGGTCGGAGCGGTGGGGGCCGCCCCGGCGACGGCCCTGCCCGACGCGGTCTGCAATTCGGGCATCGCCCACGCCGGCCACATGACGCCGGCCAACGGCCACCTCGGGAAGTTCGCCGAGGCCTGCCACGGCTGACCAGACGCGCTGACCACGACGCCCCCGCACCAAGCCCACGGACGGGGGCGTCGTCCTGTGCGCGGGAACGGGCCGGCTGCGGAAATGCCGACGTTCGCCGTCGCCGCAGGGGCGACCGCCGGATCGTGTGGATAATTCCACCGACTCCGGCGGTCGCGTCTCCAAGATGGTGGGCATGGCCGACCCCGTGCGCACGATCGCCGACCGCGTTCGGGGCCGGGTGCTTCGTGAGGGCGTCGACCTCGCTCGAGACGAGGTGCTCGCCGCGCGCCTCGCCGACGAGGAAGTCCGCCGCTACGCCGAGCGTGCGCTCGCGGGCGCACACGCCCCGCTCGCCGACGAGACGGGCACGGCGCGCGACGTCGTCGCCTCGCTCACCGGGTACGGTCCGCTGCAGCCGTTCCTCGACGACCCGAGCGTCGAGGAGATCTGGATCAACTCGCCGACCCGCGTCTTCATCGCGCGGGACGGCGTCGCGGAGCTGACGACCCTCGTGCTGTCCGACCGCGAGGTGCGCGACCTCGTCGAGCGGATGCTGCAGCATTCGGGTCGCCGGGTCGACCTCTCCTCCCCGTTCGTGGATGCGTCGCTGCGCGACGGCTCGCGCCTGCACGTCGCGATCCCCGACGTCACGCGCGCCCATTGGGCAGTGAACATCCGCAAGTTCCAGCAGCGCATCCGGTCGCTCCCGCGGCTCGTCGAGCTCGGGTCGCTGTCCCGGGAAGCGGGGGAGTTCCTGCGGATGGCGGTGCTCGCGGGTGCGAACGTCCTGGTCTCCGGTCCCACGCACAGCGGCAAGACGACGCTCCTGAACGCGTTGCTCGCGGCGTCGCGTCCCGGCGAGCGAGTCGTCACGGTCGAGGAGACGTTCGAACTCGACGTCGACGTCCGCGACCTCGTCGCGATGCAGTGCCGTCAACCGAACCTCGAGGGCAGTGGCGAGATCACGCTGCGCCGCCTCGTGAAGGAGGCGCTGCGGATGCGACCGGACCGCCTCGTCGTCGGCGAGGTGCGGGAGGCCGAGAGCCTCGACCTGCTGATCGCGATGAACTCCGGGATCCCGGGCATGTGCACGATCCACGCGAACTCCGCCGCCGATGCGCTCACGAAGCTCTGCACCCTGCCGCTGCTCGCCGGGCGCAACATCGACGGCGCGTTCGTCGTGCCGACGGTCGCCTCGTGCCTGGACGTCGTCGTGCACCTCGGCATGGAGCGGAACGGCCGGCGTCGCGTCGCCGAGATCGCGGTGACCACCGGTGAGGTCCGCGGCGCCGCCGTGGAGTCGCGCACGCTGTTCCGCTTCGATCGGGCCGCCGACCGGCTCGCTCGCACGTCGGAACAGCCGGTGCGGCTCGAGAAGTTCGACGCGGCAGGCCTCGATCCGGCGATCGTGCTCGGGGCCGCCGCGTGAGCCTCGCCCTCGGCGCCGTGCTCGGCGTCGGGCTCCTGCTCGCGGCCTCGCCCTGGCTGTGGCCCGCGGCACCGGCGGCGGAGGGGAACGGCGACCATGGTCGTCGGCGGGTCGGCCACCTGGTCCGCGACGAGCTCGCGCTCGCCGGACTCGGTGCCGCGCCGATCGGCGCCATCGTCGTCGTGGCCCTCACGCTCGCGGCGATCGTCGCCGCGCTGGCTCAGGTGGTCTTCGGCATCGCCGCGCTCACCATGATCGCGGCGGTGCTCGGCGCCCTCGTGCTCCCGATCCTCGTGCGGACCCGGGCGACGCGGCGACGGGCGGCCAACCGCGCGGTCTGGCCCGAGACCGTCGACCACCTCGTCGCGAGCGTGCGTGCCGGCAGGAACCTGCCCGATGCGATCGGCGCGTTGGGCGACCTCGGTCCGGCGGTCACACGACCGGCCTTCGCCGGATTCGACGACGCGTTCCGACGCAGCGGCGACTTCGGTTCCGAGGTCGACGCGCTCAAGGCGCGCCTGGCCGACCCGGTCGCCGACCGCATCCTCGAGACGCTTCGGATGTCGCGCGACGTCGGTGGCAGCGACCTCACCGCCGTGCTCGGTGGACTCGCCGCCGCGCTCCGCGAAGACGCGGCGCTGCGCGCGGAGGTGGTCGCCCGGCAGTCGTGGATCCGGAACGCCGCCATGCTCGGCGTCGCGGCGCCGTGGGTCGTGCTGTGCCTGCTCGCCACGAGGCCCGAGACGCTCGAGGCCTACGACTCACCGGTCGGGACCGCGCTCATCGTCTCGGGCGTGATCGTCACGGTGCTCGCGTATCGGATGATGGTCGGACTCGGACGACTGCCCGAGGAGCGACGATGGTTCAGCTGAACGCCCTACCGCTGGTCGGGATCAGCATCGGGATGGTCCTCGGCGTCGGGCTGTGGCTCGTCGTCGCGTCCGTGCCCAGGATCGGTCGTGCCCGTCTCGTGGACCGGGTCGCGCCATACGTGGCGGACGTCTCGGCCGAGGCGCGCGCGATGCGCGCCCGCGCCGCGGGCGACCCCGGTTCCGTGCTCGGAGTCCCTCGTCGCCCCGGCCGCCCGACTCGCCCGCGGCCTCCTGAACGCGGTCCTCGGCGGGAACGACCTCGTCGCGCGGCGCCTGCGCCAGGCCGGAGCGGAGGGCACGGTCGAGCGGTTCCGCGGCCGACAGCTCGTCTGGTCCGGGGTCGGCTTCGCATCCGGGACGGCGCTCGCACTGCTCGCGCCGTCGATGATCGACGCGCCCGCCCTGCTTCGCACCGCCTCGCCGCTCGTCGGTGCCGCCATCGGCGCCGTCACGCTCGACTGGATGCTGCAGCGCGCCGCGCGGCGCCGGCTGGCGCGGATCTCGGACGAACTGCCGACCGTGCTCGAGTTCCTCACCCTCTGCCTCGCGGCAGGCGAAGGCACGCTCGACGCCATCAAGCGGGTGGCCCGAACCGGATCGGGTGAACTCGCAGGCGAGTTCGCCGGCGTCGTGGCGTCGGTCGGCACCGGCGTGCCACTCGGCGCCGCGCTCGCGGAGGTGCGCGACGGGCTCCGGCATCCCGCCCTCACGCGAGCCCTCGACCAGGTCATCGCCGCACTCGACCGCGGGACCCCGCTCGCCGGAGTACTGCGGGCGCAGGCGGGCGACGCACGGGGCGAGGCGAAGCGCCACCTCATCGAGCTCGCCGGTCGAAAGGAGATCGCGATGCTCGTCCCGCTGGTCTTCCTCATCCTTCCCGTGACCATCGCCTTCGCGCTGTTCCCGGGCTACCTCGTACTGCAGGCCGGGTTCTGATGGCGTGCCGCGCGGACGGGGGTTCCGCACCGACCGACGAAAGGACTTCGCATGCCGCGCTGGATCGCCCGACGCTTCGCCGACGAACGGGGGGACGTGCCGGGGTGGGTGCTCATCACGCTCATGACCGCCGGGCTCGTGATCGTCCTGTGGGGGCTGGCTGGACCCGCCCTCTCCGGGGTGTTCGAGCAGGCGATCGATCGCGTCGTCGGCTTCTGAGACGACTCCCCGACGAGCGGGGCTCCGCCGTCGTGGAGTTCTCGCTCGTCGGCGTCCTGCTCACCGCGCTGCTCCTCGCGGTCGTGCAGCTCGCCCTTGCACTGCACGTGCGCAACACCGTCCTCGACGCGGCGGCGGAGGGTGCCCGGTATGCCGCACTCGCGGGGTCGTCGGCCGCATCGGGCGTCGAGCGAACCGCAGCCCTGATCCGCTCGGCGGTCCCCGCTGCGAGTACGAGCGACATCTCAGCGGAGGCGACGACGGTGGAGGGCGTGCCGGCGATCGCGGTCACCGTGCGCACCACGCTCCCCGTGGTCGGACTCATCGGCCCGCCACGGGGACTGGAGGTGACCGGCCGTGCGGTCATCGAATCCCTCGATTGACCGGAGGTGCGCTCGGGATGATCCGCGGCTCGGCCGGGTGCCGGATGACGAACGCGGGTCGGCATCGCTCGAGTTCCTGACCGTCGGGATGATCATGCTCGTCCCGCTGGTGTACCTCGTGCTCGCGGTGGGCGCCATCCAATCCGCCTCGCTCGGGGTCGAGGGTGCGGCACGGCAGGCCGCCCGGGTGTCGGTGCAGACGACGGACGGCGCCTCGATCGACTCCGTCGCGCGCGCAGCGCGTGTCACGCTCGCGGACTACGGGATCGACGAGGACGCGATCGCCATCGCCATCGACTGCGACGCGGCATGCGACGTGCCGGGCACGCGCGTCACCGTCCGGGTCGAGGTCGAGGTCGCGCTGCCGCTCGTGCCGCAGCTCATCGCCTCGGCGGGCATCGGGACCGTGCACGTCGCGTCGGAGGCGACGCAGACGGTGTCGCGATTCGCGAGGACCTCGTGAGGCCGCGCGACGGCCGGCTCGTGGACGACGAGTCCGGCTCGACCCTGCTCCTCACGATCGCCTACGGAACGCTCGCCCTCGTTCTCGTGCTCGTCGTCGTCTCGGCGACCTCGCTCTACCTCGAGCGCAAGCGCCTGTACACGCTCGCCGACGGCACCGCGCTCGCGGCCGCCGAAGCATGGCGCCTGGAGGATGTGCGGCTCGATGGCGACGCCCTCGTGCTCGGGCTCGACGACGAATCCGTGAGATCAGCCGCCGTCGACTACCTCGCGGCGGCGTCGACGCGCGGCGGCGTCGAGCTGCTGCAGGCCGCATCGGCCGATGGACGCAGTGCGACCATCACCCTGCGCACGATCTGGCACGCGCCGATCTCGACCGAGTTCATCCCGGTGAGCGTCCCGATCGAGGTCACGGCCGACGCGCGCTCGGTCTTCCACTGACCGACCGGCCACGCGACGCGACGCGACGTCCGAGGCGATCTCAGGGTGATCCCTGTTGTCGGGTGCGCGTACGATCACCACCGTAGGTGAGGAATGCTCGACGAGGTGGTGATCGAGATGTCCGTCGTCCGGAGGCTCCTGATCGGGGCCGCCCTCGGTGCCCTGGGGCTCGTGGGAGTCGGCCAGAGCGCCAGTGCGAACGAACCCTCCGACGGCATCGTGTTCCTCATCGATGTCTCCGGGTCGATGCTGGGTCCGCCGCTCGACCAGGCCAAGGGCGCCCTCCTCACGCAACTCGGAAGCGTCCCGGAGGATCGGGCCGTGGGGCTGCGCGCCTACTCGGGAACCTGCGAGGACCCCCTGTTCGCCGTCGTCGCACCCGCGACGGGTGACCGCTCGGAGCTCGAGTCGATCGTGACCCAGCTCCAAGCGACGACCGGAACGCCGACCGGGGCGTCGTTGCGCGCCGCCGCGGCGGACCTGCCGAACGGATCCGGCACCATCGTGCTGCTGACCGACGGGTTCGCCGAATGCACGCCGACGCCGTGCGAGGTCGCGACCGACCTGATCGCGCAGGGGCTCGAGATCAGGGTGAACACGGTCGGGTACGGGTTCGGCGGTGACCCGCCCGACGACCTGCGCTGCGTATCCGAGGTGACCGGCGGCCAGTACTTCGACGCCGACGACGAGGAGTCGCTCATCGCCGCCTTCGACGTCGCCGTCCCCGACCAACAGCCCAACCCCGTCCCGACCGTCGCGTTCCTCGCCGCCCTGGCCGTCGGCGCCGGCATCGTGATCTGGGCCATCGCGCGGCCGTCAGCCCCGTGGAACCAGCGCCGCCTCGTCGCCAGCCGGGTCCGGATCGCCGGGAACCTCGGCCGCGGCCTCACGCCGCAACCGGCGCGCGACGACGACGCCGAGACTCCCGCCGTGCACCTCGAGGTGCGCCCGGGGCGCTGGGAATCCCGCATCGTGGAAGGAGAGGACCATGGATAGCGCACGCGTGACCGTCCGGAGCCTCGTGCTGGAACCGGGGCACGCCTCGGTGCAACCCGAGGTCGCGAAGATCGCCGCCGACCGCGACGTCGGGGGAGCGGTCGCGACGGTCGTCACCCGCATGGCCGTGGCGGGCAAGGACTACCTCGCCGGCGAGGTGGGCAAGGTCGCGGACGGACTGCTCGACCTCGACGTGACCGACGTCATCGCCCACGCCTGGGATCGCCACCGCGCGATCGTCGAGGCGAAGAAGTGGTCGACCGAGCATCCGGACGGCGAGACCGTCGTGCCCCTGGCCACCCACACGGTCAAGTGGAAGTACGAGCCATCCGTCGACGTCACGGTCGACGAGGTGCCGATCACGAGCATCGGCATGGCCGTCGAGATCGACACGAAGGTCGACGGCGCGGTGATCGCGTTCCGGAAGGGCGAGGTCGCCGACGTGCGGACCGGCACCGTCGAGGTGCGCGCCGAACTCTCATGCGAGGGCGTGACGCTCGCGAAGCGCACCGGATCGTTCGGCCTGCCCGCCATGCTCGGGTTCAGCGGCGCCCCGGCCCCGGCCCGCGCGCCGGCCTCGGCGCCGCGGCCCGTTCGCCCCGACGACACCGTGACGACTGCGGCGACGTCGCATCGGCCCGGCGACATCGTCAACGGGCACCGGCTGAACGAGGATGCGACGGCCTGGGAGCCGGTCGAGTCGTATCGACCCGGCGACGTCGTCAACGGATACCGCCTCAACGAGGCCGGATCCGCCTGGGAGCCGGTCGGCGCCCGCTGAGCCGTGTCGCTCCGGATGCCGGAATGCGCCTCGAACGCCGGAGCGGCCGACGACCCGAAGGTCGCCGGCCGCTCCGTGTCGGTGTCCCGAACGGGAGTGCGCGTCAGTCCAGCAGGTGGCTCAACGCGGCCTCCATCCAGTCGGCCCGGGTCGCGGCATCCGTGATGCCCTCGAACCCGAAGCCCGCGTAGAGCGAGCCCGGCGTGGCCACGACCGCGGCCTCCGGGAACCCGCCCGCCGTGGTGCGGATGAAGTTGTTCGGGTTGGGCGAGCTGCCCTCAGGCGGCCCGGTGATCTCCCACCCGCCGAGGTCCTCCGTCTCGAACGAGGTCGTGCCCTCGCCCGTGGAGACCTCGACGTCGTCGAAGAACACGCCCAGGCCCTGCGTCGCCCAGTCGCTGGCGTAGGACATCGAGACCTCGACCTGGCCGCCGGCCCATGCGCCGAGGTCGACCTCCCACTGCTGCCATCCACCGGAGTTGCCGGACGCCGCGTTCCACGAGCCCGTCGACCCGGTCGAGTCGCAGGTGTTCTCGTCGATGAACGTCTGGTAGTGGTCGACCTGCGGGTGCAGTTCGTTCCAGCCGGCCGGGCAGCTGTCACCGGTGTCCGTCGACGTGTGCCCGTTCGCGTCGGGCAGCGTCGTCCAGTCGTCCTGGCCCGGCGTGTGCGCCTCGACGAACATGTAGTCCCAGTCCGCCTCGGTGTCGTACGACGTCCAGAACGACAGGGTCGCGCCGCCGGCCGGCACGTCGATCGTGCGCATGACCTGCTTGTACGACACGTCGCCGAGCTGCGAGTACAGGTAGTAGTCACCCGTGTGCGGCTCGAACGGACCGCCTGCGCGGTCCCAGCGGGCCGAGACCCAGCTCTCGAACTGCGGGTAGTCCGCCACCGGCAGCACGCCGCTCGTCGTGATGAACGAGTTCGTGTGGAACTGGTTCTGCGCACTGTCCGCGCCGTTGAAGCCCCAGCTGAGGCCGTCGAGCGGCACGTCCACGCCGAGGGCGTCGAGCACGTCGCCGCTGTCGTCGAGACCGGCCGAGTCGACCGCCACGTAGGCGCCGAGCCAGTACTGCAGCACGTCGTTCGTCGCGTCACCCGAGCCGAACAGCGCCTTGCATCGAACCAGCACGGCCGGATCGGCGCGGCACTCCTCGTTCGCCGACGTCGGGTCGAAGTACTGCGTGCCGACGTTCGGCGTGTACTGGCTGCCCGCCCAGTCGCCCGTGTAGAGCACCCGGCCGCCCTCGTTCATGAAGTCGCGGACGTTCAGGAGCTCGTCCATCGCCAGGCGCGACGCGTTGCCGCCGCCCCAGCCGAGCTCACGGGTCACGATGTCGTCGCCGGTGTACCAGACCACGGCGTCGAAGTGCGAGAGCACGCCGAGCGCGTCCGCCGCCACGCGGCCGCGGGCGTCGACGTCGTAGACGTCGTAGCTCGCGCCGTTCGCGTCGAGCGCGTCGGTGTAGTACTCGAGGTACGCCGGCTCGGTCCCGCCGATGCCGGGCGATGCGCCCGTGTAGTCCTCGGCCGCGAGCACCAGCACGTCGGCACCCGACTCGGAGACGGCCTCGTAGGTGAACGAGTCGCTCACCTCGCCGCCGCCCTCGAACCAGACCTCGACCGAGTCACCGGGATCGGTGCCCGTCACCATGCCGCTCATCACGTGGTAGTAGACGTCGGTCGCGCCGCCGTAGCGGTCGCCGCCGTCCCACTCCGACGTCGACGCGCTCTGCGCGGTGCCGCCGTTGATCGAGTACTTCACGGTGACGTCGCCCAGGGAGCGCTTCGCGAGGACGCGCACCTCCTGCGGGTCGCCGTAGGAGTACTCGAACGTGAAGTTCGACTGCGGGAGCCCGACCTTGTAGTCGTCGTCGCTCTGCAGGTAGAAGGGCTCCGTCGTGATGCCGAGGTGCGACACCGGGTTCGCCGGGTCCTTCGCCGACTTCGCGACGTCCGTCGTGAACGGCAGGATCCGCTCGAACTCCTCCTGCACCAGCGCCTCGTCGTCGGGGAAGACGAACCCGCCGCCGCTGCCGCCGTCGCTGAGCTCCGGCGTCCAGGCCAGCGTCCCGTGCGACACGTGCGCGAAGTCGGTGGTCTCACCGTTCGTCACGTACAGCACGTCGGAGGACAGGCCCGGCTCGAAGTTGTCGATCGACGGGTTGTCGAGGTTGCCCGAGAGCGCGTAGTAGATCGGGTCGTCACCGCTCGGCGTGGCGATCTGCCACCCCTCCGGGTACAGCAGCCACTCGCCGAACGAGTGGAAGTTGACCTGGAACTCCGGGTGCGCCCGGTCGAACAGCGCCATCATCGCCTGGGTCTCCGGCTCGGAGGCCGGCGACGGGCCGCGGTAGGTCTCGCTCGCCATCTGCGACGACGAGCCCTCCTCGTCGTACCCGAAGTGCTCCGGGTAGTTGCGGTTCGGGTCGACGCCGTCACCGCGGGTGATGATGCCGTTCCCGTCGTTGTCGCGCAGGTTCTTCCGCCACAGCCGCTCGGTGTCGAACGTGTACTGGTAGCCGTCGGGGTTGGCGATGAGGAGGAACCAGAGTTCGGTGGACTTCAGGAGGTCCTTGACCTCCTTGTCGTTGGCCCGCCACTCGTCGATGTACCAGTTGAGCAGGCGCCGGTTGGTCTCACCGGCGATCCACTCGCGCGCGTGCTGGGTCGAGCTGTAGAGCACCGCAGGACGGGAGCCGTCCTTCTGGCCCTTCGCACCCTGCGTGAGCTTCAGCGCGATGATCTCGCGGCCCTCATAGGTGTGCCCGAGGACGACGAGCTTGACCAGCTGCGGGTTGTCCTTGGCGAGCTGGTACATCTGGTCGCGGAATCCGCCGGGCTCGTCGTACGAGCGCCAGACGTCGTAGCCGGACGCGGCCTGCTCCTGGGCCGTCTGCTTCGCCGACTTGCCGTTCTTTCCCTTCGTGAGCTTGACGTCGACGCCGCGCTTGGCGAGCCCCTTCGCCTCGTCCTCCGACAGGATGAGCTGCAGCTCGACCCCGCGTCCGGACGCCTTGCTCGCGGCGATGTCGAGCCCGGATGCAGCCATGTCGGCCGCCTCCTCCGCGCTGACCTTCGCGGTGTACATGTCGAGTTCACCCACGTCGTCCTCGGCGGCGTTCGCGCCGAGGGGACTCAGCATCGCGGCGAGGACCGCGACGGCCGCGGTACCGAGGGCGATTCGGGTTCGGGTGGAGCGATTTCCTGTCATGACGACCCCTCCGGTCTGATGCCCGGCCAGAGGGGAGTGGTGGCGACCTCGTCGTTGCCTACCGGTTCGTCACGCTTCTGGCGTTCGCAGACCCTACGCGACAGGGTGCTGCGCGGCCCGGAGCCGTGTCAAGAGGTTTCGCGAGGAATCATCGAAACGGCCGCGGGGCGGAAGGTCTGCGACGGATTCGTGCGCGGACCTGCGGATCCGGGCGAGCGGTGGGGGTGTCCGGCGACGCCGGCCGATCCGACGGCCGCTCAGGGCTTGCTCGGTCCCCTCAGCCCGGTGCCGCCCGCGATGGAGCGCATCACGAGCGTGTCCACGATCGGCAGTCGTGCGGCACGCAGCGCCCATCGGCGCATCAGCAGCCGACGACGGTCGGGCGGCAGGAACGTGCCGGCGGCGCGGCGCCCCGCGGCCTGCTTCTCCTCGACGACCGGTCGCCAGCGCCGCTCGTACTCGCCCATCGCGGACCCGACCGCCGCGGCATCCGTGCACGGTCCGAGCAGGTCGGTCAGCAGCTCCGCGCCCGCGACCGCCATGGAGGCGCCCTGTCCGGCGAGCAGCGACACCGCCTGGCAGGCGTCGCCCGCGAGCACCGTGCGGTCCCGATGCCAGCGCGGGAGCACGACCTGCGCGACGACGTCGTCGTACGGGTGCGGGGGGCACCGATCGAGCAGCTCGTCGATCGGCTCCCAGAGGCCGCCGAACACCCGGCGCAGGCGAGTCGGCGCATCCTCGTCGGCGGGTGCCTCGCGGTCCGCGCCGTCGCGGTAGGCGAGGAAGGCCGCGACCCGGCCGTCGCGCAACCCGTACACCCCCGCCTGCCGGTCGATCGTGTCGGTGAGCACGAACCGGCCGTCGAAGCGCGCGTGCAGCTCGGGCGCCCCCTCGATGACGTACGCGGCCGCACGCAGCCCGAGATCGCGCACGAACGGCGCCTCGTCGCCGAACAGCGACTCGCGCACGCTCGAATGCACGCCGTCGGCACCGATGACGACGTCGGCCCCCTCGAGCAGCGCCTCGGCGTCAGGGCCCAGGGGCGCCGCATCGCCCCCGTCGAACCGCACGCCGTAGTGGAGGCGCACCGCGCCCTCGGGCGCGTCACCGATCGCATCGAGCAGGGCAAGCTCGAGGTCGGGACGCATGAGGCTGAGCAGGCGCCCGTCGAGCGCCGTCGCGAACGCGCCGTAGTCGATGCTCGCCGTGCGCCGCCCCGACTCGGCGTCGACGTACTCGACCGCCCCGATCCGGTAGGCGAGCTCGCGCAGCCGCGGCATCACCCCGGTGCGCTCGGCGGCGTCGTAGCCCGGGCCGAAGAAGTCCATCATGTATCCGTCCGCACGCGGCCCGGCCGCCCGCTCGAGCACGTCGACCTCCCAGCCCGCGAGCGCGAGCTGCCGTGCGCACAGCAGCCCCGAGATGCCGGCTCCGACGATCGCTGCCCGCATCATGCCCCGTTCCGACCGCGACCGTCGCCGCCTCGGTGCCGACGCTAGCGCTCCGCCCGCGCCCTCGGCGGGTCCTCCGTCGCGCGGCGGCGCGGCCGGTGACGGGGATCGCGAGACCGCACCGCGCAGGCCGCCTCCGCCCCGGCACACTAGGCTGGACGGGCCATGTTGGATCTTGACCTCTCGCAGGAGATCGCGGCCCTGCGCACCACCTTCCGCGACATCAGCGCCGTCGTCGACGTCGACGCCCTCCGAGCCCGGATCGCCGAGCTCAGCGAGCAGGCCGGCGCCCCCGACCTCTGGGACGACCCCGAGCAGGCGCAGAAGGTGACGAGCGCGCTCAGCCACCGGCAGTCGGAGCTCACCCGCATCACCGGCGTCGAGCAGCGCCTCGACGACCTCGAGGTGCTCATCGAGCTCGCGCGCGAGGCCGACGACGAGGAGTCCGCCGAGGAGGCCCGGGTCGAGCTCGCGGCACTGCAGCGGACGATCGGCGACCTCGAGGTGCAGACCCTCCTCGACGGCGAGTACGACGCGCGGGGCGCCGTGGTCACCATCCGCTCGGGCGCCGGCGGCGACGACGCCACCGACTTCGCCGAGATGCTCATGCGCATGTACCTGCGCTGGGCCGAGCGGCACAAGTACCCCGTCAAGGTCATGGACACCTCCTACGCGGAGGGCGCCGGCATCAAGTCCGCGACGTTCGAGATCGACGTGCCCTATGCGTACGGCACCCTGTCGGTCGAGGCCGGCACGCACCGCCTCGCGCGGATCAGCCCGTTCGGCTCGGCCGACAAGCGGCAGACGAGCTTCGCCGCGGTCGAGGTCATCCCGGTGATGGAGGAGGCCGTGGAGGTCGACATCCCCGAGAACGACATCCGCGTCGACGTGTTCCGCTCCTCGGGCCCCGGCGGCCAGTCGGTCAACACCACCGACTCCGCCGTGCGCCTCACGCACATCCCGACCGGCATCGTCGTGTCGATGCAGAACGAGAAGTCGCAGATCCAGAACCGCGCCGCCGCGATGCGCGTCCTCCAGACCCGCCTGCTGCTGCTGAAGCGCGAGGAGGAGGCGGCCAAGAAGAAGGAGCTCGCGGGCACCATCACGGCGAGCTGGGGCGACCAGATGCGCTCCTACTTCCTCTACGGGCAGCAGCTCGTGAAGGACCTGCGCACCGGCTACGAGGTCGGCAACCCGGCGACGGTGTTCGACGGCGACCTCGACGGCCTCATCGCCGCCGGCATCAAGTGGCGCAAGCAGAAGCACGACGACTGAGGCGCCTGGACGCTCCGCGCCCGCGACGCGGGGGACCTTCGGCACGCCGCCGCCGCGCTCCGCGCGCCTAGCCTCGCCGGTGTGGGCCCGCCGACTGGCCCGCCCTGGGGGAGTGAGCACCATGCGCGTCCTGGTCGCCTATTCGAGCAAGTACGGTGCGACCCGCGGCATCGCGGACCGCATCGCCGATCGGCTGCGCGACGCCGACCACGAGGTCGACATCGAACGCTGCGACGACGTCGAGTTCCCGGAGGGCTTCGATGCCTTCGTCATCGGCAGCGCCGCCTACCTCGGCAAGTGGCGGTCGGAGGCGCGGAAGTTCGTGCGCCGCAACCACGCCCTGCTCGCCGGACGGCCGGTCTGGCTCTTCTCAAGCGGACCGCTCGGCACCGCGCGCGTCGACGCCGACGGCAATGACGTGCTCGCGGCCGCGCAGCCGAAGGAGTTCGACGAGTTCGACGAGCTCATCCACCCGCGCGGGAACACGGTGTTCTTCGGCGCGCTCGATCCGGAGCACCTGCGCGGGCGCGACCGGATCGTGAGCTGGATGCCCGAGAACGACGCGCTCCCGGCGGGCGACTTCCGGGACTGGGACGCCATCGACGCGTGGGGCCGCATGGTCGCCGCCGACCTCGCCGCCCAGCCCGCCTGACCGGTCCGCCGCTCGACCGCGCACCCGCGGTCGCCGCCGACGTCGACGGCCCGCCGAATTCCGGTGTCGCTGCCCCATTTCGCCTCGTTGCTGCCTAGGCTCGAACGCGATGATCCGCTTCGACTCCGTCACCATGTCCTACCCCGGGCAGGCCCGACCCGCACTCGACGACCTGACCCTCGAGATCCTCCGCGGCGAGTTCGTCTTCCTCGTGGGCGCCTCGGGGTCGGGGAAGTCCAGCTTCCTGCGGCTCATCCTGAAGGAGGAGAAGCCGACCTCGGGTCGCATCCATGTGCTCGGCCAGGACCTGCGCACCATCCCGTCGCGGAAGGTGCCGTTCTTCCGTCGCAGCCTGGGCGTGGTCTTCCAGGACTTCCGCCTCCTCTCCGACAAGAACGTGCACGAGAACGTCGCGTTCGCGCTGCGGGTCATCGGCAAGTCGCGGGGCTACATCCAGTCGGCGGTGCCGGAGACCCTCAGGCTCGTCGGGCTCGACGGCAAGGGCAAGCGGATGCCGAACGAGCTCTCCGGCGGCGAGCAGCAGCGCGTCGCGATCGCACGGGCGATCGTGAACAAGCCGCAGGTGCTCCTGGCCGATGAGCCGACCGGCAACCTCGACCCGGTCACGAGCGCGGGCATCATGACGCTGCTCGAGCGCATCAACGCGGCCGGAACGACCGTGGTCATGGCCACCCACGAGGCCGGCATCGTCGACCAGATGCAGCGGCGCGTCATCGAGCTGAGCGCGGGCGAGGTCGTGCGCGACGAGCGCGCCGCCGGCTACGCCGTGGTCGGCGATTCGATGGCCGTGGGGCCGGTCGACGGCGCCGTGCCGATCGACCGCGCCGCCGTGGCGCTCGCCGCGGTCGAGGCGGATGGCGCAGCCGGCGTCCCCGCCGCCGCGGCGGCCGTCGAGGCGCAGCGGGCCGATGCGGAGGAGGCGCCCGACGAGGCCGCGACGACGGCTGCGGCGGCGACCGCCGCGGGGAAGAAGACCGCAGGGAAGAACGCCGGGAAGAAGGGCGCGGCGAAGACGGGCGCGGCGAAGAAGTCCGGGGAGCGCACGGGCGCTCCTGCCGCCCGGCCGGACGACGGCGAGGCGACCGAGCCCCGCGTCGCGGCAGCCGCAGCTGCGGCCGGGACCGCGGCCGACGCCGAACCCGCCGCCGGCACGGTCAAGGTCGCCGCGCCGAAGGTCACGCGCGAGGTCATGCGCGATGCGCAGCCGCTCTACGTCGAGCCGGAGGAGCGCGACGAGGTCACCGACGAGGCCGCCGAGATCACCGCGGCGGCGACGATGCCCGTCGAGCCGCTGCCGGAGGAGGACGAGGGCGACGCCGAGGCCGACGGCCCGCCGGGCCGGCCCGCCTCGCCGGTGCGGTCCTCGTCCGCGCACCTGACGCTCGCCGAGCGGCTCGGCCTGCGCAGCCCCGCCGGCCCTCGAGCCGCCGACGACGACCAGGAAGTGGGGCCGGTCAAGTGAGGTTCGGTCTCATGCTCGCCGAGGCGGCGAACGGCCTCCGGCGGAACGCGACGATGGTCGTGTCGGTCGTGCTCGTCACGTTCGTCTCGCTCACCTTCGTCGGCACCGCGGCCCTGCTGCAGCTGCAGATCGCGCAGATGAAGAACTACTGGTACGACCGTGCCCAGGTCGCGGTCTACCTGTGCACTGCGGTCTCCACGGCTCCGGGATGCCTCGACGGCGAGGCGACGCCCGACCAGAAGGCGCTCATCGAGAACCAGCTGCGCAGCGAGACGCTCTCGCCGTTCATCGACGAGTACTACTTCGAGGATCGCGACCAGGCCTTCGAGAACTTCCAGCAGCAGTTCGAGGGCACCCCGGCCGCCGACTACGTCACGCCCGACGTGCTCAACGAGACCTTCTGGGTCAACCTCGTCGACCCGTCGCAGTCCGACGTGATCGTCGAGAGCCTGGCCGGGACCTCCGGCGTCGAGCAGGTCGTCGACCAGCGGCGCTACCTCGACCAGATCTTCGACGTGCTGAATGCCGCCAGCTACAGCGCCGTCGCCGTCGCGGGCATCATGCTCGTCGCGGCGGCGCTGCTGATCGCGACGACGATCCGGCTGTCGGCGTTCTCGCGACGCAAGGAGCTCGGCATCATGCGCCTGGTCGGCGCCTCGAACCGGTTCATCCAGACGCCGTTCGTGCTGGAGGGCGTCTTCGCGGGACTGATCGGCTCGCTGCTGGCGGGGGGTGCGGTGGTGGCGATCGTCGTGTTCTTCGTGCAGGGCTACCTCGTCGACGCGCTGTCGTTCACGTTCGTCGGCCTGAACGACGCGCTGCTGGTCGTGCCCCTGCTCGTGGGAGTGGGCGTGCTGCTCGCCGCGTTCTCGGCCGCGGTCGCCATCCGGCGCTACCTCCGGGTCTGATCGGCGACGGCCCCGGACCGGTCGGGCGTCGACGCGAGCCTCGCCGCGGCCGGGTGCGGCTAGACTGAGGGGCTTGCCGGTGAGCGCCGGCGGCATCCGTCATCGAAGCGAGGAGTGAGGCCGTGCCCAGGGAACGCGGTGAGAAGGTCGTGGCGACCAACCGCAAGGCGCGCCACGACTACCTGATCGAGGACACCTACGAGGCCGGCATCGTGCTCTCCGGAACCGAGGTGAAGTCGCTGCGGCAGGGACGCGCGTCGCTCGTCGACGGGTACGCCTTCATCGACGGCGGCGAGATCTGGCTCGATGCGGTGCACATCCCCGAGTACACCCAGGGCACCTGGAACAACCACTCGCCCCGTCGCAAGCGCAAGCTGCTGCTGCACAAGCAGGAGATCGTGAAGATCAGTCACAAGACCAAGGAGGGCGGGTACACGCTCATCCCGCTGTCGCTGTACTTCAAGGACGGCCGCGCCAAGGTCGAGCTGGCGATCGCGAAGGGCAAGCGCGAGTACGACAAGCGCCAGGCGCTGCGCGAGCGGCAGGACAAGCGCGAGGCCGACCGCGCCATCGCGTCGCGACGGCACCTGGGGGAGTAGCCGCGCTCAGCCCGCGATCTCGCGGAGGGCCGCGAGGTGGGCGGCGAAGGCCGCGCGGCCCTGCGAGGTCATCGAGAGCCAGGTCCGCGGGAACTTGCCGACGAATCCCTTGCGAACGGCCACGTAGCCGGCGGCTTCGAGCGCGGACGCCTGCTTGCTCAGCGCGGAGTCGCTGAGCTCCACCGAGTCGCGCACGAACGCGAACTCCGCCTCGTCGGCCGCCGCGAGCAGCGCGGCGATCGAGAACGGCACCGGGCGCTGGAGCACTGGATCCAGGCGATGGCGCGGATGGCTCGCCTCCGGCTCAACCACGCACGATCACCAGCTCGCGCACCGATCCCCAGAGCGGCGGGACCGCCGTGGCGGCGGCGGCGATCGCGAAGTACACCGGGCTGCCCGGGAAGACGAGCAGGCCGACCGTGAGCGAGACGGCGAAGACCGCGCCCCACGCGCCGACCGCGAGCCCGAACCGGCGCGAGAAGCCGAGGCTGGAGGCGCGCATCCGCCGGAGGTGCACGACCGAGAGCACCCCGAGCGCCGCGGCGAACGCGAGCGAGAGGGCGAGGATCGGCGCCTCGTCGTCGCGGTCGTACCAGCCGAGTGCGAAGAGGTACATGGCCGAGGCCGCGGCGAGCCCGGTGAGCCATGCGGACGCGGCGGCGGAGCCCTGGACCGCGACCCGGCGTTCGGCGGCGGCGGCCTCCCGGAGGAGCCCGGCGGCGGCGGTGCGGTCGGGAACGTCGTCGGGGGTGGTCTGGTGTGCGCTCATGGGAGCAGGCTAGCAACTACTTGCCAAATCGGAAAGTACTTTCTATCGATGGTCCACTCTCGGTGATCCGCAGGCTCCCCTGCGCACCCGCACCGGTTCACGGCGGCCGGTCGGTTCCGGCGGTTAGACTCCGCCGCGTGGAGATCTCGACGCGCATCCCGGTGCCGGGCACCTACAACTTCCGCGACGTGGGCGGGCTCCCGGCGCGCGGAGGCAGCGTTCGGCACGGGCGCCTGTACCGCTCCGACGGGCTGCACCGGCTGGGCGAGGACGGTCGCGAGGCGCTGCGCCGGCTCGAGGTCGGCATGGTGGTCGACCTGCGCGACGAGAACGAGGCGCTGCTGATGCCCGACGACCTCGACGGCCTCGACGTCGAGGTGCTCCAGCTCCCGGTGTTCGAGGGCTCGGGCGCGTCCCAGGGCCAGCGCGGCATCTCGCTCGAGGCGCTCTACCACCGGATCGTCACCCGTCACTCGAGGGTCGTGGTCGAGGCGCTGCGCGAGATCACCTCGGCCGGCGACCGGGCCGTCGTCGTGCACTGCACCGCGGGCAAGGACCGCACGGGCATCGTCGTCGCGCTCGCGCTCCTGGCCGCGGGCGTGGACCGCGAATCGGTCGTCACCGACTACGCCGTCACCGAATCGCTCCTCGCCGGCGAGTGGCTCGAGGAGATGGTGTCGCTGATCGGCACCTACGGGGTGCCGGACACGCCGGAACTGCGCACGCTCATGGGCGGCAGCCCGCGCGAGGCGCTGGAGTCCGCGCTCGACGAGGTCGAGCGGCGGCACGGCTCGGTGCGCGAGTACCTCGTCGCCTCCGGGCTCGAGCGGGCCGAGCTGGACGCGCTCCGGGCCCGGCTGGTCGCCGGCGACTGAGTCCGCACGCCGACGCCGTGGTCGCGGTGCACCGGCTCGGGCGTGCTCAGCCCGCCGTGAACCGGGCGTCGACGGATGCCTCGACCACGAGTCGGGCGGGTGCGAGCTCGGGAGCGGGCGCGCCCCCGGCGTCGCCCATCGCGCTCGCGCGCAGCGCCATCGCCGGGCGGGCGCGCGGCACCGGCTGCTCGGCGAGCATGCCGTGGTCGGCGAGCTCGACCGGAACTGGCGCACCGAGCCCGAGGGCGTCGGCGTAGACCGCGGCCTTGCGCACCGCATCGTCGACGGCCGCCCGCTGGGCGACTTCCTGCACGCGTGCGCGCGTGCCATCCGTGAGCTGCCACTCGACGCCGTCGAGCGCGACGTCTTCGACCGACGAGGCGGGCCCGACCCAGGCCCCCAGCTCGTCGAGGTCGCGGAAGACGACGCGCACCTCGGCTGCGGCCTGGTGCACCAGCGGCAGCTGGCGGCCCTCGGCGTTGAACGGCCGTCGCGACCACACCCGCAGCTGCCCGGCGGACCAGGTGTCCAGCGCGCCGCGCGCGTCGAGGTCGCGGACCTCGGCGAGCAGGTGCTCGTGGGCGGAGCCCACCCGTTCGAGCACGCGATCGCGATCGGCGCCGCTCGACGACACGGTCAGGGAGACGGCGGCGAGCTCGGGGTCGACGCGTTCCTCGGCGCGACCGGTGACGGCGATGGTGGTCGGCATTCGGGACCTCCCGGGTGCGGCCGCGCGCGTCGCGCGGCGTCGGTCGGCCGCGCTCGTCGCGCGGCCGACCTCAGCATACGTCCGGGCCGTCGGGCGGCGGCCGGGCCCGCGCCGGTCAGGCCGCCGCCCGTGCCGGAAGCACCCCGGCGGCGTCGAAGAGCCGCTCGAACACCGCGCCCCGGTCGAACTGCATCGCGTAGGCGCGCGCGAGCCCCGCACGGTGGGCGCGTTCCTCGGGCGACAGCGCGAGCGCGCGGTCGATCGCCGCGGCGATCGCGCCCGGGTCCTCGACCGGGACGATGAGCGCGTGCCCGCCGACCGCCTCGCCGATGCCGCCGGTCTCCGTCGTGATCACGGTGCCGCCGCCGGAGAGCATCTGCTCGGCGAGCGCGATCCCGAAGGTCTCGACGAACTCCGGGCGGGGCTTGCTCGGCAGCACGTACGTCGCGCACCCGGCCATGAGGTACGGCTTCTCGGCGTCGTCGACGTCGTCGAGGAACACGATCCGGTCGGCGACGGGTGACGCGGCCGCGCGCTCGCGGAACGTCGCGGCCGCAGGCCCACGCCCGACGATGACGAGCTTCAGGCGCTCGCTCGCCGACGTCCGCTCGAACCCGCCGATGAGGTCGTCGACGCCCTTCGCCTCGGTGAGCCGCGAGAGGAACAGCACGTAGCCGTCGGGCTCCAGCCCGCGCGCGGCGAGCACGCCGCGCACGAGTCCGGCGTCGAGGTCGAGGTACTGCGAGGTGTCGATCGCGGGGTACGAGATGCGGATGCGCGCCCGGCACTGGTCGGCGAAACGCGTGCCGTGGAACGCGTCGATCTCGGCCGCCGCGGCGACGATGAGGTCGCGGGTGTACTCCGACACGGCCACGCAGTGGTCCTGCGCCAGGTAGCTCGAGAGGATGTGCGCGGCCGCGCCGAAGCGGCCCTCCTCCACGCACGAGCGCACCACGTTGGTGACGTCCGACCCGACCGCCTCGGCGATCGTCGTGACGTTCACCGGCAGGCCCGTGCTCCAGGCGGCGCGGACGGCGTCGGTCACGGCCACGGTGTGCGGGCTGAGGTAGAGCGAGAGGCAGACCGTCGGCACGCCGTCGGTGAACAGCTCGACGAGTCGGCCGGTGATGCCGGCGAGGTACCGACCGTCGGGCACCTTGTAGTCGCCGACCGGCTCGGGCCGCTCGACGATGATGCCGTCGCTGTAGGGCAGCATCCGGTCCAGCGGCTTCAGCGGCAGGCCCGCGGCCTCGAGCCGGTCGATCGGCCAGGTCACGATGCGCACCTCGTCGAACCCGCGCTGCAGGGCCGCCTCGGCGAGGTTGCGACCCTCGACCGAATGGCCGCAGATCACCGGGTCTGCGCGGTTGACGATGACGAGGCGGTTCCGGGGAGCGTTCATGGCTCCTCCTTCCTGGTGGGGCGCGGGTGCGCGTCCTGGTGGCAGGTCCGGTGGGTGGGATGGCGCGGCCGCGTCATCCGTCGGAGGCGGACGGGGGTCGCGACCTGCGCCCCCATTCGCCGGGCTCGGAGCCGAGTCGCACCTGCAGCGTCCCGCCGCGGTGGAGCTCGTCGCCCCTGAGCCAGGTGCGGTCGAGCGGGTCGCCGTTGAGCTCGACCGACTGCACGTACTGGACGGGACCGCCGGGGCGGGGCTCGACGAACCCGACGGTCTCGATGCGGAAGCGGTCGTCGCCGCCGACGCGCAGCTCCGACTCGGCGAACGACGGCGCGTTGACGAGGAAGAGGTTCTGGCCGGCCACCGGGAACAGCCCGAGGCTCGCCCAGACGTACCAGGAGCTGATGCCGCCGGAGTCGTCGTTGCCCGGGAGGCCGCCGCGGCCCGTGCCGAACTGCTGCTGCACGGCGGCGTGCACGACCTCGGCCGTCCGGTCCGGCCGTCCTGCGTAGTGGTACGCCCAGGGCGCCTCCATGTCGGGCTCGTTGTTCAGGCCCTCGAAGCGCCCGAGCGCGTAGCCGGCGGCGATCTCCTCGAGGCCGGGGGAGACCCCCGGCTGACGCACCGGATCGGCGCCGTAGCCGAAGAAGTCGTCGAGCACGGCGGTGAAGGCCTCGTCGCCGCCCGACAGCGCGATGCGCCGGCGCATGTCGTGCAGCAGCCTGAACGAGTAGTTGACGCGGCTGCCCTCGTAGAACGTCGAGTCGTGCAGGAGGCCGGTCTGCTCGTCGAACGCGTTGATCCAGCGGCCGGCGAGCTCGGTGAACTCCTGCGCGAGCGCCCGGTCGCCGACCCGCGCCGCCACCTTCGCGGTGCACCAGTAGCCGCCAGCGAGGTCGAGCGTGTGGCTGATCGGGTGGGCGACCCCCAGCTGCAGGAACTCCTCGCCGTACGTGCGCCGGAGGTCGGCGTGCATGTTGACCAGCGCCCACTCCCAGTCGATGCCGGGGAGCCCGAGCTGGCAGAGGTCGGCGAGGAAGGTCTGGGCGAGCGCGCTGCCCTGGCGGGAGAACCGGTCGCTGCCCCGCGCCATCCGGTACCCGATCGGGAAGTTGCCCTCCTCCTCGCAGATGGTCAGCAGCGCGTTCGCGAGCTCGACCGCGCGATCGGGGAACAGCGTCGTGATGAGCGGCAGCTGCGTGCGGTAGATGTCCCACATCGTGCACAGGTCGAACACGAAGGGGCCCTCGGTGGGCCAGAACGGGCTCTCCTCGGGCGCGAGGCACGGCTTGATGAGCGAGTGGTAGAGCGCGGTCGAGAACACCGTCTGCCGCTCGGTCGACGGGGTGTCGACGGTGACGGCCTTCAGGTGACGTCGCCACGCCTTCCTGGTCCGCTCGCGGCGGTGCGGGAACCTGGACGCTCCCGCGCCGTCGTCGGCGTGCAGGTTGGCCCTGGCCTGCTCCACTCCGCGCAGCGAGAACCCGATGCGCAGCTCGATCGTCTGCCCGGGTTCGCTCGGGCCCGCCCACATGAGGCCGAACGGCCGCAGCGTGGTCTGGCGGATGTGGTCGAACGCGAGGCGGGTGCCGCCGGGCATGAGGCGCCGGTCGTACCAGAGCATCTGCCGCCAGGCGTGCGCATCGCACTCGAGGTACACCGAGAGCGGCGCGCCCTCGACGACGATCTCGCCCTGCGCGACGCCGGGCGCGACCTGCTCGAGCCGTGCGCGCAGCGGGATCGTCTCGCCGTGCGGGATCCCGAGCCCGCCGAGCGAGAAGTCGACGACGACGCGCGCGTTCTGGTTGCGGGGGAACGTGTAGCGGTGCACGGCCGACTTCGGCCCCACGGTGAGCTCGGCGCGGATGCCGGACTCGAGCGTCGCGGCGTAGTAGCCGGGTTCCGCGGCCTCCTCCAGCAGGTCCCACGTGCGCCCGAGCACGTCGAGCGGCTCGATCATCGGCGTCACCCGGAAGTAGTTGTAGTACTTGCGGATGGCCCCCGTGCCGGACTGCTGGAAGTGCGTGAAACCGGAGGCCACGCCGCGCTCGTGGATCACGGGCGGGACGCCCTCGGTCGCGAGGTCGTAGCGGCCGTAGCCGGTGGGGTAGGCGCCGGAGTACGCGCACGCGGACACCATCCCGAGCGGGTAGGTCGCCCCGGGGTGCGTGTTGCCGACCTGCGGCTTCGGCCACCACCAGGTCGCGGCCAGCCCGGTCTGCGGGGGCAGGTCGACGGCCTCGGTGCCGATGAACGGGTCGACCCGCGCGATCACGCGGCTCCCCTCGATGCGGGCGCGCGGGTGCCGGGGTCGGCGTCGTCGTCGACGCGGCTCGCGCTGGTCTCGTAGGGGGCCATGCGGGGACGCTACGTGCTGTCGCGACCCGGCAGGTTACGGGCGCATGACAAGTTCGCGTCGGCCGTGACACGGGCGTCCGGGGCGCCCCGGGCCGGTCCCGGGACGCCCGTGCTCGCGCGAGGCGGAATGGTCCGGGCGGCCCGCCTGTTGTATCCTGAAGGGCCGCGCTCCCTTCGGGGAAGCGGGCCTGGCAACTCCACAGCGTGCGATGACGACCCGCCTTCCGACCTCCGGTCGGAGCGCGTCTCATGGGGATGATCGGTTTCGACATCGCCTGCGAGACCGCGTGAAGCGGGCCGAGGATGCAGGGTTATCTCGTGAACGCTCCCTGCGAACCAATAACTGCCAATAAGTCGCAGAACGACTACGCCCTCGCTGCCTAAGCGAGCCCGTTAGTCCGTCAGTCCGGGTCTGTTCCCGCCCCGGTCGCTGGCGTCATCTAGGGAACTCGCTGTACGACGTCGCCTGAGCGTCGTACGGGACTTTCTTCAGGCTGGGCCCGTCGACCTGGCTGCCTGTGGCAAGGGTCGGGGCCGAGCAGAACGCATCACAGGCTGCGCCCGGAGAAACCGTGGAATCCCAGCGATGGACGGGGGTTCAATTCCCCCCATCTCCACCACCGGTCGTCATCGCACGCCGTGCCCGCCACGACGAAGGGCCGCCCCTCGGGCGGCCCTTCCTCGTCTGCGGGACAGCCGACGTCAGCGCCCGGGCGCGGCGTTGCGGTGCGAGGTGGCCAGGCGTCGCAGCCAGCCGCCGCGCGGGACGGGATCGGGCTCGGCCGGAGCCGGCGAGACCTCGTCCTCCCCGGCGGCGGCGCGCGCCGCGGCCTCGCGCTCCTCGCGCCAGATCAGGTACGCCGCGTACGGGTCGTCCTCCGGCGACAGCGCCGGCGGCTCGGCATCGTGACGTCTCCTGCGCGCCATGGCCTGCATCGTTCCCCCTCGAGGCCCCCCGGCCCTCACCTACGAGGGTACGCGACCCCGGCGACAACCACGGCACGCGGCGCCGCCCGGCGTCGTCAGCGCACGTGCGGGAGCACCTCGGCGGCGATCAGCTCGACGTGCTCGAGGTCGCGCACGTCGACCAGCTGCAGGTACACGCGATCCGCGCCGAGCTCGGCCAGCCGGAGCAGCCGGTCGACGACCACCTCGGGCGCACCGCCGAGGTTCGCCTCGGCGAAGGTGTCGGCGTCGCCGTCGATCGCGGCGAGGCGTCGGAGGTACGTCGCGTCGTCCGGCGCGACGACGGTCGGCAGCGCCACGCTCAGCCGCATGGTCGCCGGATCGCGGTCGGCGCGCTCGCACGCCCCGCGGACCCGGGCGAACGACGCGGCGATCTCGTCCTCGTCCACGAAGCCGCGGTTGAACTCGGTGGCGAAGCGGGCCGCCAGCGCGGGCAGCCGAGTGGTCCCTCCGCCGCCCATGATCAACGGCACCTGCGACTGCACCGGCTTCGGCAGGGCGGGTGCGTCGACGAGCCGGTAGTGGTCGCCGACGAACGAGAACCCGCCGCCGACGGGGGTCTCCCAGAGACCGGTGATCACGTCGAGCTGCTCCTCGAGCAGGTCGAAGCGCCGCTTCGGGAACGGGATGCCGTACGCCTCGTGCTCCGTGGCGAACCATCCGGCGCCGAGGCCGAGCTCGGCCCGCCCACCCGACATCGCGTCGACCTGCGCGACCTGGATCGCGAGCAGGCCCGGGTGCCGGAACGTCACGGGTGAGACCAGCGTGCCGAGGCGGACGCGGCTCGTCTCCCGCGCGATGCCGGCGAGGGTCGTCCACGCATCCGACGGTCCGGGCATCCCGTCGCCGGGACCCATGTGCAGGAGGTGGTCGCTGCGGAACCAGCCATCGAAGCCGAGCCGCTCCGCGGCCTGCGCCTGGGCGAGCTGCTCCTCGTAGCTCGCGCCCTGCTGCGGCTCGGTGAAGATGCAGAGTTCCATCGGTGCTCCTCGCGGGTCGGTGCGTCGGCTCAGCGCAGGACGTCGGCGACGGCGTCGTGCAGCAGGCCGTTGGTGGCCAGCGCGCTGCCGTCGCCGAACCCGGGTTCGCCGGTCACCGAGGTGACCCGGCCGCCCGCCTCCTCGACGATCGGGACCAGCGCGGCGATGTCCCACGCCTTCAGGTCGAACTCGGCGACGATGTCGACGACGCCCTCGGCCAGCAGGCAGTACGACCACAGGTCGCCGTAGGCGCGGTCGCGCCACACGCGCTCGGCCAGTGGCAGCAGACGGTCGAGGTACCCGGCGTCGCGCCACTGCCCGATCGACTGGAAGCTCAGGGACGCGTCGGCGAGGTCGGCGACGTTCGAGACCCGGATGTCGCGCGGTGCGGCCCCCGCGGCATCCGTGGTCTGCGCCCCGAGCCCCTTCGCGCCCCACCACCGGCGCCCGAACGCGGGCATCGACGCGACGCCCACGACGGGGACGCCGTCGACCGCGAGCGCGATGAGCGCGCCCCACACCGGGACACCGCGCAGGAAGTTGGACGTGCCGTCGATCGGGTCGATGATCCACTGGCGCGAGGCCGTGCCCTGGGTGCCGTACTCCTCGCCGAGGATCCCGTCGTCGGGGCGGCGCTCGGCCAGCAGCGCGCGCACGGCGCGCTCGACGGCCAGGTCGGCCTCGGTCACGAACGTGCGGTCGGGCTTCGTGTCGATGCGCAGGTCGGCGGCGCGGAATCGCTCCATCGCCGCCGCGTCGGCGAGGTCGGCCAGGTCGAGGGCAAGGGCGAGGTCATCGGCGTACGTCGCATCCGTCACCGCCTCAGCCTATCGACGCGTGCGCGTCGCGAGTCGGCGGGAGCGGATGGCGCGACGCGCCCGGGCGCGGCCGATTTCGCGTTCGCGCCCCGACCTGCTAACTTTGATCCTCGGTTCGGGGTTCACGAAATCCCACCGGAAACGCACCTCTAGCTCAATCGGCAGAGCAACTGACTCTTAATCAGTGGGTTCAGGGTTCAAGTCCCTGGGGGTGCACCACGAGGCCCCGGCGGAGATCGCCGGGGCCTTCGTCGTTTCCGCGCGTGATCTCGGCTCACGGTCCGTATCGCCGGTGGCGAGGTTCCGCGGTCGTATCGTGGAGCGATGCGTCGCCGAACCGGGGGAGGGTGATGAACGCGACCGCGGATCGCGCGCCCGACGGCGTGGCCGGCCCGACCGGATCGCGCGCCGCGCGGGCTCCGGCGTGGGTCTGGCCGGTGGTGCTCGCCGTGCTCGGCGCACTCGTGTCGTGGTTCCGCATCGAACCGGCCGCGCGGGCGACGCTGTGGGCGGAGGACGGCACGTTCTTCCTCGGCGATGTGCTCACCGGCGATCCGACGGGACTGCTCCTCGCGCCCTACCAGGGCTACCTGCACCTGCTCCCACGCGCGATCGCCGGGATCGTCGTCGCCGCCGTGCCGGTCGACGGCTACGCGATCGCGATGACCGTCGCATCCTGCCTCGTGGTGGGCGCGGTCGCGGCGACCGTGTTCGCCTGCGCGCGCGAGGTGGTCGCGTGGCTGCCCGCCCGTGTGACGCTCGGCGCGCTCACCTTCCTCGCGCCCGGCGCCGGCTTCGAGGTGCTCGGCAACACCGCGAACCTGCACTGGTACGCGCTGTGGCTCGCCCCCTGGCTGCTGCTCGCGACGCCGCGCGGCCGGAGCGGCGCCGTGCTGCTCGGCCTCGTCGGCCTCGTCGCCGCCCTGACCGAGATCCAGATGCTGCTGTTCCTGCCGCTGCTGGCCTGGCGGGTGCGAGATCGGAACCGCTGGATCGTCGGGGCGGGCGTCGTGATCGGGTCGATCCTCCAGGTCGCGGCGTTCCTGCTCTCGCCGCGGACTGCGGGCACCGGCGCCGTCCCGCCCCTGCTGTCCACCGTGCAGGGCTACCTGTACCAGGCCCCGATGGGCGCGACGTTCCCGTCGCGGCAGTGGAAGGCGCTCTGGGTGCTCGAGCTCGGCTGGTGGGGCGCGGCGCTCGTGGCGATCCCGTTCCTGCTCGCGCTCGGGTGGGTGCTCTGGCGCGGCCTGACGGTCGAGCGACTGGCCGGCGCGGCGCTCGCCGTCGGGTCGGTCGTGACGTGGTCGGCGGCGTACATGCTCAACACGACCCCAGACTTCTTCTACTCGATCGTCCCCGTCGAGCTCGCCGTCGACATCCACCTGCCGCGGTACGGCGTGGTCCCCGCGCTCTACCTCCTCGCGATCGTGGTGCTGGCGGCGTCCGTCGCATGGCGCGCCGGAGTCCTCCGGCGCACCGCGGTCGTGGTGCTCGCCGGGGTCCTCGTCGTCACCATCGCGAGCGCACTCGTGCCGCAGCCGTCGCCGCGCGGGGAGGGGCCGGAGTGGGCCGACGGCGTCGGGGCGGCCCGGACGGCGTGCGCGACGTCCGAGGATCCGGGGCTGGCGACGATCGCCATCGCGCCCGAGGGATGGGTCGTCGAGGTCCCCTGCGAGCGCCTCGCCGGCTGAGCTCCGGTCACCGGCACCTGCGACGCCACGGGGTCGGACGGCTCAGGACCAGAACGCGAGCAGATCGACGCCCACGACGCGGAGCACCTCGTAGCTCGAGCCGATGAAGCAGTACGTGCCGAGCAGCGCCCCGAGCAGGGTCTCGCGGAGCGACCCGGTGTCGCCGAGCACGGGCAGTGCGACATAGCCGTTCGGGAGCCAGATGCGGTTCAGCACCGGCACCGGGCGCAGCGCCCTGGGCGGTCGGAACCGCCACGGCCAGAACAGCCCCGGCAGCCCGCCGGTCGTGAGCAGGTCGCCCACGAGGTGGGCGAGGAATCCGATGAGGACCGCCATGGGGAACCACGCGACCTGCTCCGGGGCGAACACGACGATGAACGCGCCGAGCAGCAGGCCGATGGCCCAGGCGACCGGCCACGACCGGACCAGGTCGCGCGCCTTCAGCCCGAACGCGGTGAGCGCAGCGGTGCCGGCGCCCGCGCCGACGGCCAGCGTGCCGAGCGCCGCGCTCGGGATCGCGACGAGGGTGAGGGCCCACGCCGCCGCGAACGTCACGAGCAGGCCGACGGGCGAGTGGGCGCCCTGGCGGTGGCCGCCGGATGACGCCCCGACGACGCCGGCCGCGAGGCGCCCGAGCACGGGCACCGAGTGCGCGATGGTGGCGCTGTGGTGGTCGGCGTCGGGCAGCAGCGCCGCGCCGGCGCAGACGGCGGTCCCGGCGAGCACGCCGACCGGGTCGAGCGGATGGGCCCCCGAGGTCAGCATCGGCATGGTTCCGGTGATCGCGAGCCACACGGCGGCGCCGCTGGTCGCGTGGGTGACGCCCATCATGTTCGGGTTCGGTGCTCCTCGGGTCGCCGCGGACGACAGGGGTGCGGCCGCCCCAGTCTGCCGTGCCCCGGGGACACGGCTCGCACGCCACGTCGGCGCACGGGCACTCCGACTCAGTCGTCGACGCCGCGCGCCATGAGCGCCTCGCCGAGGTGGTCGGCAGTGCGCAGCGTGCGGACGATCACCGGCACGGCCAGCGCCATCGGGGAGCCCTCGGCCCCGCGGGCGCGGCGCGCCTCGAGCACCTCGCGCACCAGTTCCGCGAGCAGCGGCACGCATCGGATGGCGAGCGCGAGCGCGAGCCCGACGCGGTCGGGGTCCACCCAGCGTGAGAAGGGCCGCAGCAGCAGCTGCATCGCGTCGAGCGTGGCGGTGACCGTGGTCGTGAGCGTGTACAGGCCCGCGAGCGCCACGGCGACCAGCAGTCGCACGGCCATGCTCGCGGCGGCCTCCCATCCGGCGAAGAGCCACTGCACCGGGACGGCGAAGGCGAGCACCCACAGGATGGGCGCGACCTGACGCCAGGCGACGCGGACCGGGATGCGGGCGAGGGCGTACAGCGCGACGGTCGCTCCGGCCGCGATGCCGAGCGCCGTCAGCGACCCGAGCAGCGCCGTCGCCGTGACGGCGACGGCCAGGAGCCCGAGCTTGGCGAGCGCCGGCATCCGGTGCGCGACCGTGTCGCCGGGGTGGTGGCCGCCGATCATCGCCTGCTCACCCGATCAGCGCCCGGTAGGCGTCGAGCGCGACCCCGGGCCGGTCGTCGGCGACGACCCGTCCGGCTTCCATCACGATGACGCGGTCGAACGGCTCGAGCAGCTCGAGTTGGTGGCTCACGACCACGACCTGCTGCTCGAGCGTGGCGAGGTGCTCGCCGATCATGCGCGCGTTGCGCGCGTCGAGCAGGGTCGTCGGTTCGTCGGCGACGACGAGGTCCGGCTCCCCGACCAGCACGGCCGCAAGCGCCAGCAGCTGCTTCTGCCCGCCCGACAGCCGGTGCGCGGGCCGGTCGGCGAGGTCGACGAGACCGAAGCGCTCCAGTGCGGCGTCCACGCGTGCCGACGCCGTCGCGGCATCCAGCCGGTGCCGTCGCAGCGTGAACGCGACGTCCTCGCGGACGGTCGGCATCACGATCTGGGTGTCGGCGTTGGTGAACACGAAGCCGACCCGACGCCGCACCTCCCTGCCGTGCCGGGCGACGTCGAGCCCGTCGAACGCGACGGTGCCGGCGGTCGGCGTCACGAGCCCGTTCAGCATGCGTGCGAGCGTCGACTTGCCCGACCCGTTCGCGCCGACGATGCCGATGCGGTGCTCGGTGAGCTCGAGGTGCACGTCGTCGACGACGAGCTCGTCGCCGAAGCGGTGGCTGACGCCGTCGAAGCGGATGGCGCTCATGCGACACGCTCCACGATCATCGCCACGCCCTGCCCGCCGCCGATCGAGCACGCGGCGAGGCCGGGGCGGGCGTCGTCCGTCGCCGCCATGCGGGCGGCGAGCCGGACGAGCAGGACCGCACCGGAGGCGCCCCACGGATGCCCGAGCGCGATGGCGCCGCCATCTCCCGAGATGGTCTCCTCATCGAGCCCGAGCTCGTCGCTGACCGCGAGCACCTGCGCCGCGAACGCCTCCGTGATCTCGACGAACCCGAGCTCGCGCGCGGTGACGCCCGCCCGCGCCAGGGCGCGCCGAGCCGCCCAGGCGGCGCCGAGCCCGGGCAGCGACGGATCGCCGGCCGCGACCGCGGCGGCCCGCACCCGCAACGCGGGACCGCCGGCACCGCGGGCCAGTCGTGCCGTGGTCACCGCCATCGCCGCGGCGCCGTCCGAGAACCCGCACGAGTTGCCCGCGGTCACGCTCCCGGCGGCGGGATCAGCGGTGCCGAGCCGATGCATGCCGGCGGCGGCATCCATCGCATCGCGCTCGGGGCGCCCGGCCGCGGCGAGGGGGAATGCGGGTGCGAAGCGGGCCAGCATCGCGGCGTCCATCGAGGCGCGCGGCCGGTCGTCGCGCACGATGTCGCCCACCGCCACGATCTCGCCGTCGAAGCGCCCGGCCGCCTGCGCCGCGACCGCCCGGGCGTGCGACCGTGCGGCCCAGCCGTCCTGCCGTGAGCGCGAGATGCCCCGCACGCGCGCGAGGTGCTCGGCCGCCGGACCCATGTCGGGGTCGGGAACGCCCGGCGGGGCGAACGGCGCGCGTGCGTAGCGCTCGCCGGTGTCGGGCCACGCGCGGTGGGGTGCGGTCGAGGCCGATTCGGCGCCGCCCGCGAGCACGAGCGACGCGTCGCCGGCGCGGACGCGGGAGGCGGCCTGCACGACCGCGTCGAGGCCCGACCCGCACTGCCGGTCGACCGTGACGCCCGGCACGTGCACGCCGAGGCCGGCGCGCAGCGCCGCCACCCGCGCCAGGTCGCCGCCGGGGCCCATGCAGTTGCCGAGGATGACGTCGTCGACCTCGCGGCCGAGCGGGGCGACGGCGTCGGCGACCGCGGCGAGCACCGGCGCGGCGAGCGCGTCGGCGGTCACGGTCGCGAAGCGGCGCCCGCTGGTCGAGATCGCGGTGCGGCGCGCGGCGACGAGCACGGGCGCGGAGTCGGCGCGGCTCATCGCGGGGCTCCCGCGACCGGTTCCGGATGGCCGGCGCCCCGACGCCCGGCGAGGATCTCCTCGCGCAGGACCCCGCGCGCCGGCTTGCCCGAGCCGGTGCGGGGGATCGGGCCGGGGAACCAGCGCCGGGGGAGTTCGACGGGACCGAGCAGCCCGCGGGCGGCATCCACCACCTCGGCGAGCGAGGTGCCGGGCTCGAGGTCGAGCACGGCGACGACGCGCTCGCCGAGCAGCGCGTGCGGTTCGCCGACGACGGCGGCGTCGCGGACGCCGGGCAGTCCGGCCAGGTGCGCCTCGACGTCCTCGGCGAGGACCGTCGCGCCCGCGGTCACGATGGCCGTGTCGCCCCGGCCGAGCACGCGGATGCCGCCGTCGGCCGTGCGCTCGACGAGGTCGCCGACCGTGGCGAAGCCCGCGTCGTCGCGACGGAAGCGTCCGCCGATCACTCCGAGGGCGAGGAATGGCGAGCGCGCCCACAGCTCGAGGCCCGCCTCGGCGGGTCGGAGGTCGACCTCGACGCCCGGGAACGGCTCGAGCGCGGCGGGACCGGAGCCGTGCCGCGCGGCCAGGACGAACGACAGCTCCGCGGCACCGTAGTACTCGACGAGCCGGACGCCGCGCGCCGCGGCCTGCGCCCGGACGGCACCGGGCAGGACGCCGCCCGCCACGATCGCGGTGCGCGGGACGTGCGCGCCGCCGAGCAGGCGCGTCAGCCGGGTCGGGGTGGCGTGCAGCGCGGTGGCCGTGGCGACCTCATCGGTCGCGGTCGCGCCGATCGCGAGCGCGTGGAGCAGCGCGAAGAGGTGCATCGTCGCCGTGAGGGGACCGGTGATCCCGATCCGGTCATCGGCGCCGAGGCCGGCGAGGCGCGCGAGCGGGGCGACCGACTCCAACCAGGACGCCGCGGTGCGGACCACGATGCGGGGTCGGCCGTCGATGGCCGTCGAGCCGGAGGTCGCGAGCGCGAGCTCGGTGCCGGCGGGCGCCTCCGCGGCGAGCCGACCGAGGTCGTGGGCGTCGCCGCCGACGAGCACCGGGCGACTCCGGTCGAGCGCGGCGAGCACCGTGACGACGGTGTCGACGGGGTGGTCGCCGTCGCGGCACCCGATCGGACCGTCGCCCGCGGGCAGGACGGCGCCGGCGACCAGGCGCGCGAGCTCGTCGTAGCGGACCCGTCGTCCGCCGAACTCGAGCGCGACGTGGTCGCCGGCGCCGCCCAGCCATCCGCTCATGCCGAGGTCGGCTCCGACCGGTCGGCGGTCGAGGCGTCGGCCGGAAGCTCCTCGGCCGTCACGACGGAGGCGCGACGCCAGGGCCAGGGTCGCGGCACGATGAGCCCCGGCCACGACCGGTGCACGCCCTTCGCGACGAGCACGGCGACCACGACCTTCAGGATGTCGCCGGGCAGGAACACGGCGGCGCCCACGAGCGCCGCGCCGAGGGGGAGGCCGGTGATCGCGGCCGAGACGGGCACGCCGATGAGGTAGATGGCGACGATGCCGCCGAGGGCGGTCGCGCCGAGCGCGGGCAGCACGCGGTAGCGGGGGAGGAGGCGCGCGGTGAACCATCCGATGACGAGGGCGCCGAGCACCCAGCCGAGGAGGTAGCCGGCGGAGGCGCCGACGAAGACGCCGAGGCCGCCTCGCCCGCCCGACAGCAGCGGCATGCCCGCGGCGACGAGGGCGAGCAGGAGCACCACGGAGAGCGCGCCCTTGCGGGCGCCGAGGATGGCGCCGGCGAGCATGACGCCGAGCGTCTGGAACGTGATCGGCACGGCGCCGTTGCCGACGTAGAGCGCACCCGGGATGCCGAGCGCGGCGATGAGCGCGGCGAACACGGCGATCTGCGCGAGGTCGCGGCTCGAGGTGCGGATGCGGGGCCGCTCGGACGAGGCGGCGGGGGTCGGTGCGGAGGTCATGCGGCTCCCGGGGTTCGGCGTGGCGGGCTGAGTGCCCGTGCGTTCACGCTACGAACGGCGGGGGAGCGCACGCGCGAGGTGGCCGTACAAGAATCCCCGGCGGATTTTGGAATCGCGTCGGCGCGCGCGGTGGCCACCGCCCTCAGGCGGCGCGGATGACCGACCCGGCCGTGACCGGTGCGGCCGCGACGGGTGCGTCCGCGACGGCGATCACGTCGCGCTCGTCGAGGGCCGTCGCCGCCTCGGCGTCGCGGGCGGTCCCGCCCTCCGTCTCGGCGACCGCCGACTGGGTCGGGTCGGCCCAGACGACGAGCGGCGCCGGGCTCCAGCTGAGGGCGAGCGAGGCCTCGTCGGCGGGCACGACGACCGCGACCTGGTCGCGTTCCTCGAGGATGGCGCGCGTCACCTCGGCCGCGATCTGGTGGGTGAGCATCGACTGGAAGATGTGGTCCGAGTCGCCTTCGACGCGACGGACCAGCGACCACTCGCCGCTCGGTCCGATGAAGCGGGAGAGGCGGGCGTTGACGAGCTCGAAGATCTGCTCGCCCCGCAGGTCCGCCGCCGTCGCGCGGGGCGAGGGTGCGGGTGCGGTGTGGGCTGCGGCCTGTGCGGCGAGCCGCGCGCGACGCCAGCGGCGGAACATCGGTGTCCTCTCGGTCGGAGCTAGGTGGCGGACTAGGCGGACGGCGGTCTCGTCCAGTGTCCGTCACGCGGCGACCCCCCGGGCTCGGACACGCCGCAGGGGCGTGGAGCCGTCGGACGCGGACGGGATGCGGCTGCGAGCGGCTACTCGGCCAGCTCTCGGCGCTTCTCGTCGTCGGCGACCGTGCCGATCGCGATGGCGAGCGTGGCGGCCCATGCCACCCACATGAGCAGGAGTCTCCAGTCTCGCGGCCCGGCCTGTGTGGCGCGGATCACACCGACCGCACCGAACAGCGAACTCAGGACCGCTCCACTGAAGAGGTACTTGCGCATACCGGAACGCTATCGCGTCGCACTCGGGGCTCGCGACCGGTTGACGTGCGCGTCCCGCTGCGTATGGAACCGGCTCACTCCGGACGCCCTCCGTGCGTCCCGGCGCGGGGCGGGCGTCGAAGCGACCGCCGGGCGCCCGTGCTCACTAGGCTGAGGCCGCGAAGCGCGTGAGGTGCACCCTGGAGGCGACGATGCCCGAACCATCCGCTGAGAAGAAGACCGCCGACATGACGGCGGGCGGACCGTCGACCGGCAGCGCCGGGTCCCGCGGCCCGGTCACCCCCGAATGGGAAGCGCCCCCGGGCGCGAGCGCCCCGATGACGTGGGCGCCCGACGGCCACGAGCCCGTCTCGCTGACGGCGACCGCGGACTGGACGGTGCTGCGCCGGGAGGAATCGCCGGCCGCCGAGGTCTTCGCCGTCTCGTACCTCGCCACCGACGCCGACCCCGATCGTCCCGTGACGTTCGTGTTCAACGGCGGACCGGGCGCCTCCTCCGCGTACCTGCACGTCGGGGCCATCGGCCCGCGCCGCGTCGTCCTGCCCGACGACGGTTCGTCGGCCCGGATGCCGGTGCGTCTGGTCGACAACGACAGCTCCTGGATCGCCGACACCGACCTGGTCTTCATCGACCCGGTCGGCACGGGGTTCTCGCGCCCCATCCCGTCGGAGCCGAAGCCGGGCGAGCATCCGCCGAACTACTGGAGCTACGACCGCGACCTCACGGCGATGCGCGAGTTCATCAGCCGCTGGCTGTCCCGCAACCGCCGGTGGGCGGCACCGGTGTTCATCGCGGGCGAGAGCTACGGCGGGTACCGCGTCGGGCGGCTGGCGTGGTCGCTGCCGAAGGACGAGGGCGTCGGGCTCGCCGGCGCGGTCCTCATCTCCCCGGCGCTCGAGATCACCCCGCTCACCTTCACCGACTACGCCACCGACCCGTACGTCGACACGGTTCCGACGATGGCCGCGGGCGCGTTCCACCACGGGCGCTGCCGGGCGCCCGAGGCGGCGGACGGCGTCGACGCGGTCGCGGAGGCCGCCGCCTCGTTCGCGACGACGGACTATGCGACGTTCCTGATGCGCGGTGCCGCGGTGCCGGCCGAGGAGCGGGCCGCCGTGCTGTCGCGACTGGCCGACCTGATCGGGCTCGCCCCGACGGTCGTGGAGCACCTGCAGGGCCGCATCGGCATCGACCGATGGGTCCGCGAGATCCTCCGCGACCGCGGCGAGGTCGCGGGACTCTACGACGTCACCCAGACGGTCGTCGACCCGTTCCCGGATCGGGTCTCGTTCGAGGGCGGCGATCACACCCTGGCGGGCTCGACGGCGGCGTTCACCATGGCGATCAACCACCTGCTGCGCGCCGAGATCGGGGTCGAGACCGAGCGCCAGTACTCGCTGCTCAGCTACGAGGTGAACGAGAAGTGGGTCGCCGACGACGACCACCACGCACTCGAAGCCCCTCCGGGGTCGGTCGACGACCTGCGCAGGGGCCTCACCCTCAATCCGCACCTGGGAGCCCTGATCGTGCACGGACGCCACGACCTGGTGACGCCGTTGGACAGCTCCCGCCGGATCATCGATCTCATGCGACTGGCTCCGACCACCGGCGATCGCGTGCGCCTGCGCGCCTACGACGGCGGGCACATGTTCTACACGCTCAGCGACAGCCGAGACGCCTTCACGGCCGACGTGCGCGAGTTCTTCACCGCGTGCCTGCCGGGGCGCGCGACCGGGTGAGGCGGTCCGCGACACTGGGAGAACACCCCGAGTCTGACCGATCGGGCAGGATCTGACCGATCGGTCAGCTAGCGTCGACGCCATGCCCACCGACGTGAGACCCCCGTCGCGCGTGCGCGCGGCAGACGAGTTGAAGCAGGCCGCGCTCGAGCAGTTCGCGACCGTCGGCTTCGCCGCCACCTCGCTGCAGCACATCGCCGACGCGGCCGGCTATTCCAAGTCGAGCGTGCTGTACCACTACGCCTCCAAGGAGGCGCTGCTCGAGGTCGCCATCGAACCCGCCGTCGCCGACTTCGAATCGGTGCTCGAGGACTACCTCGCCGGCCGCGGGTCGGGCCGCCGCCGCGTCCTCGTCGATCGCGTCGTCGACCTGCTCCTCGAGCACCGCGAGGCCGTGCACGTCTTCCTGATCCAGGGGCCGAGCCTGTCCGAGCTGCCGATCATCGCGCGCGCGAACCGCGCCGTGCGCCGCCTCGCCGCCGCGGTGTGCGAGGAGCGCGAGGACGTCGAGGACCAGGTGCGCTTCGGCATCGCCCTCGGCGGCGCCGCCTTCCTGCTCACGGCCGGGCGCACGTTCGCCGACGAGCAGGCCATCCCGTCGGACGAGGAGCTCCGCGCGTCGCTGCGCCGCATCATCGCCGACATCCTCGCTCCCGCCCGCCCCGCCCGCACCTGAGGAAGAACCGTGGCACTGCTCCTCCACCGCATCGGACGCTTCGCCTACCGTCGCGCCTGGGTCGTCATCGTCGCCTGGGTGCTCGCCCTCGGCGGCCTCGTCGGGGCCGGGATCGGCCTCGGCGGCCAGCTCCAGGAGTCCTACTCCATCCCCGGCACAGAGTCGCAGGACGCGATCGACCAGCTCGCCGCCGTGTTCCCCGAGACGGCCGGCGCGGCGGCCAAGGCCGTCGTCGAGGTGCCCGAGGGCGACTCGGTCGAGAACGCGCCGTACCGCGACGCGATCGCCGACTTGGAGATCGAGCTCGAGCAGGTCGACGGCGTCGCGAGCGTGCTCGGCCCGTTCGACGAGTACGCCGGCGACCAGGTCTCCGGCGACGCGCGCACCGCCTACATCCAGGTGCAGTTCGACGGGGCGGTCACCGACGTCACCGACGCGCAGATCGAGGAGGTGCTGGCGACCGGCGAACTCGGCCGGGACGCCGGCATGGAGGTCGCGTTCGGCGGCGAGGTCTTCCAGGAGACGACCTTCGGACTGACGATCACCGAGGCGTTCGGCGTGCTGTTCGCGGGGGTCGTCCTCCTCGTCACGTTCGGCTCGCTCCTCGCGGCCGGGATGCCGCTGCTGACCGCGCTCGTCGGCGTGGGCACCGCATTCGGCGGCATCCTCGTGGTCGCCGGGTTCGCGACCGTCTCGAGCACCGCCCCCATGCTCGCCGTGATGATCGGGCTCGCGGTCGGCATCGACTACGCGCTGTTCATCCTCTCGCGCCACCGGACCCAGCTCGCGCGCGGCATGGACCCGGAGGACAGCACGGCCGAGGCCGTCGCGACGGCGGGCGGCGCCGTCGTGTTCGCCGGGCTCACGGTCATCATCGCGCTGCTCGGGCTCCTCGTCGTCGGCATCCCGTTCCTCAGCGTCATGGGCGTCGGCGCCGCGTTCGCGGTGCTCGTCGCGGTGCTCGGCGCGACCACGCTGCTGCCCGCGCTCCTCGGACTGGCGAGGGGCCGGCTCGCGCCGAAGCCCGGCAGCCGCGCGGAGCGCCGCGCCGTCGCCTCCGACGACGGCGGGGTCCGCACGTTCGGCCGCCGGTGGGTCGACACCGTGCTCAAGGCCCCGGTGGTGTTCGTGCTGCTCGTCGTCGGCGTGCTCGGCGCCGCCGCGATCCCGGCCGCGAGCCTCGACCTCAACCTGCCCGGCGGGCAGGGCGAGGCGGGCACCAGCCAGCGCGAGGCGTACGACATGATCGCCGAGGGCTTCGGCCCCGGCTACAACGGACCGCTCATCGTCACGGTCGACATCACCCAGACGACCGACATCTTCGGCGACCTCGACGCGATCGGCGAGCGACTGGCCGACGTCGAGGGCGTCGCGTACGTCGGGCAGGGCCTGCCGAACCCGACGGCCGACACCGCCATCATCCAGCTCGTCCCGGACTCCGCGCCGACCGACCCCGAGACGAAGCAGGTCGTCCAGGACATCCGCGCCCTCGAGGACGGGGTCGCCGCCGACTTCGGCACCCCGATCGCCGTGACCGGCTACACCGCCGTCTCCATCGACATCTCGCAGCGGCTCGCCGACGCGCTCGTGCCGTTCGCGCTGATCGTGGTCGGCCTCTCGGTGATCCTGCTGCTCATCGTGTTCCGCTCCCTGTTCGTGCCGGTGAAGGCGGCCCTGGGCTTCCTGCTCTCGGCGTTCGGCGCCATCGGGCTGACGGTGGCCGTCTTCCAGTGGGGATGGCTCGCCGACCTGATGCACATCGAGCCCGGGCCGATCCTGAGCTTCCTGCCGATCCTGCTGATGGCGGTCCTCTTCGGCCTCGCGATGGACTACGAGGTGTTCCTCGTCTCCGGCATGCGCGAGGAGTACGTGAAGACCCGCGATCCGCGCACCGCGATCGTGCACGGCTTCCAGCACGCGGCACGCGTGGTCACCGCGGCCGCGCTCATCATGTTCTTCGTCTTCTTCGCCTTCGTGCCCGAGGGCAGCGGGGTGATCAAGGGCATCGCCTTCGCGCTCGCCGTGGGCGTCGCCTTCGACGCGTTCCTGGTGCGGATGACGCTGGTGCCCGCCGCCATGGCCCTCGCCGGGCGCGCGGCATGGTGGTTGCCCGGATGGCTCGGCCGCCTCCTGCCCGACGTCGACATCGAGGGGGAGGGGCTCCGCGCCCACCTCGCCGAGTCCCGATGGGCGGCATCTCGCGAGGCCGACGTGCTCGCCGAGGACCTGCTCGTCGGCGACCCCGCGCGCCCGCTCGGCCCCGTCTCGTTCGAGGTGCCGCGCGGCGGCGTCCTCGTCGTGCGCGGACCCGCCGGCGAGCGGAGCCTGCTCGGCGCGACGCTGGCCGGCCGCGTGCTGCCGGCCGGCGGACGACTGGCGGTGCTGCGCCATCCGCTGCCGACCGACGCGGGCGCCGTCATGCGCCGCGTCGCCGTGGCCGACACCGTCGCGGACACCGCCCCCGGCGCCACCGCGGGCGAGCTGGTCGGCGCCCGCGTCGACGCGACCCGGGCGTGGTACCGGCTCGACTCGACCGGCTCCGCGGTCGCCACCGCGCTGCGCCGCGTCGCCGAGGCCCGCACGGCCGTCGCCGACCCGTTCACCGGGCGCGGCGGAGCCATCGACGCCGGCACGTCGTTCGCCGAGCTCGACACGCTCGATCGGGTGCTGGTTCCGGTCGCCGCCGCGCTCGCCGAGCGACCCCGTGCCGTCGTCGTCGAGCTCGACGGCGCCTCCCGCATCCCCGAACGGCTGTGGCCGGCGCTGGCGCGCCTCGTGCCCGCCGACGTCCTGCTCATCGCGACCACCGCGCCCGATGCCGACCTCGAGCCCGCCGCCGCGGCGTTCGAGGGTCGCGCCATCCGCTCGCTCGACCTCGTCGCCCGCCCCCAGGAGGCCCTCCGATGACCCGCTCCGACCTGGACGCCCCCGCGGGGGCGACCCCGCGACGCCGGGGCCGCAGCGCCGCGCTGCTCGCGGCCGTGATCGCCGTCCCGCTCGCCGTCGCCGGGCTCGTCGCCGGCGCCGTGGGCGGCGCCGACGAGCGCCTCGACACGATCCCGGCCATCGTCGTGAACAACGACGAGATGGTCACGACGACGACCCCCGACGGGCAGGAGCAGCCCGTCCTCGCCGGCCGGCTCCTCGTCACCGAGCTCACGGGCGACGGCGGCAGCGGCTTCGACTGGACCATCTCGAACGACGAGGAGGCCGCCGCGAAGCTCGCCGACGGCGAGGCCTACGCGGTGCTCACCATCCCGTCCGACTTCTCGGCGTCCGTCACCTCGCTCGCGGGCGACCGGCCCATGACCGCCGCGCTCGACATCCGGACCGACGACGCGCACAGCTACCTCGCGGGCGCCGTCGGCAGCACCGTGGGCGATGCGATCGCCACCGCGTTCGGGCACGAGCTGACCACCCAGTACCTCGAGGGCCTCTTCGGGAACCTCGTCGAGGTCGGCGGCTCGCTCGGCGACGCCGCCGACGGGGCGGGGCAGCTCGCGGACGGCGCCGGCTCGCTCGCGACGGGGCTCGACCGGCTCGCGGGCGGCATCGGCTCCGCCGCCGACGGGACGGCCCAGGCGGCCGACGGTGCCGCGGCCTACGCCGTGGGCGTCGACCGGTACACCTCGGGGGTCGAGCAGCTCGCGGGCGGGCTCGGTCCTGCCGCCTCCGGCGCCGCCGACGCCGCGGCCGGCGCCCGCACGTACGTCGCCGGCGTCGCCGAGTACACCGGCGGCGTGGACGCGCTCGCGCGGGGCCTCGGCACGCTCGCCGACGAGACCTCGCAGCTCGGCGCCCTCGGCACCGGCGTCGGCGACTACGTCGACGGCGTGACGGCGCTCTCCGACAACTTCGCGCAGTTGCAGCCGGGCCTGGTCGCGATCATCGACCAGAACTTCACGGCGATCGCGGCCGCCTACGGGATCCCGGACGCCACGTGCGAGACCGAGTCCCTCCCCGCCGAGCTCGTCCAGCTGTGCGGGCTGCGCGCGGGCGTCGTGGGCGCCGGCGCCGGCGCCGCGGAGCTCGCGACGCAGGGCCAGCCGCTGAAGGCCGGCGCGGCCGGGCTCGGGGAGCTGCAGGAGGGCATCGCCGCGTCCGCGGCCGGCGCCGCCAAGCTCGCCGGCGGCTCCGCTCCGCTGCGGGCCGGCGGCGGCGAGCTCGTCGCCGGCCTCGACGAGCTGTCCGCCGGGCTCGGGCAGCTCTCCGGCGGCGCATCGCAGGCCGCTGCCGGGTCGCCCGCCCTGCGCGACGGCGCCGACGGCATCGCCTCGGGCGTGGACGGCATCGCGAACGGCCTCGTCCGGCTCGAGGATGGCGCGAGCGCCTCCGCCGACGGCGCCACCCAACTCGCCGACGGCACGACCGAGCTCGCCGACGGACTGGCCGAGGGCGCGGATGGCACCGCATCGCTCGAGGGACTGGACCCCGAGGAGACGGCGGGCGTGGTCGCCGACCCCGTCGTGGCGCAGTCCACGCGCGACAACGAGATCGCATCGTTCGGCGAGATCGTCGCCGTCCTCATCGGGCCGATCGGGCTCTGGCTCGGCGCCATGACGCTCTTCCTCGTGTTCCGCCCGTTCGGTCGCGCGGCGCTCGCCAGCACCGCACCGACCACCAGGATCGTGGCACGCACCCTCTTCCGCGGGTCGCTCATCGGGCTCGCCCAGGCGGCGCTCGTCGTCGCGCTCATGCACGTCGTCCTCGGCGTCGGGTGGAACGTGCTGCCGCAGACGCTCGCCTTCTCCGCCCTCTTGGCGGTCGTGTTCACCGCGCTGCACGCGCTCCTCAGCGCGTGGCTGGGCCGGATCGGCACGGTCGTCTCGCTCGTGCTCGTGGTGCTGCAGCTCGCGGCATCCGGCGGGGTGTACCCGCTCGAGATCGTGAGCGGGCCGTACCGCGCGATCAGCCCGTTCCTGCCGCTCACGTGGGCCGTCGACGGGATGCAGGCGATCGTCGCGGGCGTCGGCGGCGCGCCGGTCTGGGGGGCGGTCGGCGTGCTCGTCCTCTTCGGGCTGCTCGGGATCGCCGGCACGGCGCTCGCCGTCTCACGGCAGCGCGGAATCCGCTCGACGACGAGGTTCGTGCCCGCGACCGCGTAGTCGCGGGGTGGCGGTGCCGGGTCGTCGGCCGGGCGCGGCCCTCCCCGGTGCACCGCCCCGCGGACCGCCCGAACGCAGGCTCGGTGCGCCGGTGTCGTCTAGGAGTGGCGGCCCGGCACGATCGCGTCGATGACGCGGCGCAACGTCGATGGGGCCTCCGACGAGTCCGGCGACGCGACGGCGGTGTGCTCGCGGGCGAATTCGACGGTCTCGCGGAGCATGGCGAGGCGCTCGTCCTCCGTCTTGGCCTTCCGCGTGTTCACTTCGGCCACGATCGAGCCGGTCCATTCCCGGTCGGCGAGCATGCGCAGCACCTCCGCCACGGGCTCGCGACCGCGCCCGGGCAGGAGGTGCTCGTCGAAGATCTGGCCCTCGCCGATCGCGCCGGACCCGTCGCACAGGTGCACGTGGCGCAGGCGGTCGCCGAGGTCGGTCGCGAGCCGCATGCTGTCGGTCCCCGACAGGGCGGCGTGCGAGAAGTCGAGCGTCACGGCGTCGCAGTCCATGTCGCGCGGGTCCCAGCCGGGCGCGTACGCCTTGACGTTCCGCCCGGCTGCGCGCCAGGGGAACATGTTCTCCACGGCGATCTCCACGCCGTGCTCCCCGGTGAGTTCGCGCACGATCGACAGGAACTCGAGCGCGTAGCTCGCCTGCCAGCGGAAGGGCGGATGCACCACGACGCTGCGCGCGCCGACGGCCTTGGCGAGCTCGGCGGTGCGCGCGAGCTTGACCCGCGGGTCGCGGCCCCAGACGAAGTGCGTGAGCAGCAGCACCGGGGCGTGGATCGACAGGATCGGCAGCTCGTACCGCTCGGCCATCTCGACGAGCGCGGCCGGATCCTGGGTCGTCGACTCGTTCGTGACCATGATCTCGACGCCGTCGAACCCGGCCTCCTTCGCGATGCGGAAGGCGTGCTCGGGCTCGAGCGGGTACACGCAGGTGGTGCTCATACCGATGGGGATCATGAGGCTCGAAGTCTAGCCCCGACGGCTGGACATCGGGTGGGGCCTGGGGACTGTTAGCCTGAGTCCGAGCCGAGGAGGAACCCACGACGTGAAGCCCACCAGCGACTCGGAGGACCAGCCGCAGGTCGATCCCATCTACGACATGGTGGTGGTCTCCAACCGCCTGCCCGTCGACTACGTCGGCGGCGAGGGCGACGACACGCGCTGGAAGGCCTCGCCGGGCGGCCTCGTGACCGCGCTCGAACCCGTCATGCGCGCGAACGACGGCGCCTGGGTCGGCTGGGCCGGCGTCGCGGACCGCGAGTTCGCGCCCTTCGATCACGACGGCATCTCGATCGTGCCCGTCCCGCTCTCGGCCGACGAGCTCGAGGAGTACTACGAGGGCTTCTCGAACGACACGCTCTGGCCGCTCTACCACGACGTCATCGCGCCGCCCACGTTCCACCGCGAGTGGTGGGACGCGTACGTGCGGGTCAACCAGCGCTTCGCGGAGGCCGCCGCGCGCGCCGCCGCGGAGGGCGCCGTCGTCTGGGTGCAGGACTACCAGCTCCAGCTCGTTCCGCGCATGCTGCGCGAGGCGCGCCCCGACCTCGTGATCGGGTTCTTCAACCACATCCCATTCCCCGCCTACGGGATCTACTCGCAGCTGCCGTGGCGGCGGCAGGTGGTCGACGGGCTGCTGGGCGCCGACGTGATCGGGTTCCAGCGTGCGGCCGACGCCGGGAACTTCACGCGCGCGGTGCGCCGCCTGTACGGCTACAAGACGCGTGGCACCGTGGTGGAGGTGCCGGGCGAGGAGGGCGAGACCCGCCACGTCGTCGCGCGCCACTTCCCGATCTCGATCGACGCCGCCGCGTTCGAGTCGCTCGCGCGCAAGCCCGAGGTGCAGGAACGAGCACGCGAGATCCGCCGCAGCCTCGGCGACCCGGACGTCGTCATGCTCGGGGTCGACCGCCTCGACTACACGAAGGGCATCCGGCACCGCATGAAGGCCTTCGGCGAGCTGCTCCGCGACGATCGGCTCTCGGTCGAGCAGGCGACCCTCGTGCAGGTGGCCAGCCCGTCGCGCGAGCGCGTGGAGACCTACCGACAGCTGCGCGACGAGATCGAACTCACCGTCGGACGGCTGAACGGCGACTACTCGATGCTCGGTCATCCGGCGATCACGTACCTGCACCACGGATATCCGCGCCAGGAGATGGCGGCCCTCTACCTCGCGGCCGACGTCATGCTCGTCACGGCACTGCGCGACGGCATGAACCTCGTCGCGAAGGAGTACGTCGCGAGCCGCTACGACGACGACGGCGTGCTGCTGCTCAGCGAGTTCACCGGCGCCTCGGACGAGCTCCGCCAGGCGGTCCTCGTCAACCCGCACGACATCGACGGCATGAAGGACGCGATGGTCGAGGCGGCCAACATGCCCAAGCGCGAACGAGCCCGCCGCATGCGCGCGCTCCGCAGGCGCGTGAAGGAGAACGACGTCGCGAACTGGTCGGCGAGCTTCCTCGAGACGCTGACCGGCTCGGGCACGATCGCGCCGGGCGTGCGGGGCACGCTGCGCTCGGCGATGTCGCGCCTCGCCGAGGCCCCGCGCCTGCTCGTCGCCCTCGACTTCGACGGCACGCTCGCGCCGATCGTCGACCGGCCGGAGGACGCGCGCGCGACCGACCGCGCCAGGGCGGCGATCGAGCGGCTCGCCGAGTCGGACGACACCCGCGTCGCCCTCGTCTCCGGGCGCGCGCTCGACAGCCTCAAGGACGTCGCCTCGCCGCCGGTCGCCGCGCTCCTGAGCGGCTCGCACGGCGTCGAGCTCCAGCTCGACGCCGGCGGCGTCACCATCGACCTGCGCGACGGCGAGCTGACTCGGCTCGAGCGGCTCATCGAGATCGTCGAGGAGGCCGCGGCCGCCGCCGACGGCGCATGGGTCGAGCGCAAGCCCGCCGGCATCGCCCTGCACACGCGGCGGCTCGACGCCGAGAGCGGGGCGGAGCTCCAGCAGCTCGCGCGGGAGCGGGTCGAGGAGGCGCTGCCCGGGCTCTCGTCGCGGTCGGGGAAGAACGTGCTCGAGTTCGCCGTGCGCGCGAGCGACAAGGGCGAGGCACTCAGCCGGCTGCGCCAGCACGCCGGCGCCGACGCCGTGCTGTACGTCGGCGATGACGTGACCGACGAGGACGCGTTCGCGACGCTCGAGAGCCAGGACGTCGGGGTCAAGGTCGGGCAGGGCAAGACGCTCGCCGCCAACCGGCTCCGCGGTCCGGACGACGTGGCCGAGCTCCTCGAGATCCTGGCCGACGCGCGCGACGCCTCACGCTGAGTCGCCGGCCGCGCCGACTGGACGCGGCGGCGAACGGAGGGCGGCCGAGGCGCCGCGACCGCGGCGGAAACGGTTCCCCGGGGGCCCGTAGACTCGACCCATGTCGGAGATCGATCCCAAGCCCCGCAGTCGCGTCGTCACGGATGGCATCGAGGCCACCACCAGCCGCGGGATGCTCCGCGCGGTCGGGATGGGCGACGCGGACTGGGACAAGCCCCAGGTCGGCATCGCGAGCTCGTGGAACGAGATCACGCCCTGCAACCTCTCCCTCGGCCGACTCGCGCAGGCGGCGAAGGAGGGCGTGCACGCCGGCGGCGGCTACCCACTGCAGTTCGGCACGGTCTCCGTCTCGGACGGCATCTCGATGGGGCACGAGGGCATGCACTTCTCGCTCGTGTCCCGCGAGGTCATCGCGGACTCGGTCGAGGTCGTCATGCAGGCCGAGCGCCTCGACGGCTCGGTCCTGCTCGCCGGCTGCGACAAGTCCATCCCCGGCATGCTCATGGCCGCCGCGAGGCTCGACCTGTCGAGCGTGTTCCTCTACGCCGGCTCGATCGCGCCGGGCTGGGTGCGGCTCTCCGACGGCACCGAGAAGGACATCACGATCATCGACTCGTTCGAGGCCGTCGGCGCGGTCAAGGCCGGGAAGATGAGCGAGGAGGACGCCAAGCGCATCGAGTGCGCCTTCGCTCCCGGCGAGGGCGCCTGCGGCGGCATGTACACGGCGAACACCATGGCCTCGGTGGCCGAGGCCCTCGGCCTGTCGCTGCCCGGTTCAGCGTCGCCGGCCTCGGCCGACCGCCGCCGCGACTACTACGCGCACCGATCCGGCGAGGCCGTCGTCGAACTGCTGAAGCAGGGGATCACCGCGCGCCGGATCCTGACCAAGAAGGCCTTCGAGAACGCGATCGCGGTGGGCATGGCGCTCGGCGGCTCGACGAACATCGTGCTGCACCTGCTCGCGATCGCGCGCGAGGCGGAGGTCGACCTCACGCTCGACGACTTCAACCGGATCGGCTCGAAGGTCCCGCACATCGGCGACCTCAAGCCGTTCGGAAAGTACGTGATGAACGACGTCGACCGACGCGGCGGCCTGCCCGTCCTGATGAAGGCGCTGCTCGACGCCGGCCTCATGCACGGCGACGCGCTCACGGTCACCGGGAAGACGATGGCGGAGAACCTCGCCGAGATGGACCTGCCGCCGCTCGACGGCGAGGTGCTGCGCACGCTCGACGACCCGATCCACGAGACCGGCGGGCTCACGATCCTGCACGGTTCGCTGGCGCCCGAGGGTGCGGTCGTGAAGACCGCCGGCTTCGACGCCGCCACGTTCGAGGGGCCGGCGCGGGTCTTCGAGCGGGAGCGCGCGGCGATGGACGCGCTCACCAACGGCGAGATCACCCACGGCGACGTCGTCGTCATCCGCTACGAGGGCCCCAAGGGCGGTCCGGGCATGCGCGAGATGCTCGCCATCACGGCGGCCATCAAGGGCGCTGGGCTCGGAAAAGATGTACTACTCTTGACGGACGGTCGATTCTCAGGCGGCACAACCGGCCTGTGCATCGGCCATCTGGCACCCGAGGCGGTGGACGCAGGTCCGATCGCCTTCGTGCGCGATGGTGATCTGATTCGGGTCGATATCGCAGCTCGTTCCATCGATCTACTGGTCGGCGAGTCCGAGCTGGCAGCCCGCCGTGACGGCTGGGCGCCGCTTCCTCCGCGCTACACCCGAGGCGTCCTCGCGAAGTACTCCAAGCTCGTGCGCTCCGCAGCCGAAGGCGCGACCACGGGCTGAGGCCCTCGCCTGTCCCGAACACCCGCGTACCCATGAACAGGAACCGAATGACCACGGAAGCCAGTCCCGTGCCTTCGCCCGCCACCCTGTCGCAGGCCCACCAGGGGCCCGAGATGCTCACCGGCGCCGAGGCCGTCGTCCGCTCGCTCGAACTCATCGGCACCACCGATGTCTTCGGGCTCCCGGGCGGCGCCATCCTTCCCGTCTACGACCCGCTGCTCGACAGCCGACGCCTCCGCCACATCCTGGTCCGGCACGAGCAGGGCGCCGGCCACGCGGCCGAGGGCTACGCCTCGTCGACCGGCAAGCTGGGCGTCGCGATCGCGACCTCGGGCCCCGGCGCGACCAACCTCGTCACCGCGATCGCCGACGCCCACATGGACTCGGTGCCGATGCTCGCGATCACCGGCCAGGTGTTCTCGAACCTCATGGGCACCGACGCGTTCCAGGAGGCCGACATCGTCGGCATCACGATGCCGATCACGAAGCACTCCTTCCTGGTCAAGCGCGCCGAGGAGATCCCCGCGACGATCGCGGCCGCGGCGCACATCGCCTCCACCGGCCGGCCCGGGCCCGTGCTGGTCGACATCACCAAGGACGCGCAGCAGGCGGCCTTCCCGTTCCAGTGGCCGCCCAAGATGGACCTGCCCGGCTACCGCCCCATCACGAAGGCGCACGGCAAGCAGGTGCTCGCCGCAGCCCAGATGATCGCGGAGGCCAAGCGCCCCGTCCTCTACGTCGGCGGCGGCGTCATCCGCGCGGGCGCCTCGGAGGAGCTGCTCGCGTTCGCCGAGGCGACGAAGGCCCCGGTGGTGACCACGCTGATGGCGCGCGGCGCCTTCCCCGACTCGCACCCGCAGCACCTCGGCATGCCGGGCATGCACGGCACGGTGCCCGCGGTGCTGGCGCTGCAGGAGTCCGACCTGCTCATCGCGCTCGGGGCCCGCTTCGACGACCGCGTGACCGGCAAGGCCGCGCTGTTCGCGCCCGACGCGAAGGTCGTGCACGTCGACATCGACCCGGCCGAGATCGGCAAGATCCGCGCCGCCGACGTCCCGATCGTCGGCGACGCGAAGGAGGTGCTCGTCGACCTCGCGGCCGCCTACGCCGACGTGGTCACGCAGACGACGCCCGACGTCGAGGAGTGGTGGGCCACGCTCGACGGCCTCCGTACCGAGTATCCGCTCGGCTACGCGCCCACCTCCGACGGGCTGCTCGCGCCGCAGTACGTGATCCAGCGCATCGGCGAGCTCACCGGGCCCGAGGGCGTGTACGCCGCCGGCGTCGGCCAGCACCAGATGTGGGCCGCCCAGTTCATCAAGTACGAGCGCCCCAACTCGTGGCTGAACTCCGGCGGAGCCGGCACCATGGGCTACGCCGTCCCGGCCGCCATGGGCGCGAAGGTGGCCGAGCCGAACCGCACCGTGTGGGCGATCGACGGCGACGGCTGCTTCCAGATGACCAACCAGGAGCTCGCCACGTGCTCGCTGAACGACATCCCGATCAAGGTCGCGGTGATCAACAACTCCTCCCTCGGCATGGTCCGCCAGTGGCAGACCCTGTTCTACGACGGCCGGTACTCCAACACCGACCTGAACACGGGGCACGACACCGCCCGGATCCCGGACTTCGTGAAGCTCGCGGAGGCGTACGGCGCACTCGGCATCCGGGTGACGAAGCAGGAGGAGGTCGACGACGCGATCAGGCTCGCACTCGAGACCAACGACCGGCCGGTCGTGATCGACTTCGTCGTCTCGGCCGACGCCATGGTGTGGCCGATGGTCCCGCAGGGCGTCTCCAACTCCTACATCCAGTACGCCCGCGACCACTCGCCGGCCTTCAGCCAGGAGGACTGAACATGTCGACCCACGTGCTCTCCCTCCTCGTCGAGGACAAGCCCGGCCTGCTGACCCGCGTCGCGGGGCTGTTCGCGCGGCGCGGCTTCAACATCGAGTCGCTCGCCGTGGGCCACTCCGAGATCGACGGCCTCAGCCGCATCACGGTCGTGGTCGACGTCGAGGACCTGCCGCTCGAGCAGGTGACCAAGCAGCTGAACAAGCTGGTGAACGTCATCAAGATCGTCGAGCTCGATCCGGCGCAGTCCGTGCAGCGCGAGCACCTGCTCATCAAGGTCCGCGTCGACAACACGACGCGATCGCAGGTGCTCGAGGCCGTGAACCTGTTCCGGGCGCGGGTCGTCGACGTCTCCACGGACGCGCTCGTGATCGAGGTCACGGGCGACTCCGGCAAGACCAACGCGCTGCTCAAGGTCCTCGAGCCCTACGGCATCAAGGAGATCGCGCAGTCCGGGCTGCTGGCCATCGGGCGCGGCGGCAAGTCGATCACCGAGCGCGTCTTCAAGAGCTGACCGACGGATGCCGCGGCCGGCGCGCCGCGGCATCCGGCACCGAACCACACCCAAGGAGAAAGAACCGCAATGGCTGAGATGTACTACGACAAGGACGCCGACCTCTCGCTCATCCAGGGCAAGAAGGTCGCCGTCATCGGTTACGGATCGCAGGGGCACGCGCACGCGCAGAACCTCCGCGACTCGGGCGTCGAGGTCGTCATCGGACTCAAGGACGGCTCGAAGTCGGCCCAGAAGGCCGAGGAGGCCGGGTTCGAGGTCAAGAGCGTCGCCGACGCGGCCGCCTGGGCCGACGTCATCGTGATCCTCGCGCCGGACCAGTACCAGCGCCACATCTACGCCGAGTCGATCCGGGACAACCTCGAGGAGGGCGACACCCTGGTCTTCGGCCACGGCTTCAACGTCCGCTTCGGCTACATCGAGGCGCCCGAGGGCGTCGACGTGATCCTCGTGGCGCCGAAGGCGCCCGGCCACACCGTGCGCCGCGAGTTCGTCGCCGGCCGCGGCATCCCGGACATCATCGCGGTCGAGCAGGACGCGACCGGCCAGGCCTGGGAGCTCGCGAAGTCGTACGCCAAGGGCATCGGCGGCACCCGCGCCGGCGTCATCAGGACCACCTTCACCGAGGAGACCGAGACCGACCTGTTCGGCGAGCAGGCCGTGCTCTGCGGCGGTGTCTCGCAGCTCGTGCAGTACGGCTTCGAGACCCTCACCGAGGCCGGCTACCAGCCGGAGATCGCCTACTTCGAGGTGCTCCACGAGCTCAAGCTCATCGTCGACCTCATGTGGGAGGGCGGCATCTCGAAGCAGCGCTGGTCGGTCTCCGACACGGCCGAGTACGGCGACTACGTCTCGGGGCCGCGTGTCATCGACCCGCACGTCAAGGAGAACATGCAGGCGGTGCTCGCCGACATCCAGGACGGCTCGTTCGCCAAGCGCTTCATCGACGACCAGGACAACGACCAGAAGGAGTTCCTCGAGCTCCGCGCCAAGGGCGAGGGTCACCCGATCGAGACGACCGGTCGCGAGCTGCGCAAGCTCTTCGCCTGGACGCAGACCAACGAGGACGACTACGTCGACGGCGAGGTCGCTCGCTAGTCGCGACCCGGCGACCTCACGCACGGATGCCCCGGCCCGCGTGGTCGGGGCATCCGCCGTGTCGCCCCCTGGACCCGCGGACCGGCACGCCCCTCCGTACTCGACGGTTCCGGTCGCGCGACGCGTCGCGGATACCGCGCATGCCGTTCGGATACCGCGCTCGGTCCGCGCACATACCGCCGCGCGGCACGGTCGAGGCATGAAACACCCACACCACACCCATCCGCGTCGCCGCAGCGGCCTGCGCCGTCGCGACGGCCGTGCTGGCCGCCGGATGCGGCGGCACCGGTTCCGAGTCCGGCCTTGAAGACGATGCCGCAGGCGCCGCGGTTCCCGTCGACGCCGGTGCTGCGGTCGTCAGCGACGACCTGAGCCCGCTGGCCGCGGCCGCGCGGGCCGCCGCCACGCCGCACTCCGACGTCGACGACGACCTCAGCTCGCTCGCGCCCCGTTGACCCCCGGCCGGTGCCCGGTCATGCGGCGTCGGCGTCGGCGAGCTCGGCCATCCGCGCCCGGCCGGCGCCCACCGCCGCCTTCAACCGGGCGATCGCTGCGGCGACCGCCGGGTCGTCGCCGAGGTCCGGCGGGATCCGCGACGGGTTGAGCGTGGTCGCGTTCGCGAACTCCCTGAGGTCCGGGTGCCGCGACATCGCGCGCGCGGCGTCGCCCCCGATGACCTGCATCGTGAGCCAGTCGGCCGGGGTGTTCGCATACGGCGAGGGCCGGCATGCGTCGTTCTTCTCGCCATCGTCTTCGCGCGTCGCCTCCATGTAGCCGGTGAGCGCCGCGCCGAAGCACGGGAAGCCGATCCGGGCCGCGGGGCGGGGGCGGATCGCATCGGGCTGCCAGATGGGCACGAGCGGGGGAGACCCGAGGCCGGAGGCGGCGCAGTGCACGACGACCGCGTTGGGCGAGATCCGCACGTCGCCGTCGTCGAACGTCAGCCGGCCGGGCGACACCGCGCGCACGTGGCCCCGTCGGACGACATCCGTCACCTGCCGGACGAGATCGAGCTCCCACCGCCCGAGCGTCGGCGTCTTCGCCATCGTCGGCGTGACGGTCGTGTCGATCCGCACCATGATGCCCCGTTCCTCGAGGCGCAGGAACAGGTCGTCGGCCGAGGCCGCCTCGGCGGCGGCCTCCATCGTGTCGGCGGCCATGCCGGTGAACACCGCGGGATTCGGCTGCACGACCGCCCGGTCGAGCATCCACGCCTCGCGCGGCCGGACCCAGCAGATCGCGTCGGGGTCGACGCCGTTCTGCAGCAGCCAGACGCAGGCGTCGACCGAGGTCTTGCCCGCGCCGACGATCACGTACCGGTCGGGCGGCTCGGTCACCCGGACGAGGTCGTTGACCGGGATGACGTTCGCGCCGTCCTGGACCGCGAACGGCGGCGGGGTCGTGGCGGGGATGTCGCCGGCGAGGTACGCCGCATCGACCAGGCGGGCTCGCGGCGCGGCGTACCCGACCCCGCTGATGCGTGAGCGGAAGTTCCGCTCGCCCGTGTACTCGCAACCCGGATGGAAGGTCACGCGGCCGGTGCCCATCAGCTGCTCGAGCACCTCGGCGTAGTACGCGCAGATCTCGGCGGCGCTCGCCCGCTCGTGCAGGCCGGCCTCGGGCCCCTCGACCTGGATGCGTCCGCCGCCGAGCAGCGTGGAGGCGACCCCGTAGAACGCCGACGCCTGGTGCAGCTGCACGAACGGGTACGCGTCGAGCCAATGGCCACCTGGGGCGTGGCGCCGATCCACGATCGCGACCGTCGCGTCCGAGTGCCCGACGAGGGCATCGACGAAGGCCATGCCCATGGCCCCCGCCCCCACGACGAGGTAGTCCGCATCGACTTCGACGGCTGCTGCCATGGGGCCATGGCAGCACGGCCCGGCGACGGCCGTCAAGGCACCCCCGTGCATAGCGGGGTGCAGCGTCGTCGGGCCCCTAGGCTGAGTGCATGGCAGGAGAACGCGGGGGCGACGACGAGGCCCTCCGCTGGGAGGGCGACGAGGAGACGACGCTCGAGCCCGGATGGAAGCGGGTCGGTCCCGCCACGCGGGCCGCGAGCGAGCCGTCGTCGTCGGCGTCGACCGCCGGCGCGAGCGACGATTCGGGCGCCGAGCCCGGGTCCGCCGAGGGCTCGCGCGCGGCCCAGCCCGGCTCGGCTGAGCTCGTCCTGCTGGGCGTCCTCGGTGGGGCGTACCTGCTGTACACGCTCGGCTGGATCCTCACGGTCCTCCGCGTCGAGAACCCCGCCGTCGACCCGGTGGGGTCGTTCATGTTCGCACTCGGGCTCTGGCTCGCGGCGCTCGCCCCGGCGCTCTGGTTCGGCGTGGTCTTCGCGCTGACGCGGGGGCGCGTGCGGCTCCGCTTCATCTGGCTCGTGATCGGGATCGTCGTGCTGCTGCCCGTGGCCTTCGTCGCGGGGGTGAGCGCATGAGCGAGGACCCCGTGCGGGCTCGGGTCGCGGCCGCGCACCGCCGCACCCCGTTCTGGCTCGAACTCGCGCTCGCGATCGCGTTCGGGCTGCTGTACGCGTACGACGCGTGGGAGGCGGTCGGCAACCTGGTCGGGATCTCCGGCGTCGCCGCCGCGCTCGGCACGACGCTGAGCGGCACCGGCTGGGTGGTGCTCATCGCGGCGGTCCTGCTGCCCGTGGCGCTCTTCGCCGTGGCCTTCCTCATCGGGCGTCGCCGCAACGCGGTCGTGCAGGCCGCGCTCTACCTCGCCGGGCTCGCGGTCTCCGCCGCGCTCTACGTCGACATCCTGCTGATGTTCGGACCGGGCGCGCTGCTCGCCTGAGCGGCGCATGACCGGGGCTGCGCTCAGCTGAGCGCAGCGGATTCGACGGATGTCGCGCCGTGATCCCGCGTCACACGATTCGGGAGGCCCGTCGGGGCTGAAGTAGGCTGGCCGCGTCATCCGCGCCCCGACGATGCCGGCGCGACCTTCCGCGGTGCGGTCGCACCGCATCTCCAACTGCAGTGAGGATCCGTCCGTGACCAAGCCGGTCGTGCTGATCGCCGAAGAACTCTCGCCCGCCACCGTCGACGCCCTGGGGCCCGACTTCGAGATCCGGAAGGTGGACGGCACCGACCGCCCGGCGCTGCTCTCGGCCCTCACCGACGCCAACGCCATCCTCGTGCGCTCGGCCACGAAGGTCGACGCCGAGGCCATCGCCGCCGCGCCGCGACTCCAGGTCATCGCCCGTGCCGGCGTCGGGCTCGACAACGTCGACATCAAGGTCGCGACCACCGCCGGCGTCATGGTCGTGAACGCCCCGACCTCGAACATCATCTCCGCCGCCGAGCTCACGGTCGGCCACATCCTGAGCCTCGCCCGCCACATCCCCGCCGCGCACTCGGCGCTCGCGCAGGGGGAGTGGAAGCGGTCGGCGTACACCGGCGTCGAGCTCTACGAGAAGACCGTCGGCATCATCGGCCTGGGCCGCATCGGGGCGCTCATCGCCGCCCGCCTGCAGGCGTTCGGCGTCGAGGTCATCGCGTACGACCCGTATATCACGGCGGCCCGGGCGCAGCAGCTCGGCGTGCAGACCGTGACGCTCGACGAACTCCTCGAGCGCAGCGACTTCATCACGATCCACATGCCGAAGACACCGGAGACGACGGGCATGGTCGGTGCGGAGCAGCTGGCGAAGATGAAGCCGACCGCATACGTCGTGAACGTCGCGCGCGGCGGCCTCATCGACGAGGAGGCGCTGCACGACGCCCTCGTCGCGAAGACCATCGCGGGTGCCGGCCTCGACGTCTTCGTGCAGGAGCCGCCGAAGGAATCCCCGCTGCTCGCGCTGCCGAACGTCGTCGTCACGCCCCACCTCGGGGCCTCGACCGACGAGGCCCAGGAGAAGGCGGGCGTCTCCGTCGCGAAGTCGGTCCGGCTCGCGCTCGCGGGCGAGCTCGTGCCCGACGCGGTCAACGTCGCCGGCGGGGTCATCGACCCGTACGTGCGGCCCGGCATCCCGCTCGTGGAGAAGCTCGGGCAGCTCTTCGCCGGCCTCGCGCAGGGCCCGCTCGAGAGCCTGGACGTCGAGGTGCACGGCGAGCTCGTCGACTACGACGTGAGCGTGCTGAAGCTCGCCGCGCTCAAGGGCGTGTTCACGAACGTCGTGAGCGAGACCGTCTCGTACGTCAACGCACCGCTGCTGGCCGAGCAGCGCGGCGTCGCCGTGCGGCTCATCGCCGACGCCGACAGCCCCGAGTACCGCAACGTGATCACCCTGCGCGGCGCGCTGGCCGACGGCACGCAGGTCTCGGTCTCGGGCACGCTCACGGGAACGAAGCAGATCGAGAAGCTCGTCGGGATCAACGGCTACGACGTCGAGGTGCCGATCGCCGATCACCACATCGTGATGCTCTACACCGATCGACCCGGCATCGTCGCGGTCTACGGCAGCGAGTTCGGCGAGGCGGGCATCAACATCGCCGGCATGCAGATCGCTCGGCGCGAGGCGGGCGGTCAGGCGCTGAGCGTCCTGACGGTCGACTCGCCGGTCCCCGGCGAGGTGCTCGAGCGGGTGCGCGCGGCCACCGACGCCGAGGTCATGGTCGAGGTCGACATCACCGAGTCCTGACTCGGATCGACTGCGCGGGGTGACGGGTCGAGCCCGGATCCGCGCCGCGCGCCGCGTCCGGCGGATCGCTCAGCGTGCGTCGGCCGGAGGTTCCGCCGCGAGCCGCTCCAGCAGCGTCACCAGGGCGTCCATGTCGGCGCCGTGCGGCGCGTCGACGCCGATCTCGGGGTCGACGCCGTGGAGTGCGGAGTCGTAGTACAGCCCGTCGCCGATCAGCGTCACGGCCAGCGCGACCGTCGGGTCGGGGACCTGGCTGCGGATGGCGCGCAGCCACCGGTCGCGCACGTCTCGGATCATGCGCACCGCGGGCGCGCTGCCCGCCTGGGCGAGCCGTGCCGCCGCCACGCCGGCGCGCTCGAGCGGCGAGTCCTGTGACACGCTCGTCCGGACGTAGTAGGCGATCGCACCCTCCGGGGCGCGCTCGAGCTGCTCGATGTCGGCGTCGACGAGGGCGGAGAAGCGTGCGAGCACGCCGTCGACGAGGGCGTCGCGACTGGCGAAGTGGTAGAGCAGGCCGCCCTTCGAGACCCCCGCGGACCGGGCGGTCGCGTCGAGCGTGGCCGCGCGCACCCCGCCGTCGACGAGCAGTCGCTGGAAGGCGTCGAGGACGGCATCGCGGGCGGCGGGCGGTCGGCTCATGGCTCCGATCGTACCGAGGGGAGTCGGTCGTGGGCATCTGATACTCTACCGTCCAGCCGGTACAGTTATAGGACTCAGCATGAACGACCAGACCACGCCCACGACGACCATCGCCCTGCCCGAGCACGGCGCGACGACGCCATCCGCCGCCACTCGACCCGACCCGGGCCGACACGGCGGACGCGGCCGACGCTGGGTCGCGCTCGCGGTGCTCATGCTCCCGGTCCTGCTGGTCGCGGTCGACAACACCGTGCTGAGCTTCGCGCTGCCCGAGATCGCCCGCGACCTGTCGCCGACGGCGGCGGGGCAGCTGTGGATCATCGATGCGTACCCGCTCGTGCTCGCGGCGCTGCTGGTGTCGATGGGCAGCGCGGGCGACCGCTGGGGGCGACGCCGGATGCTGCTCATCGGCTCGGTCGGCTTCGCGATCGTGTCGGTCGCCGCGGCGTTCGCGCCGACCGCCGAGCTGCTCATCGCGGCACGCGCCGCGCTCGGGTTCTTCGGCGCCATGCTCATGCCGTCCACGCTCTCGCTGCTGCGGTCGGTGTTCACCGACCGCGAGGAGCGGCGACTCGCGATCGCCATCTGGGCCTCGGGCTTCGCCGCGGGCGCCGCGCTCGGTCCGATCGTCGGCGGCCTGCTCCTGGAGCACTTCGCGTGGGGATCGGTCTTCCTCCTCGCCGTGCCCGTGCTGGTGCCGCTGGTCGTGCTCCTGCCCCTGTTGATCCCCGAGAGCCGCGACCCCGCGCCGGGCCCGATCGACGTCCCCAGCATCCTGCTGTCGCTCGGCGCGATGGGTTCGGTGGTCTACGGCATCAAGCACCTCGCCACCGACGGGATCGACGCGGTCGCGGTCGGCGGGATCGTGGTCGGGCTCGTGCTCGGGGCCTGGTTCGTGCGCCGGCAACTGCGGGCGCGCGTGCCCATGCTCGACATGCGTCTCTTCCGGGTCGGCGCGTTCGGCGGCGGCGTGCTGGTCAACCTGCTCAGCGTGATCGCCCTTGTGGGCTTCCTCTTCTTCGTCTCGCAGCACCTCCAGCTGATCGTCGGGCTGTCGCCCGTGCAGGCCGGCCTCGCGCTGGCGCCGGGGCTCGTGACGATGATCGCGGCGGGGCTCGCCGTCGTGCCGCTCGCGCGCCGGATCCGGCCGCGCGTGCTGGTGCCGGCGGCGGTGACCGTCTCCGCGGCCGGGTACCTCGTGGTCGCGCTCACCGCCGGCCAGGCCGGCATCGCGGGCGTCGTCGTCGCCTTCGTGATGCTCGGCCTCGGCATCGGCATGGCCGAGACGGTGTCGAACGAGCTGATCCTCTCGGCCGCACCGCCGGCCAAGGCGGGCGCGGCGTCCGCGGTCTCGGAGACCGCCTACGAACTCGGCGCGGTGCTCGGCACGGCGCTCCTCGGCAGCATCCTGGCCGCCTGGTACCGAGCGACGCTCGAGGTGCCGTCCGCGCTGTCCGCCGCCCAGGCGGACGCCGCCCGCGAGACGCTCGCGGGCGCCGCGACGGTGGCCGAGGCGCTGCCCGCCGACCTCGCCGGCGACCTGCTCGCATCAGCGGCGCACGCCTTCGACGGCGGGGTCGTCGTCACGTCGATCATCGGCGTCGCACTCATGCTCGCGGCCGGCGTCGTCGCGGCGCTCACCCTGGACGACGCGACGGGCGCCGCCTCGGAGTGAGGCGGCGCCCGTCGGCGACGTTCCGGTCAGACGGCGGTGGTGTCGTCCGGCCGGGAGGTCTCGTTGCGCGTGACGCGGTCGCCCGTGGCCGGGTCGACGGTCGTCCGCGACGTCGAGACGGAGTTGCGGCGGCGTGCGAGCAGCACGATGCCGAGGATGATCACGATCGCGCCGGCGACCATCAGGATGATGCCGACGGTCTGCAGGTTGATCCACTCGACCGACAGGTTCACCGCGAAGGCGAGAACGGCGCCGATGGCGAAGAGGACGATTCCGAGGCCGAGACTCATAGGTGTGTGCCTGCTTTCACTCGGGCGGCGCGGGGCCGCGCGGGCCGGAGGCGGGGTGCCGCCCCGGTGCGCCCGAGTGTAGTGATCGCCGCTCGCGGCGGACAGTACGCTGGGAGGGCTGGCGTACGAAGGAGTGTTCATGGTATCCACGGTCAGGCTCGCGGTCATCCCGGGCGACGGCATCGGTCCCGAGGTCGTGGGCGAGGCGCTGAAGGCGCTCGACGCGGCCACCCGAGGCAGCGACGTGACGTTCGAGCGGACGCACTTCGCGCTCGGAGCGGGGCGGTACCTCGAGACCGGCGACACCCTGACCGACGACGACCTCGCCGCGATCAAGGACCACGACGCGATCCTGCTGGGCGCCGTCGGCGGCGTGCCCGGCGACCCCCGGCTCGCCGGTGCGAACATCGAGCGCGGCCTGCTCCTGAAGCTGCGGTTCGAGCTGGACCACTACGTGAACCTCCGCCCGAGCATCCTCCACCCGGGCGTCACGAGCCCGCTCGCCGAGCCCGGCGACGTCGATTTCGTCGTGGTGCGCGAGGGCACCGAGGGTCCGTACGTCGGCAACGGCGGCGCCATCCGCGTCGGCACGCCGGCCGAGGTGGCCAACGAGGTCTCGGTCAACACCGCCTACGGCGTCGAGCGCGTCGTGCGCTACGCGTTCGACGCGGCATCCGCCCGGCCGAAGAAGAAGCTGACGCTCGTGCACAAGACGAACGTGCTCGTGTTCGCGGGTTCCCTTTGGAAGCGACTCGTCGACGCCGTCGCGGCCGAGTACCCGGATGTCGCGGTCGACTACCTGCACGTCGACGCCGCCACCATCTTCCTGGTGACCGACCCTGCTAGATTCGACGTCATCGTCACGGACAACCTCTTCGGCGACATCCTCACCGACCTCGCCGGCGCGATCAGCGGCGGCATCGGCCTCGCGGCCTCGGGCAACATCAACCCCGACGGCCGGTTCCCCAGCATGTTCGAGCCCGTCCACGGTTCGGCTCCGGACATCGCAGGGAAGGGCATCGCCGACCCGAGCGCCGCGATCCTCTCGGTCGCACTCCTGCTGGACCACCTCGGTCACGCGGAGGCCGCCGACCGGGTCCGCGACGCCGTCGCCGCCGACGTCGCCGATCGCGGCGACTTCAGGCGCTCGACCTCCGAGATCGGCGACGCCATCGCCGCACGCATCGGCGCCACCGTCGGCGCCCACTGACCGAACCTTCCCGAAGGAGGATCCATTGACCACGACGAACCTCACCCTCCAGACTCCGTCGCCCGCCGGCCTCACCTGGCAGGTCGTCCGCAACGAGGAGGCGAAGTCGACCGAGGAGCGCGAGGCCGTGCTCGCCGACCCGGGATTCGGCAACCACTTCACCGACCACATGATCGACCTCTGCTGGTCCGAGAAGGGCGGATGGCACCGCCCGCGCGTGCAGCCGTACGGCCCGCTGCAGCTCGACCCGGCGGCGGCCGTCCTGCACTACGCGCAGGAGATCTTCGAGGGGCTGAAGGCCTACCGTCACGCCGACGGCTCGATCCGCACCTTCCGTCCGTACGAGAACGCGGCCCGCATGCAGCGGTCGGCACGACGGATGGCGCTGCCCGAGCTGCCGGTGGACTACTTCATCGACTCGCTGAAGCAGCTGATCGCGGTCGACGCCGACTGGGTGCCGAGTGCGCCGGAGACGAGCCTGTACCTGCGGCCCTTCATGTTCGCCAAGGAGGCCTTCCTGGGCGTCCGGCCCGCGAAGAAGGTCGGCTACTACCTCATCGCGAGCCCGGCCGCGGCCTACTTCCCGGGCGGCGTGCAGCCCGTGAACATCTGGCTCTCGACGCACTACGCCCGCGCCGGCAAGGGCGGCACGGGTGCGGCCAAGACCGGCGGCAACTACGCGTCGAGCCTCCTGCCGCAGGCCGAGGCGCACGAGAAGGGCTGCCAGCAGGTCCTCTTCCTCGACGAGGGCGAGTACCTCGAGGAGCTCGGCGGCATGAACGTCGTGCTCGTGCACAAGGACGGCACGCTCGTGACGCCCGAATCCGACTCCATCCTCGAGGGCATCACGCGCGACTCGATCCTGCGCCTCGCGGCCGACCGCGGACACCAGGTGGAGCAGCGCCGCGTGACGCTCGCCGAGTGGCGCGAGGGCGCGGCGTCCGGCGAGATCGTCGGTGCCTTCGCCTGCGGCACGGCCGCGGTCGTCGTGCCCATCGGCCGGCTGCTCGGCGAGGACTTCGAGATCGTGCACTCCGGCCCCGAGGCCGAGGCGCTCGCGCTCTCGCTCCGCGAGGAGCTCACGGGCATCCAGTACGGCCGCGTCGAGGACCGCCACGGCTGGATGGTGCGCCTGGACGCGTGAGCGCGGCGGCCGGCCGGGCGCCCGAGCGTCCCGGCCGGCCCGCCGCGCGCCGCCGACCGCCCGGCCTGCTTGAACCTGCGGAATAGGCTGGGGGCATGAAGGTCGCGCGCTTCTCCCACGGTGAGTCCATCTCATTCGGCATCGTCGACGAGGAGGAGCACGCCCTCGTCGTGCTCAAGGCCGACCCCATGTTCGCGGGCTACGAGCCCACGGGGGAGCGGGTGCCGCTCGCCGAGGCGAAGCTGCTCGCCCCCGTGATCCCGCGGTCGAAGGTGGTCGCGGTCGGCAAGAACTACCACGACCACGCCGAGGAGATGGGCGGCGAGGCGCCCCCCGAGCCGCTGCTGTTCCTGAAGCCGAACACGGCCGTCATCGGCCCGGGTGATGCGATCGTGCTCCCGCCCGAGTCGGAGCAGGTCGAGTTCGAGGGCGAACTCGCCGTCGTCATCGGCCGCGTCGCACGGCGCGTGAGCGAGGAGGACGCCGAGTCGGTGATCTTCGGCTACACCATCGCGAACGACGTCACGGCGCGCGACCTCCAGCGCCGCGACGGGCAGTGGACGAGGGCCAAGGGCTTCGACACGTTCTGCCCGCTGGGTCCCGTGATCGAGACGGAGGTCGACCTCGAGCACGGCGAGCTCTCGACGAGCGTCAACGGCACGCGTCACCAGCACGGTCGGCTCGGCGACATGGTCCACCCGGTCGCGAGGATCGTGGCGTACGCGTCGAGCGTGTTCACGCTGCTGCCCGGCGACGTGATCCTCACCGGCACGCCGGCGGGGGTCGGACCGATCGTCGACGGCGACTCGGTCGACATCACGGTGTCGGGGCTCGGCTCGCTCGTGAACCCGGTGCGCGCGGCCGGCTGACCTCCGCTCAATCCGCCGGTGAAGGTCCGGCGCCGTCGCGACGGCCGTGCCGGGATCGGCGTCAGCGCCCGAGCGCGCCGGCCGCGAGCGCCACGTCCTCGTCGTCGTTCCAGACGTGGAACGCGACGCGCGCACGTCCCGCGCGGCCGGAGGCGACGAGGCCGGCGGCGGTGAGCGCGGCGAGGTCGCACCCGTCCGGGTCCGGCCAGGTCACGATGGCGCTGTCGGCGGCGTCGAGCCCGATCCGAGCGCGGAAGTCGTTCGCGAGGCCGACGTCGTGCGCGTGCACGGCGCGGGCGTCGCGCCCGGCGGCGATCCCGAGGGCGGCCTCGGCGCCGACCCAGGCATGCCAGGCGGGGGAGACGTCGAAGCGTCGCGCGTCGCCGGCCAGGTGCAGCTCCGGACCGTAGCAGGAGGCCCACGGATCCTCGCCCGAGTACCAGCCGGCGGTCAGCGGCACGAGCTCCGCGAGCCCGCGATCGCTCGCGGACATGAACGCGGCGCCCCGCGGTGCCGAGAGCCACTTGTACGCGTGGCAGACCACGAGGTCGGCGTCGATGTCGGTCGTGGACCGCCATCCGGTGGCCTGGGTCGTGTCGACGAGGGTGAGCGCGCCGGCGGCGCGTGCGGCCGCGGTCACGGCGGCCGCGTCGGCGACCTCGCCCGTCGCCGACTGCACGAGCGAGAACGCCACGAGCCACGTCGTCGGCCGCACCTCGTCGGCCAGCGCCGCGATCGGGACGTGCCGCACGCGCAGGTCGCCCCGGGCGAGGAACGGCGCGACCACCGAGCTGAAGTCGCCGTCGACGCACAGCACCTCGGCGCCGGCGGGCGCGGAGGCGGCGGCGAGGGCGGTGAACACCGAGACCTGCGAGCCCAGGGCGATGCGATCGGACGTCGTGCCGAGCAGTGCGCCGGCGTGGGCGCGTGCCCGCTCGACGGTCGCCGTGTACTCGGCCGCCGAGGCGCGTCCGTCGCGCCATCGCCCGAGGTCGCGGGTGACGGCGTCGACGGTCGGCTGCGCCGGGATGCCGAGCGTGCAGGCCGCGAGGTAGCCGCGGCCCGCGGCGTAGCGGGGGTCGGGCAGCTGCTCGACCGTCGGGGCGGTGGCGTGGGTCGCGGCGATCATGCATCCACTGTCCGCCGCGGCATTCGATCTGTCGAGAACAGGTCGACGATCGGTCACATAAGCACCGCTTATGATCAGGTCTCATGGACGCCATCCCATCCGAGCATGCCGGCCTCGCCGACGTCGACGCCGCGAGCCTGCTCGTGCTCCGCGAGATCGCCGAGCAGGGCTCGATCACCGCCGCCGCCCGGGCGCTCGGCTACAGCCAGCCCGCGCTCAGCCAGCAGGTGCGCCGGGCCGAGGGCCGCGCCGGCGTCGCGCTCGTCGAACGCACCGGGCGCGGCATCCGGCTGACCCCGGCCGGGCGCATGCTCGCCCGCCACGGCGGCGCGGTCGCGACCGCGCTCGAGGCCGCGCGGGGCGAGCTCGCCGACCTCCGCGGCCTCCGATCGGGCCGCGTGCGGCTGATGGCGTTCCCGTCGGCGTCGCCGACGATCGTCCCAGAACTCATGGCGGAGATGGCCGCCCGCCACCCGGGCGTCCGGGTGAGCTACGTCGAGGCGGAGCCGCCGGAGGCGGTCGCCGCCGTCCGCGAGGATCGCGCCGACCTCGCCCTGACCTTCAGCTACCCGGGCGACCGGGACGACCCGCACCGCGAGAGCGCGCGGGGCCTCGAGGTCGACACGATCGGCAGCGACCCGATGCACGTCGTCCTCCCCGAGCGCCACGCGCTGGCGGCGGGGACGACGGTGGATGTCGCCGACCTCGCCGATGAGGCCTGGATCGCCGGATGCCCGAGGTGCCGGGGCCACCTGCTCGAGCTCTGCGACACCGCGGGCTTCGCGCCGCGCATCGCGGTCGAGACCGACAACTTCGTCGCCGTCGAGGAGCTCGTGGCGAGCGGACTGGGCGTCGCGGTCCTGCCGTCGCTCGCCGTCGAGTCGGCGGGCGTGCGCGACGGCGTCGCGGTGCGAGGCACCGCGAACGACGACCGCCGCACCATCCACCTGGTCTCGGCGCGCGGCGGGCGCGGCGTTCCCGCCGTCGCGGTCGCCGCCGATCGGCTCACCCGCCTGGTCGCGGCGCGCGCGAACGCCGGTCGGCTGCCCGCCCCGGGCCGTACCATTGAGGACGATGTCTGACACGACCCATCCCACGACGACCGCCGCCGGATCAGACGTCCGCGTGCGGTTCTGCCCCTCTCCGACCGGTACCCCGCACGTCGGCCTCGTCCGCACCGCGCTGTTCAACTGGGCCTACGCCCGGCACACGGGCGGCACCTTCGTCTTCCGCATCGAGGACACCGACGCCGCACGCGACAGCGAGGAGAGCTACGCGCAGATCATCGACGCGCTCACCTGGCTCGGGCTGCAGTGGGACGAGGGCGTCGACGTCGGGGGCCCGCACGGCCCGTACCGCCAGTCGGAGCGCGGTGAGATCTACCGCGACGTCATCGCCCGCCTGATGGAGGCCGGGCACGTCTACGAGAGCTACTCGACCGCCGACGAGATCGACGCGCGCAACGAGGCCGCCGGGCGGCCCAAGCAGTTCGGATACGACAACTTCGATCGCGACCTCACCGACGAGCAGCGCGAGGCCTTCCGCGCCGAGGGCCGGCAGCCGGCGCTGCGCCTGCGCGTGCCGGAGGACGTCGACCTCGGCTTCGACGACCTCGTGCGGGGCCGCATCGACTTCCCCGCGGGTTCGACCACGGACTTCGTGGTCGTGCGCCCCAACGGCGCGCCGCTCTACACGCTCGTGAACCCCGTCGACGACGCGCTCATGGGCATCACGCACGTGCTCCGCGGCGAAGACCTCCTGAGCTCGACGCCGCGCCAGATCGCGCTCTACCGCGCCCTCATCGAGATCGGCGTGACCGACTCCGTGCCGCGCTTCGGCCACCTGCCCTACGTCATGGGCGAGGGCAACAAGAAGCTCTCCAAGCGCGACCCCGAGTCGAACCTCTTCCACCACCGCGACCGCGGGTTCATCCCCGAGGGCCTCGTCAACTACCTGGCCCTGCTCGGCTGGGGCTTCTCGGCCGATCGCGACGTCTTCAGCCGCGACGAGCTCGTCGGCGCGTTCGACGTCGAGGACGTGAACCCGAACCCGGCGCGCTTCGACCAGAAGAAGGCCGACGCCATCAACGGCGACCACATCCGCCTGCTCGAGCTCGGCGACTTCACCGCGCGCACGGTGCCGTACCTGCAGGCCGCCGGCGTCGTCTCGACGCCGATCACGCCGGGCGAGGAGGCGCTCCTCGTCGAGGCCGCGCCGCTCGTCCAGGAGCGCATCACGGTGCTGGGCGAGGTTCCCGCGCTGCTCGGCTTCCTCTTCACGACCGCCGACGCGCTCGAGGTCGACGAGGCCGCCGTCGGCGCGCTCACGGCCGACGCGCCCGCCGTCCTCGCCGCGGCGAAGGGGGCCCTCGAGCGCATCCCCGGCGAGTCGTGGACGCACGACCAGATCGAGGAGGCGCTCCGCTCGGCGATCGTCGAGGGGCTGGGCCTGAAGCCCCGCGTCGCGTTCGGCCCGGTGCGCGTCGCCGTCTCCGGCCGTCGCATCTCGCCGCCGCTCTTCGAGTCCATGCAGATCCTCGGCCGGGTGGAGTCGCTCGACCGCATCGACGCCCTCGCGAGCCGCCTGGCGTAGCCCGTCGACGGATGCCGCGGCCGCGCGTTCCGCGCCGGCCGCGGCACCCTCGCCCGGGCCCTCCTCGATTTGGCCCGGCCCCGGCGATCGGCTACAGTTACATGTCGGCCCGGGAACTGAAGTCCGGGGCCATTGGGGTATGGTGTAATTGGCAACACGGCTGATTCTGGTTCAGTTGTTCTTGGTTCGAGTCCAGGTACCCCAGCTTGAAAAACCCCCGTTCAGCGGGGGTTTTCGTGTTTCTGCGGTTCAGGATGCGCGTGTCCGATTCCCGCTGGTCTCCCAGCTTTCGACATCGCTCCAGTGGGCTTCTCGCCCGGAGTTCCGGGGATCTCGGCACTCTCGCGGTCGCGGAGTCTGGGAGGACGTGATTCGGCCTGGGTATCGTTCCGTCCTCTAATTCAGGATGGATGACGATGCCGAAGAAGTTTGACCCCGAGATGCGCGAGCGAGCGCTGCGGATGCTC
>NZ_JBEPKA010000018.1:0-71018 GCF_040496015.1 Agromyces litoreus
ACCCAGCGACCGCGGCCCCCGCCAGCCGAGCCGTCCGCCGCCTCGCCCATCCGCCCCGACCGCTCGTGCGCATCCCGCTCGCCGCCGTCGGGATGCTCGCCACGGCCGGCCTGCTCTGGACGGCCGCCACCCCGAACGACGTGTACGCCATCGACGTCTTCGGCGCGCTCCGGCAGCCGGGGGAGGCCGCGGCGATCATCGGGCACCGCGGCGACCGCTCGGCGGCGCCCGAGAACACCATGCCCGCCCTCGAACTCGCGATGGACGAACTCGCGTACGTCGAGACCGACGTACGGCTCACCCGGGACGGCGTGCCCGTGCTCTTCCACGACACCGGCCTCGACCGCGTCACCGGCCGCGACGGTCGCGTGGAGGACCTCGACCTCGACGAACTCGAGCGGCTCGACGCCGGGGCGTGGTACTCCGGCGACTGGGCGGGCGAACGGATCCCGACGCTCGACCGATTCCTCGCCGCCCTCGCCGAACGCGACGAGGCGCGCGCGCTGGTCGAGCTCAAGGCGACCTGGACGCCGTCGGAGGTGCGCGTCGTGCTCGACCTGGTCGAACGGCACGGACTCCGAGGGCGCGTGGTGCTGCAGAGCTTCAGCGTCGAGACGCTGCAGTCGATCCGCCAGGTCGCCCCGACCACGCCGCGGATCATGCTCATCCGGGAGCTCCCGGCCGACCCGGTGCCCATGGCGGACGAGCTCGGCCTGATCGGCTACGGCACGACCGCGGCCTCGGTGACCGCAGCGCCGGAGGCGATCGACGCCGCGCACGCGGCGGGCATCGCGGTGCTCTGCTACACGCTGAACACGCAGGACCGGTGGGAGGAGGTGAGCGCGCTCGGCGTCGACGGCATCATCACCGACCAGCCGAGCGACCTCGACGCCTGGATCGCCTCGACGGCTCCCGGCACCTGACCCTCAGCGCACCGTCACGTCGGCGCCCAGCCGGTCCGCTGCCGCGACGAACTCCGCGTGCATGCGCTCCGAGAAGAGGACGAACCGCACGAGCGCCGGCGCGCGGTCCGCCTCGGCCGCGACGCCGACGGCGACCTCGGCCGCGTCGTCGGCCGGCCAGCCGTAGACGCCCGCCGACACGGCCGGAAGGGCCACGGAGGTCGCGCCGAGCTCGGCCGCGACCCGGAGCGAACTGCGGTAGGCGCCGGCGAGCAGCAACCGGCGTCGTGCCGCCTCCTCGCCCGCGCCCGGCCAGACCGGGCCGACGGTGTGCACCACCCAGCGCGCCGGGAGCAGGCCCGCGGTCGTCGCCACCGCCTCGCCGGTCGGCAGCCCGTCCGGCAGCGACGTCGCCCGCAGGCGACGGCACGCCTCGAGGACTGCAGGCCCGCCCGCCCGGTGGATCGCGCCGTCGACGCCGCCGCCGCCGAGCAGGGTCGGGTTCGCGGCGTTCACGATCGCGTCGACCCGTTCGCGCGTGAGGTCGCCCGTCACGAGCTCGATGCGCGGCACGTCACCCCCGGTTGTTGGAGAGCTCGAAGATGCGCACGAGCTCGGCGACCGCCTCCTCGCGCTGGTCGCCGCCCTGCTCGTACATGTGCGACACGTGGGTGCGCAGGTGGTTCTCGACGAGGAGCTTGTTCAGCGAGCCGAGCGACTTCTGGACCGCGAGCGAGAGCGTGATGATGTCCACGCAGTAGTCCTCGTTCTCGATCATCTTCTCGATGCCGCGGAGCTGGCCCTCGATGATCTTCGTGCGGTGCAGCGCCCGCTTCTTGATGTCCTCGATCACCTCGTCAGGATACGCCCGGGCGCGATACCCGGCACCGTATGCCGGGACGCCGACGCGGGGCGTGACGGGCCGCATTCCGTTCGCTAGCGTGAGCGCATGGCCACCCCGCGCCCGCTACGGCGCCGCACACTCCGCCACGCCCTCGCGGGCCTCGTGCTCGCGGGCTCGGTGCTGCTGGGCGCGCCCTCCGTCGCACTCGCCGCGACGGCCCCGAACGACGCGCTCCACTCCGCGCCGCTCGCGGCCGTGTCGTCCGCGGCGGACGTGGACGACTTCCGGTTCGCGAGCTTCGACGCCGTCTACGACCTCGACCGCGACGACGGCGGGCGATCGACGCTCCGCACCACCGAGACGCTCGTCGCCGTCTTCCCTGAGATCGACCAGAACCGCGGCATCCGCCGCGCCATCCCACGCTGGTACGACGGCCACCCCACCGACGTGGCGGTGGTCTCGGTGGTCGACGAGACCGGCGCGCCCCGCGAGTACGAGGTCGACCGCAGCGAGGACGGCGAGTTCGTGCTCGTGACCGTCGCGGCCGCCGACTACGTGCACGGCGAGCAGACCTACGTGATCACCTACGACCAGCGCAACGTCACCTTCGATCCGTCGGACGTCGCGCTGCAGGAGTTCTACTGGGACGTCAACGGCACGGGATGGCGCCAGCCGTTCGGCGTCGTCCGCGCCACCGTGCGCCTGGCACCCGACCTCGTCCCCGCGTTCACGGGCGACGTCGCGTGCTATCGCGGGTACGAGGGGTCCACGACCCCGTGCGAGCGGCTGTCACCGCTCGCGGACGGCGAGCCCGTGGTGGTCGCCGAGGCGAGCACGCTCGGACCGTTCGAGAACCTCACGGTCGCGCTCGGTTTCGAGCCCGGCACCTTCGCGCCGCGGGACGAGCGGTTCACCTCCTCGCCTGCGGCGATGACCTCGCTCGTCGGCGCGATCCTCGCGGTCGCCCTCGCGGTGGTCGCGGGCGTGCTCCGCGGGACGCGCTGGCGCTCCCATCCCGGTCGCGGCATCATCGTCGCCGAGTACGAGCCGCCCGACGGCCTCACCCTCATGGAGGCGGCCGACCTCGTCGGCGCGGCGGGGAAGGGGATCACGGCGACGCTCCTCGACGAGGCGGTGGGTCGCCGCGTGCGGATCGTCGAGACGGGGTCGCGACGGTACTCGGTCGAGCTGGCCGGCCCGATCGACGGCGCCGACCGCGACGCGACGCGAGTGCTCCGCGCGCTGTTCGGTGCGGTCGCGCCGATCGGCGCGCGTCGGGACCTGCGCTCGCAGGATCGCACGCTCGGCACGCGGCTCGCGAGCCTGCGCCGTTCCGTGCACACCCGGGTCGTGCGGGAGGGGCTCCGGCGCACGCCCGCGCGCGGTGCACGCGGGCTGCTCGCGGTGGCGGCCATCGGGTCGGCCGTGCTCGCGGCCGTGTTCGGGTTCGTCGCGCTCGACGACCGCATGGGCGGCCACTGGCCGTGGTCGACGATCCTGCTCGGCGGGGTCGCCGCGCTCGCCACGATCGCGATCGTCTCCGGCGTGCGACCCCTCACCGAACGCGGTCGCACGGCGCGCGACCACCTCGAGGGTCTGCGCGAGTACATCCGGCTCGCCGAGGCCGACCGCCTGCGCGTGCTCCAGTCGCCCACGGGTGCCGAGCGCGTGCCCGCCGCGGCGCCCGCGATCCCGCCGCCGGCACCCGACGCCAGGGCGAGCGGCCGGCCGGCCCCCGTCGGGCCCGGCACCGGCGCCGTCCCGGACCCGGCGACCGTGCTGCGGCTCAACGAGCGACTGCTGCCCTATTCGGTGCTGTTCGGCATGGAGAAGGAGTGGAGTCGAGTGCTCGCCGCGCTGTACGCGGAGCAGGGTCGCGAACCCGACTGGTACGCGGGACGCAGCGGGTTCAACGCCGGGTACTTCGCCGCGAGCGTCGGCTCGTTCAGCAGCGCGTCCAACTCGAGCTGGTCGGGGTCCTCGTCGAGCTCGTCCTCGAGCGGGTCCGGCGGGGGCGGCTCCTCGGGCGGTGGTGGCGGCGGCGGCGGTGGCGGCGGGGTCTGACCGCGGTCGACGGACGCGCCTCCCGGCGCGCGCTCAGTCCTCGTCGGCCGCCGCGACGGCTGGGTCCTCCGGCAGCACGACGCGGCGCTCGGCGTCGATCCCCACGACGTCGTCCTGGTCGTCCTCGCCGGTCGCGCGTGCCTCGTCGGCGCCGGACTCCGTCCGGGGCGGCGCCTCGCCGTCCTGTGCGACCTGGAACTCGTGATCGTCGGCGATGTCCCCGCCGACCCCGGTCGACTCGTCCATGCCACGAGACTAGCCCCGCCGGCGGCGGCGCGACAGGGCTGCACGTGGAGGGATCAGGGGGCCCTCGACTCCCCGTGTCCCGAACGTATTCGCGCCGACCCGCTCCCGGCGCGTAGAATGTCCCCCGGCGCTCGACGGATCCATTCGCGGGCCGACGGCCGGGGGACTCGCTCCGCCATGCTCGGCACATCACGGATCCGGTGCACCGCGACGGCCACGCTCGCTTCGTTCCCGTCGCCCGGTGCCGGCTACCCGCCCGTGGCCACGGGCGCCGGATCGCATCGGGCCCAGACAGGGGAGGACCATTGGCCCAGACGAGGCAGCGACAGCGCACGCGCTCGCGCGACGACGACGCGCCCATCATCCCGATCCTCGCGCGCAAGGTCCGCGAGGTCGAGCAGAAGGCCCAGAAGAACAAGCTGGGTCCCACCAACCGCACGAAGTTCCAGGTCATCGCGCTGCTCATGCGCGAGGAGCGGGCCCGGGTCAGGGCCGACCCCGACATCGGCGACGCCGCACGCGCCGAGCTGCTGAAGCGACTCGACGGCATCGCGCAGATCCTCGCGAAGACCGCGGCGCGCGACACGAGCCTCATCACGCTGCTCGAGCCCGACGCCTCGATCTCGACGGTCGCGCAGCGCTTCCGTCGCGACTGGCTCCTCGAGTCGGGCGCGGAGCTCAGCGAGGACGAGCTCGTGATCGTCCGCGAGTCCGAGCCCCTGCCCGTGCTCTCCGAGAACCAGGTCGTGCCGCCCTCGGTGAAGTCGCGGAAGCTGGCGAACCCGTTCCTCGCACCGGACTTCAGTCGCGGCGCCCAGCCGACCGTGCCGGTGCGACGGCTGGCCAACTGGGAGCTGCTCGGGCCGCTCTTCAAGTCGTTCGAGTCGGGCTCTGGCGGCCAGGCGGCGTCGATGGACCTGCCGGAGGCGCCGCGGGTGGACCGGCTCTCGCCCCGCGGGCTCGAACTGATGCCGCACCAGGCCCGGTTCGTCGAGTCCGCCCGACAGGGCCACCGCCGGTTCCTGCTCGCCGACGAGCCCGGCCTCGGCAAGACGGCGCAGTCGGTGCTCGCGGCATCCGTCGCCGACGCCTACCCGCTGCTGGCCGTCGTGCCGAACGTCGTGAAGATGAACTGGGCGCGCGAGGTCGAACGCTGGACCCCGCACCGACGCGCGACCGTCATCCACGGCGACGGCGACACGGTCGACGCCTTCGCCGACGTGATCGTCGTCAACTACGACGTGCTCGACCGGCACATGTCGTGGCTGTCGACGATGGGCTTCCGCGGCATGGTCGTGGACGAGGCGCACTTCATCAAGAACCTCCAGTCGCAGCGCTCGCGCAACGTGCTCGCGCTCGCCGAGCGCATCCGCGAGGACGGCGCCGCGGGCGACCCGCTGCTGCTCGCCCTCACCGGTACGCCGCTCATCAACGACGTCGACGACTTCCGTGCGATCTGGCAGTTCCTCGGCTGGATCGAGGGCGACCGCCCGTCGCCGTCGCTGCTCGGGCAGCTCGAGGAGACCGGGCTCACGCCCGCCGACCCCGGCTTCTACCCGGAGGCGCGGCGCAGCGTGATCGACCTCGGCATCGTCCGCCGCCGCAAGGTCGACGTGGCCGCCGACCTGCCCGACAAGCGGATCGCCGACCTGCCCGTCGAGCTCGACGACGAGCTCGGGCGCTCCATCCGCGCCGCCGAGCGCGAGCTCGGGAACCGGCTCGCGAGCCGCTTCCGCGCGCTCGTCGAGTCGCGCAAGCTCCGGGTCGGCGACCTCGACGAGCTCGAGCGCGACCAGTTCATCCGGGCGGTCGCCCTGTCCGAGCTCGAGGAGTCGAAGTCCTCGAAGTCCGGCGAGAACGTCTTCACGATGGTCCGGCGGATCGGCCAGGCCAAGGCCGGCCTCGCGGCCGACTACGCGGCGCAGCTCGCCCGTTCGGCGGGCAAGGTCGTGTTCTTCGCCAAGCACATCGACGTCATGGACCAGGCCGAGGCGTCGTTCGCGGCGCGGGAGCTCCGGACGGTGTCGATCCGCGGCGACCAGTCCGCCGTGGCGCGCCAGGAGGCCATCGACGCGTTCAACTCCGACCCGGAGGTCTCGGTCGCGGTCTGCTCGCTCACGGCGGCCGGCGTCGGCGTGAACCTGCAGTCCGCGTCGAACGTCGTGCTCGCCGAGCTCAGCTGGACCGCGGCCGAGCAGACGCAGGCGATCGACCGCGTGCACCGCATCGGCCAGGACGAGCCCGTGACGGCGTGGCGCATCATCGCGGCGCACACCGTGGACGCGCGCATCGCCGAGCTCATCGACCAGAAGCAGGGGCTCGCGCTCCGCGCGCTCGACGGCAGCGATGTCGAGCCGGGCTCCGCCGACTCGGTGCAGCTCGATGCGCTGCAGCACCTGCTCCGGCAGGCGCTCGACGGCGCCCTGTAGGGCCATGCGGGCGCGGGCGGAGCGCGCACCGGGGCGGGCGGCCGAGGTCGCCGAAGCGGCCGGAGCGCGCCCGCCCCGCTAGACTCCCCACGTTCGCGCCCCGACGATGCGGCACCCCCGCGGACGTCCACCCCTCACGAGGAGTCACACAGGCATGAAGATCGGCATTCTGACGAGCGGCGGCGACTGCCCCGGCCTGAACGCGGTCATCCGCGGCGCCGTCCTGAAGGGCGTCATCTCGCACGAGGCGGAGTTCGTCGGGTTCCGCTGGGGGTGGCGGGGCGTCGTCGAGGCCGACATCATGCCCATCACGCGCCACGACGTGCGGGGCCTCTCGAAGCAGGGTGGGACGATCCTCGGCTCGAGCCGCACGAACCCCTTCGAGGGCGAGCGGGGCGGACCCGACAACATCCGTGCGACCCTCGAGGAGCACGGGATCGACGCGATCATCGCGATCGGCGGCGAGGGCACGCTCACCGCGGCCCGACGCCTCGTCGACGAGGGCGGGCTGCCGGTGATCGGCGTGCCGAAGACGATCGACAACGACCTCGCGGCCACCGACTACTCGTTCGGGTTCGACACCGCGGTCGAGATCGCGACGGAGGCGATCGATCGGCTCCGCACGACGGCCGAGTCGCACGACCGCTGCATGGTGCTCGAGGTCATGGGCCGGCACGTCGGGTGGATCGCCCTGCACTCGGGCATGGCCGGCGGCGCCCACGCCATCCTGATCCCCGAGCAGCCGATGGGCATCGAGGAGATCTGCGAGTACGTCGAATCCGTTCGCGAGCGCGGCCGCGCCCCCCTCGTCGTCGTCGCGGAGGGCTTCAAGCTCGACACCATGGACGAGGCGCACTCGCACCTCGGCCTCGACGCCTTCAACCGCCCGCGCCTCGGCGGCATCGCCGAGAAGCTCGCGCCCATGATCGAGGAGCGTACGGGCATCGAGTCGCGCCACACGGTGCTCGGCCACATCCAGCGCGGCGGCGCGCCCTCGGCGTACGACCGGGTGCTCGCGACGCGGCTCGGCATGGCGGCGGTCGATGCCGCGCTCGATCGCGCGTGGGGCAGCATGGTGACCCTCCGCGGCACCGACATCGAGCGCGTCACGATCGCCGAGGCCACCGGTGGGCTCAACAGCGTGCCGCAGGCGCGGTACGACGAGGCGAAGATCCTCTTCGGCTGAACCGCGTGGGCGACCAGCCGATGCAGGCCCCGGGCGAGCGGATGGCGCTGCCCGAGGTCTGCGTCTGCTACGTGCTCCGCGAGGTCGACGGGCGCACCGAGGTGCTCCTCGGCCGCAAGAAGCACGGGCTCGGGGAGGGCAACTACGTCGGCCTCGGCGGCAAGCTCGAGCCGGGGGAGTCGGCCGTCGACGCGGCCGTGCGCGAGGTGCACGAGGAGTCGGGTCTCGTCGTCGCCGGCGGCGACCTCGAACCGCGCGGCCGGCTGACCTACCTGTTCCCGCACCGCGAGGCGTGGAGCCAGGTCTCCAACGTCTTCGTCGTGCGGTCCTTCCTCGGCGCTCCGGGTCCGTCCGACGAACTCGATCCGGAGTGGTTCCCGCTCGAACGCGTGCCCCTCGCCGAGATGTGGGACGACGCGCGCCGGTGGCTGCCCGGGGTGCTCGCGGGGGGACGGGTGCGGCGCACCTACGTGTTCGGGGCGGACCTCGCCACCGTCGTGGATGAGCACGACGCGCCATCCTGACGTACCATCGACTCGGCGCCTCTCGCCCGCTCGGACCGCACCGTCCGGCAGGCGGCGCGCCGAGCCCGCCGCCTCGCGGCCCGGGCCACCGTCGTCCCGCGATCCGCTCATCCCGAGCGACCCACACCCGTGCGCCCCGGCGCACCCGACCCACGCAGGACGACGCATGACGACCGGACCCGACACGACCACCGCCGACCCCGAGGGGACCGAGCCCGCCGGCACCGAGCCTCGCACCACCGAGCCCTCGCCGCGATCTATGCGCGGCGCGCTCGACCGCTTCTTCGAGATCAGCCGGCGCGGCTCGACCATTCCGGCCGAGATCCGCGGCGGCGTCGTGACCTTCGTGACGATGGCCTACATCGTCATCCTGAACCCGATCATCCTGTCGGGCGGCACGGACGTGGCCGGCGACGACCTCGGATTCGCCCAGGTCGCCGCGGTCACGGCGCTCACCGCCGGCGTCATGACGATCCTCTTCGGGCTCGTCGCGCGCCTGCCGTTCGCGTTCGCCGCCGGCCTCGGCATCAACTCCTTCCTCGCCGTGTCGGTCGTGGGGCAGGTCACCTGGCCCGAGGCCATGGGGCTCGTGCTCATCAACGGCCTGATCATCGTGCTGCTCGCCGCGACCGGCCTGCGCCGGCTCATCTTCGAGGCCGTGCCCCTGCCGCTGAAGCTCGCGATCACCGTCGGCATCGGCCTGTTCATCGCCTTCATCGGCTTCGTCGACGCGGGCTTCGTCACCGCGACCGGCGCCGCCTCGCCGCCGGTCGGCCTCGGCGTCGACGGCTCGGTCGGCACCGTCCCGACCATCGTGTTCGTGGTCACGCTCCTGCTGACCGGCATCCTCGTCGCGCGACGCGTCAAGGGCGGCATCCTGATCGGGCTGCTCTCGGGCACCGTGCTCGCGCTCGTGCTCGAGGCGATCCTCGACCTCGGCCCGAAGTTCGGCGCCGACGGCAGCGTGAACCCGCAGGGCTGGGGCCTCTCGGTTCCCGAACTGCCCGCGCAGTGGGTGAGCCTGCCCGACCTCTCGCTCGTCGGCCAGGTGAGCTTCGGCTCCTTCGAGCGCATCGGCGTGCTCGCGGCCCTCATGCTGGTCTTCACCCTCGTCTTCACGAACTTCTTCGACGCGCTCGGCACCATGACCGGCCTGTCGAAGGAGGCCGGCGTCGCCGACGCCAAGGGCGAGTTCCCGCGACTGCGCTCCGCGCTCGTCGTCGAGGGCGTCGGCGCCGTCGCCGGCGGGTTCACCTCGAGCTCGTCGAACACGGTGTTCATCGAGTCGGGCTCCGGCATCGGCGAGGGCGCGCGCACCGGCCTCGCGAACCTCGTCACCGGCGTGCTGTTCCTGCTCGCGATGTTCCTCACGCCGCTCACCTCGGTGGTGCCCTCGGAGGTCGCGGCCGCGGCGCTCGTCATCGTCGGTGCGCTCATGATGTCGCAGATCCGCGAGATCGACTTCCACGACTTCAGCGTGCTGCTGCCCGTGTTCCTCACGGTGACCGTGATGCCCCTGACCTACTCGATCGCCAACGGCATCGGCGCGGGCTTCGTCAGCTGGGTGATCGTGCGCTCGTTCGCCGGCAGGGCCCGCGAGATCAGCCCGCTGCTGTGGATCGTGGCCGCCGGGTTCGTGGTCTACTTCGCTCGCGGACCGGTCGAGGCGCTGCTCGGGGGCTGAGCACGGCGTGGACACCGGGCGGCCCCTGGACGGCGGCAACGCGAGCGGACCGGTCGTCCGCATCGGCGAGACCGTGCGCAAGGCCTGGTCGGACGCAACGCCGCACGTGCATGCGTTCCTGGACGCCGTTCGCGCCGCAGGCGTCGACGCGCCGGCCCCGAGGGGCCGCGACGAGCAGGGCAGGCAGGTGCTCGAGTTCGTCCCGGGGCGCCTGGCGATGGATGCCGTCCCGCTGACCCGCGACGACCTGCATCGGGTCGGCGCGATGGTGCGGGCGATCCACGACGCGAGCGCCCCGTTCGTCCCTGAGCCGGATGCGACGTGGGAGTGCGCGATCCCCGCCCCCGCCGGGGACCTCGTCTGCCACAACGACCTCGCGCCGTGGAACCTCGTCGTCGGCGAGCGCTGGGTGTTCATCGACTGGGATGCCGCCGCGCCGTCCACGCGCCTGTGGGACCTCGCGTACGCCGCGCAGGCGTTCACGCTCGGGGACGTCGGTCGGTCCCCGCAGGATGCGGGCCGCGACCTCGCCGCGTTCGTCGACGGCTACGCCGCGGACCGCTCCCTGCGAGAGGCCCTGCCGACGGCGATGGCGCAGCGGTCCGCGGCGATGCTCGAGCTCCTGCGGTCGGGACACGAGTCCGGCGAGGAGCCCTGGGGGTCGATGTACGTCGACGGGCACGGCGACCACTGGGCGGCCGTGACCCGCTACGTCGCCGCCCACCGGGCGCGCTGGGCGAGGGCGCTGCAGGCGGAGCGCTGACGGCTCCCGGCTGCGCGCGCCGCGATGCGTCCGGCGTCCGACGGCGAGCGCCCCGCGCGGATCAGTCGCCGGGCGGGCGGCGCAGGCGCTTGACGTCGGTGCGCCGCTTCTTCGCCGCCAACCGCCGTTCCCTGGAGCCTCGACTCGGCGTGGTCGGTCGACGTGCCGGTGGGGGCGGGCGCAGCGCGTCGGCCACGACGTCCGCGAGTCGCGCCCGGGCCGCCTCCCGATTGCGCAGCTGCGCGCGGTGCTCCGAGGCGGTGATCGTCAGCACCCCGTCGACGAGGCGGTTGCGCAGTCGATCCAGCAGGCGATCCCGCTGGAGGTCGGAGAGGACGGCCGAGCCCGCGACGTCCCACACGAGCTCCGCCCGGGAGTCGGCGGTGTTCACCCCCTGGCCGCCGGGCCCGGACGAGCGCGAGAAGCGCCACGAGAGCTCCGACTCCGGAATGGTCAGTCCGGAGTCGACCCGCAGGCCGGGGCGATGAGGGGATGGCATGGGTCCATCATCCTCGCGGGTCGGTCGCGTCCGCCTCGGGCGTCGGCGGCTCGGCCGGCAGTCCCGTGCCGCGCCAGCGGGCGATGCCGTGCATCACGTGGTAGATCACGATCGCGGCGACCGTGCCCAGGGCGATGCCGTTGAACACGACCGACCCGGTCGAGAACGTGAAGTCGGCGATGCCGATCACGAGGGCGGTCGCGGCCGTGAACTGGTTCACGGGACTGCGGAAGTCCACGCGGTTGTCGACCCAGATCTTCACGCCGATGATGCCGATGAGCCCGTAGAGCGCGGTCGTCACGCCGCCGAGCACGCCCGGCGGGATCGTGTTGATGAGCGCCCCGACCTTCGGCGACAGGCCGAGCAGCACCGCGAACGCGCCGGCCACCCAGTACGCGGCGGTCGAGTACACGCGCGTCGCCGCCATCACGCCGATGTTCTCGCCGTACGTCGTGGTGCCCGATCCGCCGAACATGCCGGCGAGCGTCGTCGCGAGCCCGTCGGCGAGCAGCGCGCGACCGGTCGACGCGTTCACCGCGGGATCGGTCATCTGCGCGACGCCGCGCACGTGGCCGACGTTCTCGGCGACGAGCACCAGTACGACCGGGAGGAACGCCGGGAGCAGTCCCCAGACCGCGGCGTCGGCGATCGGGTTCGCCGGCAGGTGGAAGCTCGGCAGCCCGACCCACGCCGCCGCGCCCACCGCGGCGAAGTCGACCTCGCCCTGCGCGACGGCGACGACGTAGCCGATGACGACGCCGACGAGGATCGACATGCGCCCGAGGATGCCCCGGAACAGCACGCTCGCGACGATCACGGCCGCGAGGGTCACGATCGCCGTCACCGGCGCGGCCTCGAAGTTCGTGCGCGCCACGGGCGCCAGGTTCAGGCCGATGAGCGCGACGATCGCGCCCGACACGACGGGCGGCATGAGGACGTCGATCCAGCGCGAGCCCGCGACCTGGACGACGACGCCCACGAGCGCGAGCAGCACGCCGACCACGACGATGCCGAACAGTGCCGCTCCCATCGGGTCGTCGATCGATCCGGCGGCCGTCGCCGCGGTGATGGGGGCGATGAACGCGAACGAGGATCCCAGGTAGCTCGGCACCCGGTTGCGGGTCACGAGCAGGAAGAGGATCGTGCCGATGCCGGAGAAGAACAGGGTCGTCGCGGGCGGGAAGCCCGTGATCACCGGGACGAGGAACGTCGCGCCGAACATGGCCACGACGTGCTGCGCGCCGAGGCCGATGGTGCGCGGCCACGAGAGGCGCTCGCCGGGCGCCACGACGTCGCCGGGGGCGACGTGGGTGCCGTCGCCGTGCACGGTCCAGGGCAGGGACATGGGGACTCCGATCAGGGGGCTCGGTTCGCGCTCGGCGATTCGCACGGATGCTACCGGCGCTCGCGCGGTGGCGTCAGCCGCCCCGCCGATGCGGGGGTCAGCCGGATGTCGCGGCGGGCCGGGCGTGCCTAGCGTGGAGGTCGTATCCACGGACAAGGAGATCGACCCATGACCACCGCCACCCCCGCACCGGCGACCGACGTCGAGACGCGCGGGTTCGCCGTCTCGAGCCTCGTGCTCGGAATCCTCTCGCTCGTCGCCGGCTTCACCTTCGTCGTGCCGATCGCCGGCCTCGTGCTCGGCATCCTCGCGCTGCGACGCGAGCCCGCGGCACGCACCATGGCGATCTGGGGCGTCGCACTCAACGGCGTCCTGCTCGGCGGCGCCGTGCTCGCCGCCCTCGGCTTCCTCGCGTTCGGGCTGCTCCTGCTGCCCCTCGCACCGCTCGCCTTCATCTGATCGCGATCCGCCGCCCGTCATGGGCCCCGACCCGACCGGTCGGGGCCCATCGCATGGCGCGGGTGTCGGCGCTACCCTGACGCTGGGGGGGCGGAATGGACGGGGAGCGCGGCGTACCGATGCCGGCGTGGGGTGCGGGAGCGCCCGAACCACGCTATGCGGAGGTCGAGGACGGCTCCGTCGCCTACCAGGTCTTCGGCAGCGGCTCGCGCGACCTGCTCATGATCGGCAACTGGGCGAGCAACATCGAGATCATGTGGGAGCACCCCTCGATGGTGCGCTACCTCGAGCGGCTCGCCCGGTTCGCCCGCGTCGTCTGCTTCGACAAGCGCGGTGCCGGCATCTCCGACCCGGTCGCGATGGGGGCGCTGCCGACGCTCGAGCACTGGATGGACGACGCGCGCGCGGTGCTCGACGCGGTTGAGTCGACGTCGGCGACGCTGCTCGGCGACGCCGAAGGCGGGCCCATGGCGATGATGCTCGCGGCGAGTCATCCGCATCGCACCGATTCCCTGGTGCTCGTCAACACCTTCGCCCGCATGCTCCGCGCTCCGGACTACCCGATCGGCCTCCCGGAGACGTCGGTCGAGCGCCTGCTCGAAGGATGGCGGCGGGCGTGGGGCACGGGGGAGGTGCTCGGGCTCAGCGCCCCGAGCGCGGTCGACGACCCGCAGTTGCAGCGGTGGATCGGGCGGTACATGCGCCTCTCGGCATCACCTGCCGCGGCGACCCGGATGTACCGGTGGGTGCTGCAACTCGACGTCCGCTCCGTGCTGCCGAGCATCCAGGCCCCCACCCTCGTGCTCCACCGCTCGGGGAACCTGCACTACCGCATCGCGATGGGCCGATACCTGGCCGACCATATCCCGGGCGCCCGACTCGTCGAGCTGCCCGGTGCCGACTGGTACCCGCAGTTCCTCGACGCCGAGCCGCTGCTCGACGAGATCGAGGAGTTCGTCACGGGCGACCGGCCGGTCCCGATCGACGACCGCGTGCTCGCGACCGTGCTCTTCACCGACATCGTCGGCTCGACCGATCACGCCGCCCGGCTCGGCGACCAGCGCTGGCTCGACCTCAAGCTCGCCCACGACGCCCTGGTGCGGTCGCTGATCGAGCGACATCGCGGCAGGGGCGTCACGTCGACCGGCGATGGGTTCCTCGCGCTCTTCGACGGTCCGGCGCGCGCGGTGCGCTGCGCATGGGAGATCACCTCGGCGGTCCGCTCGCTCGGGATCGAGGTGCGAGCAGGGGTGCACAGCGGCGAGGTCGAGTTCAACGGCGGCGAGGTCGCCGGGATCGCGGTGCACCTGGCGTCGCGGGTCATGTCGCTGGCCGGTCCGGGCACGGTGCTCGCGTCCGGGACCGTGAAGGACCTGGTCGTCGGCTCGGGCATCGGATTCGAGGACCGAGGGGTCCACCTGCTCCGGGGCGTGCCGGGGGAGTGGCGGCTCTTCGCGGTGTCGGGGGTCTGAGCGGCGCCGAGGCGCGCCCGCCGAGCGCACCACGCGGGAAACGGACGCCGTGTACAGCGGATGCGCACGCAACGTACACGCTGCAGCGGGAATCGCCGCACGCCCGCGAGTAGGCTCGGGGGCGAACAGGCGCGGCGATCCCGCGCGAACCACGAGGCGATGGAGCCAGAGTGTCGATGACCCGACCGCATCCCCGAACCGTCGAGAACGTCCGATCGGAGGACGAGGTGATCACCACGAACACGACCGAGACCAGGACCGAGACGGACTCGCTGGGATCGGTCGAGATCCCGCACGACGCGTACTGGGGCGTGCACACCAAGCGCGCCCTCGAGAACTTCCCGATCTCGAAGCGCCCGATCTCGGTCTATCCCGAGCTCGTCGTCGCGCTCGCCCAGGTCAAGCAGGCCGCGTGCCGCGCCAACAAGGAGCTCGGAGCCCTCGAGCCGCGCAAGCAGGCGTGGATCGATGAAGCGTGCCAGCGCATCATCGACGGCGAGTTCCACGACCAGTTCATCGTCGGCGTCATCCAGGGCGGCGCCGGCACCTCGACCAACATGAACGCGAACGAGGTCATCGCCAACGTCGCGCTCGAGATCGCGGGGCAGCCCAAGGGCCGCTACGACCTCATCCACCCGATCGACGACGTCAACCGCAGCCAGTCGACGAACGACACCTACCCGACCGCGCTGAAGCTCGCGATGACGATGTCGCTCACGACGATGCTCGCGGAGCTCGACGCCCTGCGCATCTCGTTCGGCCGGAAGGGCCGCGAGTTCCACGACGTGCTCAAGGTCGGCCGCACCCAGCTGCAGGACGCGGTGCCGATGACGCTCGGCCAGGAGTTCCACGGCTTCGCGACGACCCTCGGCGAGGACATCGCGCGGCTGCGCGAGACCATCAAGCTGCTCTCCGAGGTGAACCTCGGCGGCACGGCCGTGGGCACGGGCATCACGGCCGACCCGGGCTACGCCGCCGCCGTCGTCCGGCACCTGAGCGAGATCACGGGCCAGCGACTCGAGACCGCCCCCGACCTCGTCGAGGCGACCAGCGACACGGGCGTCTTCATGACGTTCTCCAGCGCGCTCAAGCGCAGCGCGATCAAGCTCTCGAAGATCTGCAACGACCTCCGGCTGCTCTCCTCCGGTCCGCAGGCCGGGCTCGGCGAGATCAACCTCCCGCCGAAGCAGGCGGGCTCGAGCATCATGCCGGGCAAGGTGAACCCCGTCATCCCCGAGGCGGTCAGCCAGGTCGCCTACGCGGTCGCCGGCGCCGACGTCACGGTGATGATGGCCGCGGAGAACGGCCAGCTGCAGCTGAACGCGTTCGAGCCGGTGATCGCGCACTCGCTGCTGCAGTCGATCACCTGGATGCGCCAGGCCTGCTGGACGCTGCGCGTGAACTGCGTGGACGGCATCACGGCCAACACCGAGCGCCTCGACGCGCAGGTCGCCTCGAGCGTCGGCGTGATCACCGCACTCATCCCGTTCATCGGCTACACCGAGGCCGCGAAGCTCGCGAAGGCGGCGCTCGCGACCGGCCGGCCGGTGGCCGACCTCGTCGTCGAGTCCGGGCTCATGACGCGCGAGGACGTGACCCGCCAGCTGATGCCGTCGCGCCTGTCGGGCGTGCACCCCATCACGCAGGCCGTCGACGTGGTCGAGCGCAAGGGCGAGCCGAGCGACTGATCCCGGGCCGCGGCGCGACCCGGTCGCGCCGCGGGCTCAGATCACGCGGCAGTGCGTGGTCAGCGACCCGATGCCCTCGATCGAGACCGTCACGGTCGAACCGTCGCGCAGGAACACCTGCGGATTGCGGGAGTAGCCGGCTCCGCCCGGGCTCCCGGTGGAGATCAGCGTTCCCGCAGGGAGGGTCGCGGTGCGGGACAGGTACGCGATGATCTCGGCGACGCTGCGGACCATCTCGTTCGTCGAGGCGTCCTGCAGGATGTGGCCGTCGAGGTTGGTCGTGAGCCAGAGGTCCTGCGGGTCGGCGACCTCGTCGGCGGTGACGACCACGGGCCCGGTCGGCGTGAAGCCGTCGAAGGACTTGCAGCGCGACCACTGGGCCTCGCTGAACTGGATGTCGCGGGCCGTGATGTCGTTGACGACGGTGTAGCCCCACACGTGGTCGAGGGCGTCGCGCGCCGACACGTTCCGGGCCGGACGGCCGATGATGACGCCGAGTTCCGCCTCGTAGTCGACCTGGGTCGCGACGTCGCCCGCCCAGGTGGTCGTCGCCCCGTGGCCGGTGAGCGAGTTCGGCCAGAGCGAGAAGATCGTCATGGCGGACTCGGATCGCAGCTTCAGCTCCGAGGCGTGCGCGGCGTAGTTCGCGCCGATCGCGAGCACCTGCGCGGGCCGGAGCACCGCGGACTCGTGCCGCAGGTCGGCGACCGCGCTGGTGGCCGCGCCAGACGCGATGGCGGCGTCGACCGCCGAACGGACGCCGTCGAGTGCCTCGGGGCCGCGCTCGATCAGGTCCTGCAGGTCGCGCGGCGCGTCGTCCATCACCTCGTCGAGGAAGAGTGCCTGCTCGTCGTGGACCGCCGCGAGTCGTGGGGTCGTCTGGCCTTCGACTCGGAGGTGCGCGAACTTCACCGGTCTAGGCTATCGGCCGGGCTCGTCGCAGGCCTGTGCAGAACGTACAACGAACCGTGCCGGATGCTCCGTCACGTCGACAAGTCGGCCCGGCGAATCAGTTCGCGGCCGCCCGCCACAGGTGCATCGACGCGTAGCTGCGCCACGGGGCCCACGCCGCCCCGCGCTCGGCGAGCGCTCGCGCCTCCCGGGGCAGGCCGAGCCGGGCGGCCCCGTTGCGCAGCGCGAGGTCGGAGACGAGCAGTTCGTCGGGCTCGCGGGTCACGCGCATCGCGAGGTACCCGGCGGTCCACGGGCCGATGCCGGGGATCGCGAGGAGCTCCGCGCGCAGGTCGGTGCGTTCGCGCTCGGGCGCCACGACGAGCTCGCCCGCGGCGAGCCGCGCGGCGACGTGGAGGATCGTGCGGATGCGCGCCCCCGGGCCGCGGAGCACCGCCTCGCCGTGCTCGGCGATGTCCGACGCGGTCGGGAAGAGGATGCGCGTGCGCCCGTCGAACTCGACCCGCTCGCCGAGCTCGGTGGCGAGCCGGGTGAGGGCGGTGCGGGCGGCCGCGACCGAGACCTGCTGCCCGACGAGCGCGCGGATGACGAGCTCGTGGGCGTCGAGGGTGCCGGGCATGCGGATGCCGGGCACCGCGGCCACGGCGGGCGCGAGCCCCGGGTCGGCCGCGAGCGCCGCGTCGATCGCCTCGGCGTCGGCGTCCAGGTCGAACAGCCGGCGCACCCGGGCGACGAGGGGCGAGAGGTCGGCGAGGCTCGCGAGGCGGGCCTCCACCTCGAGCGCCGGCGCCGATGGGACGGACGCGAGCCGGACGAGCGCGGGACCGGACGGCAGCGCCAGGGTGCGCTCGTAGCCGTCGGGTCCGGATTCCTCGACTCCGGGGAGGGAACGCGCGTCGAGCCAGGCGAAGACGCCGCCGGCGTCGAAGGGCGCCCTCGCGGGCAGCCGGAGCCGGACGACGCCGTTCTCACCGGCCGCGTCGGACGAAGTCGCGGAGGATGCCGGTGCCGTCGACGCCGGAGCGGCCGGGAGGTTCGCGGTCCCGGCCCGTCGGCGGCTCGAGGTGCGAGCGCGGGCCGAGGCCCGCAGCTCGAGCGGACTGCGTTCGTAGACCGCCCGTACGGTGTCGTTGAACTGGCGGATGCTGCCGAAACCGGCGGCGAACGCGACGTCCGAGACCCGCATGGACGTCGCCGTGAGCAGTGCGCGCGCGGTCTGCGCGCGGTGGGCCCGGGCGAGGGCGAGCGGCCCGGCGCCGAGCTCGGCGGTGAGTACGCGGGTCAGGTGCCGCGGGGTGTAGCCGAGTCGTGCGGCGAGCCCCGGCACGCCCTCGCGCTCGACGACGCCGTCGGCGATGAGCCGCATGGCTCGAGCCGCGAGGTCGTCGTCCAGGTCCCACTCGGGGCTTCCGGGGACGGCGTCGGGCAGGCACCGCTTGCAGGCCCGGAGGCCGGCCTCGTGGGCCGCCGCGGCGGTGCGGTAGAAGGTGACGTTGCGCGGCTTCGGCGGCGCGGCGGGGCAGCTCGGGCGGCAGTAGATGCCGGTCGAGTGCACGCCCGTGATGAACTGCCCGTCGAAGCGCTCGTCGCGGGCGAGCATCGCCCGGTACCGCTCGGCGAAGACGGGATCCGCGAGTGGGTCCGGCTCGGCAGCGGTGCGGCGCGCGCGGGTGGCGGTGGTCGTGCTCACGGGTCCAGCCTCGCATCCCGGGGCCCATCGGCATAGCGGGAATCGGACATCGCGGCGGCAGTACGCTGAACGGCATGAACCGCGATCCCGCACCGGCCGACCTCCGTTCGCGACTGGCCGACGCCTTCGACGATCGGGTGCTGTTCGACGGCCCCGGACTCGAGGCCGTGCGTGCCGACCGGTCGGGGCAGCGGAGCGACTCCCCGCCGCTCGCGCTCGTGCACGCGGCGTCGATCGACGACGTGCAGGCGCTCATGCGCATCGCGAGCGAGACGGGCACGCCCGTCGTGCCGCGTGGCGCGGGCACCGGGCTCGCCGGCGGTGCGATGTCGAGTCGCGGGTCGATCGTGCTCGACCTCTCCCGGATGGACCGGATCCTCGAACTCGACGTCGTGGACGAGCTCGCCGTCGTCGAGCCGGGCGTCCTGAACGGTCGGCTCGACGCCGCCGCGCGCCGGCACGGGCTGTGGTACGCGCCCGACCCCGCCAGCCGGGCGATCTCCTCGATCGGCGGGAACATCGCCACCAACGCCGGGGGACTGCTGTGCGCGAAGTACGGGGTGACGCGCGAGAGCGTGCTCGGGCTGGCCGTGGTGCTCGCCGACGGCTCCCTCCTGCGCACCGGCCACCGCACGGTGAAGGGCGTGACCGGCTACGACCTCACCGCGCTCCTGACGGGCTCCGAGGGCACGCTCGGCGTGATCGTGGAGGCGACCGTGCGCCTGCGCCCGGTCGTGCGCGGCGACGTCGAGACGGTGGCCGCCGCGTTCCCGGACGTCGAGTCCGCCGGCGTCGCAGTGGGGGCGGTGGCCGCGGCCCGTGTGCGCCCCGCCGTCCTCGAGCTCATCGATCCGGTCGGACTCGCCCGCGTCGCCGAGTACCTGGGGGCGGACGCGCTCGCGGGGACCCCCCTCGCCGACTTCGCCGAGGGCGAGACCTTCCTGCTCGCGCAGCTCGACGCGGGGGATGCCGCGGCCGAGGCGGAGGTCGTCGCGCGCGTGTTCGCCGAGGCGGGCGGGCGCGTCAGCCGCTCGACCGACGTCGCGACCGGCGAGCGGCTGCTCGACGTGCGGCGCGCCATGCACCCCGCGCTCGCGTCGCGGGGGAGCGTGCTCATCGAGGACGTCGCCGTGCCGCGTTCGAGGCTGCCCGAGATGTTCGGCGAGATCGCCCGGATCGGCGAACGGTACGGCGTCGAGATCCCGACGCTGGCGCATGCGGGCGACGGCAACCTGCACCCCAACTTCGTGTTCGAGGGCGAGGAGGTGCCCGAACGGATCTGGGCGGCCGCGAGCGACCTCTTCCGTGCGGCCGTTCGCCTCGGCGGCACGCTCACGGGCGAGCACGGGGTCGGGGTGCTCAAGCGGCGATGGCTGGCCGAGGAGCTCGGCGACGACTCGGTCGAGCTGCAACGCCGCATCAAGGCCGTGTTCGACCCCCGCGGCATCCTGAACCCCGGCGTGATGTTCGAGCCGACCAGCGATCGCTAGGCTGCCCGCGTGAGCCACGCCCAGCCGACCCCCGACCGACCCCGCCCGGACGCGCCGACGTCCGGCACGCCCGCCTTCCCGCACGCTCCGCGGCGCGCCGGCGCCGGTGTCGCCATCGTCGCGCTCATCGCCGTCGCGATCCTCGTCGGCCTGCTCGTCGCCGGCTACCTCGCGGTGGCGCTCGGCGTCTCCGTGCTCGTGGTCGGCACCGTCGTCGCACTGGTGCCGCTCGCGATCGTGCTGCTCGCGGTGCGCTGGATCGACCGCTGGGAACCCGAGCCGCGGTGGGCGCTCTGGCTCGCGTTCCTGTGGGGCGCGGCCGTCTCGGTCGCCATCGCGCTCATCGTCGACCTCGGCGTGCAGCTGTTCGCCGCGTTCACTCAGCCCGACGGCGCGACGACGGGACAGGCGATGGGGGCCGTCGTGCAGGCGCCGATCGTCGAGGAGCTCGCCAAGGGCCTGGGCGTGCTGCTCATCTACGCCCTCGCCCGCTCGCACCTGGACGGCCCGGTGGACGGCCTCGTCTACGCGGCGACGATCGCCGCCGGGTTCGCGTTCACCGAGAACGTGCTGTACTTCGGCGCCGCGCTCGTCGAGGGCGGCGCCCAGGAGCTCGGCATGACGTTCGTCGTGCGCGGCCTGTTCTCGCCGTTCGCGCACGTGCTCTTCACCGCGTGCACGGGGATCGCCGTGGGCATCGCGGCCCGACGCGGCCACGGCGCGAACGTGTTCGGCTGGTTCGCGCTGGGCCTGGCGTGCGCGGTCCTCCTGCACGCGTTCTGGAACGGCTCGCTCGCCTTCGCCGACGCGTTCGCGCTCTACTTCACCGTCCAGGTCCCGATCTTCATCGGCGCGATCGTGCTGGTCGTGCTGCTGCGCCGCGCCGAGCAGCGCGTCACCCGGGCGCGGCTCGCCGAGTACGCCGCGGCCGGATGGTTCAGTCCCGACGAGGTCGATGGGCTGTCGACCTGGGCGGGCCGGCGCGCGGCCCTCGAGTGGGCGAAGGCGCAGCGTCCGCCCCGCACTGCGGAGGTGCGGCGCTTCATCGCGGATGCCACGCGACTCGCCTTCACGCGCAACGCGATGGCGACCGGCCGCGCCGACGTGCGCCGCTTCGAGGACGAGCGGGTGCTGCTCGACGCCGTCTCGCGCGACCGGGCCGCGATCTCGGCGCCCTGACCGTGAGGCTCGGCATGGGCCCGGACAAGAGAAAACTCGTCGCCCCGTGGTGTGGCCTCAGCCGACAGCGCTCCGGGGCGACGAGTCTTTAGGGGTACAGAGTGCATCCTGTTCGCCCTCCGCGCAAGAGGGCGGTGGACGGGCGTCCGCGGATTGAACCGCGAGCCGGCATCCGTTTGGATGGAGGGCATGACTGATACGAACAGCAAGCCCGAGGTCGAGGCCCCGCAGGGACCGGCTCCCGCGGAGCTCGTCATCGAGGACATCGTCGTCGGCGACGGGGCGGAGGCCCAGCCGGGCTCGACGGTCGACGTGCACTACCTCGGCGTCGAGTACGACTCGGGCGAGGAGTTCGACTCGTCGTGGAGCCGCGGCCAGTCGATCAACTTCCCGCTGCAGGCGCTCATCGCCGGCTGGCAGGAGGGCATCCCCGGCATGAAGGTCGGCGGCCGCCGCAAGCTCGTCGTGCCCCCGCAGCAGGCCTACGGCACCGCCGGCGGCCACCCGCTGTCGGGCAAGACCCTGATCTTCGTGATCGACCTGCTCGGCGTCAGCTGAGCGAGGCTCGACACGCCGGCGAAGGCCGGCACCCCGTGCAGGGGTGCCGGCCTTCCCCGTTCCAGCCGGCCGGCGCCGGCCCACCCTCCGAGGAATCTCCATGCAGGTGCATCCGATCGACCCCCTCCGACCGAAGTAGGTGTTGAAGGCACGTCACCGCTCCGCACCGCGGGGCCGACCTGGAGGGAACCATGAACACGCTCTTCGCCGCCGGAATCGGGGTCGGTGCGCTCGTCGCACTCGGCGCCGCAGCACCCGCCAACGCCGCCGAGGACGCAGCCATGCTGTCCGTGCTCCACGGCGTTCCGGGCCTCACCGTCGACGTCTACGTCAACGACGAGTTGACGCTCGACGACTTCGAGCCCGGCGACCTCGCCGGACCGCTCGAACTGCCCGCGGGCACCTACACCGTCGCGATCACGGCGTCCGATGCGGCCGACGCGTCCGAGCCCGCGATCGGGCCGGTCGACCTGCCGCTCGAGGCGGGCATGAACTACACGGCCGCCGCGCACCTGGACGCCGAGGGCAACCCGACGGCCACCCTGTTCACCAACGACACGTCCGACATCGCCGCGGGCGAGGGTCGACTGACCGTGCGCCACATCGCCGCGGCGCCCGAGGTCGACGTCCTCGCGGGCGGCGACCCGGTGATCGAGGGGCTCGCCAACCCGGACGAGGCCACGCTCGACCTGCCGGCCGGCGTCGTCTCGGCATCGGTGGCCGCCGCCGGCACGACCGACCCGGTCCTCGGGCCGGCCGACGTCGACGTCGCCGAGGGCCAGCTGACCATCGCCTACGCGTGGGGCAGCCTCGAGGACGACAGCCTGGCGCTCGCCGTGCAGACCGTGGGCGGCATGCACTCGAGCCCGGACGGCGTGCCCGCGGGTGAGGCCGGCCTCGTCGCCACCAACTCGCCCCAGCAGCAGCTCGCCCTCGGGGGCGGCATCGGAGTCCTCGTGCTCGCTGCGTCCGCGGTCGCCGCGCTGACCACCCGTCGCGTCGCGACCTCGAAGACGGAGCGCTGATCCCGGTGGGAGGGAAGGAGGTCGCGGTCGGGCTCCTCGGGTGCCTGATCGCGGCCTCCGCCGTGTTCGGCCTCGCGGCCGGACGAGCGGCGGAGTCGTCGGGGGTCGACTCCGCCGCGCCGCCGGCGAGTGCCGCACCGCCGGCCGCGGCCGCTCCGGTCGAGGAGCGCGTCGCGCGGCCCGCGGCAGCGGCACCGCCGGCCTCGGTCCCGGACATCCCGCGGCAGTCGGCCGCGCTCGAGGACCAGCGCCGCACGGTCGTCCCCCGGCCCACCCGCCTCGAGGTCCCGGCACTCGGCATCGACGTGAGCGTGGAGCCGGTCGGGCTGGACGGCGACGGCGCCATGGGCCTGTTCGACGATCCCGCGATCGCCGCCTGGTATCGGTGGGGCCCGGCACCGGGGAGCGCGGCCGGGTCCGCGGTCATCGCCGCGCACGTGGACTCGCTCGAGTACCGCGTGCTGCCCTTCGCCCGCCTGCGCGACGCGACCCCCGGCACCGAGGTCGTCGTCACCGACGCGGAGGGCACGCGTCGCACCTACGCCGTGCAGCGGCTCGACGTGATCGAGAAGGCCGCCGTCGACTGGGATGCCGCGTTCGACCGGACGGGCGATCCGCGCCTGACGCTCGTGACCTGCGGCGGCGCATTCGACTACGACCGCCGAACCTACCTCTCGAACCTGGTCGTCACGGCGACCCCGATCGGCTGAGCCGGGGGAGCGATCGATATGCTGATGCCGACGTCGCAGGCGACCGCCGCGACGCCCCGCCCGCCGGCCCCCGGCGCGGTGGGCATCCGGACCCCGCGACGAGGGAGTGGACCCCGACCCGTGACCACCACGTTCGCCGACCTCGACGACCGGAGCCTCGCGCTCGAGTTCGCCGCCGGCGACGAGCGTGCGCTCCGGGAGGCGTACGCGCGCTGGTCGCCGCTGGTGTTCCGGCTCGCGTCGCGCTCGCTCGGCGACCGCACCGACGCCGAGGACGTCACGCAGCAGGTGTACATCTCGGCGTGGAAGGGCCGCGGATCGTTCGACCCGACCCGCTCGTCGCTCGGGGCGTGGATCGTCGGGATCACCCGGCATCGCATCGCGGACGCCCACGAGGCCCGGGCTCGGGCCCGTCGCCTCGACGAACGCCTGGCCGCGGAGGCGGCCGTCGACCCGCCGGTCGCGCACGACGACCTCGCCGACCGGGTGATGGTCGCCGAGGAGCTCGACCGGCTCGAGCCCGTGCCGAGGAAGGTCATGCAGCTCGCGTTCTACGACGAGCTCAGCCACTCGCAGATCGCCGAGCGGATGGACCTGCCGATCGGCACCGTGAAGAGCCATGTCCGACGCAGCCTGACCCGGCTGCGCACACGATGGGAGGTGGAGGATGGACCACATCGAGCCTGACGAGCTGGCGGTGCTCGCGCTGGACGGGCACGCGCCCGGGCCGGACGTCCGCGACCACCTCGCGACCTGCGAGCAGTGCGGCGAGGAGTTCGACGCACTCGCGCGGACCGTGGCGATCGGCCGCGGCGGCGCCGCCGACGCGGACGACGACCTCGAAGCACCGCCGTCGTCGGTATGGGCCGGAATCCACGCCGGACTCGGCCTTTCCGACGACCTCGCCGACGACCCGCTGGTCGAGCGGGCGCCCGCGCTCGCGGCCGGTGCCGACGCCGTGCGCGGGGCGAGCGGGTCCGAACCGGTGCCGGCGCCGATCGCCGAACCGTCGGCGCATGTTCCGCCGCGACGGCGGCGAACGCCCGCCGTCGCCGCGGGGGGCGCCGCGCCGCGCCGACGCCGGGGCCGCTGGCTCGTCGCCGCTGCGGCGGCCGTGACCGGACTGGTCGTCGGCGTCGGCCTCGGCCTCGCCGTGGGCGGCATCGCGCCCGAGCCGGAGCCCGAGGTCGTGCTCGCGACCGCGGAGCTCGACGCCTTCCCCGGCTGGGACACGGCGGGGCGCGCCGCGGTCGAGGAGGACGCCTCGGGGCAGCGGACGATCGTGGTCGACCTGGAGGCCCAGGTGCCGGAGGGCGAGGTCCGTGAGGTCTGGCTGATCCGGGCCGACGCGTCGGGCCTGGTGAGCCTGGGGCTCATGGAGGGCGACTCGGCCCGGCTCACCGTCCCCCCGGGGATCGACCTCGCCGAGTACCCGCTCGTCGACGTCTCGGCGGAGCCCGTCGACGGAGACCCCGGCCACTCGGGCGACTCGATCGTGCGCGGCGAACTGCAGCTCGCGTGAGCGCGCGCCCGGCCACTGCGCCCCCGTCGCCCACGCGGACGCGCATGGCGCTCGCGTTCGCGCCGTACGCCGCGCTCGGGCTCGTGCACCTCGCCGCCCTCGGGCTCGGCTCGCCCGCTGCGGTGACCGCCTCGAAGCTCCTGCTGATGCCCGCGCTCGCGGCGGCCGTCCTGTTCGCCCGGCCTCCTCGTGGCGCGGTCGCGGGCCTCCTCTTCGCGGCGATCGCGCTCTCATGGGGTGGTGACGCGCTGCTCACGGCACCGGGCGACGGATGGTTCGTGGCAGGCCTGTGCTCGTTCCTCGCTGCGCACGTCGCCTACGTGCTGCTCTTCCTGCGCCTGCCGCCCGGGCGACGCCGCCTGCCGTGGTGGACGGCGGTGTACGTCGCGTGGTTCGCGGGCTTCCTCGCCCTCCTCGCGCCGGGACTGGGTGCGCTGGCGGCGCCGGTCGTCGTGTACGGCGTGGTGCTCGGCACGATGGCCGCGCTCGCCGGCGGCGTGGGCGGCGCCGTCGCGTTCGGCGGCGCGTGCTTCGTCGTCTCGGACTCGGTGCTGGCGCTCGGGCGGTTCCTGCCCGGCTACGAGTTCGCCGCCCACGACCTCGTGGTGATGTCGACGTACCTCGTCGCGCAGGGGCTGATCGCGTGGGGGGTGCTCAGGCGCGTCGCCCCGGCGATCCCGACTCCGCCTCGGGCTCCTGCCCGGGTGCCGACTCCGGCGCGGTAGCCGGCGCGGGCGCCCCACGACCGCCCGCGTCCGGCCGCGCTCGCTCGGGTTCGGCCCGCTCGCGGACCCGGTCGACCAGGTCGCGCCACGGCCCGGTCACCTGCCGCTCCGCGAGGGTCGCCTCGTGCGACGCGCAGCGGATGCGGTACGTGTAGCGGTCCGGCTCGGGCGGTGCCGGCGCCGCGTCGCTCCACGGCAGCCGTTCGACGAGGAGCGTCCACTCCTCGGGATCGGGCTGGTCGTCGACCTGCACGGTCCACGTGAGGCGGAGCCCCGCGAGGCCGCCGCTGCGCGAGACCTCGACCTCCATGATCCGGATGCTACTCCGGTTCGACGCCCACGGCGCGCCATCCGGCGGCGACGGCCGCGGCCTCGCGGGAACCCGTGCCGAAGCGTGATCGCGCGGCGGCGAGCGTGGCGGCCGAGAACACCGAGAAGCCGTCGTCCGGGCCGAGCACGCCGTCGGTGAGGGTGTCGTACCAGGCGTGTCCGACGTGCTCCCACGCGAAGCCCCCGAGCTCGACCGCCGCGAGCGCGAACGCCCGGTTGGGGATGCCGGAGTTCAGGTGCACGCCGCCGTTGTCGGCGTCGGTCCGGATGAAGTCGCGCAGGTGCGCGGGCTGCGGATCGCGCCCGAGCACGTCGTCGTCGTACGCGGTGCCCGGTTCGAGCATCGAACGCAGTGCACGGCCCTCGACGAGCGGCGTGAACACGCCCTCTCCGATGAGCCAGGTGGCGGCCCCGGCGTCCTGGCCCATCGCGTACTGCTCGACGAGCGCGCCGAAGACGTCGGAGACGTGCTCGTTCAGCGCGCCCGACTCGTCGCGGTAGCGCAGCCGCGCGGTGGCCTCGGTGAGGCCGTGCGTCAGCTCGTGCCCGATGACGCTCAGCGACTGCGTGAAGCCGCGGAAGACCTCGCCGTCGCCGTCGCCGAAGACCATCCGCTCGCCGTCCCAGAAGGCGTTGTCGTAGCGATCGCCGAAGTGGACCGTCGCCTCGAGCGGTGCGCCGCAGCCGTCGATGGCGTCGCGGCCGTACGCGCGGGCGAAGAGCGCGAAGACCTCGCCGAGCCCGTCGTACGCCTCGTCGGCGTCGGCGTCGCCTGTCGACGGCTCGCCCTCGGCCCGGACGAGTCGCCCGGGGAGCGTCTCGATGCCCTCGGCGTCGGAGATGCGTCGGTCGGGCGCCGGCTCGGGCGCGAGGCCGACCCCCTCGCCCGGGTGCTCCCCGACGGCCGTTGGGCCGGGCCGGTCGGCGACCAGGCCCGGGCGCTCATGCGGCGGGAAGGTGGACGGCAGGCCCTCCGCCCGCAGCTCGCGCATCGGATCGTCGCGCACCAGCGAGCGACGGGCCGCCTCGGCGGCGATGTCGTAGTGCTCCTCGGCGGCGGCGATGCGCAGCAGCAGGTACGGCGGCACGATCCCGGCGCGGCGGCTCGGGATGCGGCGGGCGGGCGCAGGCGACATCCGGGTCATGGCTCGATGCTGACATGCGCCGCCGACAGGTCGGGGCGCCCCGCCGCGCTCCGCCGGGACCCGCGCGCCGAGCCCGGTCGTGCGAAGCTGGAGGGGTGACCGCCGCCGTCGCCGCACCGCCAGAGGTGCGCACACACCCGATCGCGGTCGTGCCTGCCCTGATCGTCTGCTCCGCGGCCGTGCTGCTCTTCGGGTTCCAGGAGCGTGTGCCGGGCTACGTGCTGCTGGTGGCGGGACTCGTGGCCGCATGGCTCGCCGACCGGTCGGGCCGGACCGAGCGCCTCATGCCCGACCTCGCGCTCATCGCGATCGGCCAGGCGATCATCTCGACGATGTCGCTGAGGGCCGACCTGTCCGACGAGGCGATGGTGCGATTCGCGCTCGTGCTCGGCTCCGCGGTCGCCGTGCCGTACGTGATCTCGCGGTTCCTCTACCGCGAGCGCGTCATCCGCTTCCCGTGGCGCACCGGCCGGCGCTGGACCCGCACGCAGTGGGCGTACCTGATCGTCGTGACGACCGCCGGATGGCTCATCCTGCCGTTCTACTTCATCACCTCGGGCGTGTACGAGAACTGGCCCACCGTGACCGAGCCCGGCGAGATCGCGCGCCTGTTCGTCGGGGTGAACGCGGTCGGCACGTGGGACGAGCTGTTCTTCATCTGCACCGTGTTCGCGCTGCTGCGCCGGCACCTGCCGACGTGGCAGGCGAACCTGCTGCAGGCGATCGTGTTCGTGTCGTTCCTGTGGGAGCTCGGCTACCAGTCGTGGGGACCGCTCCTGACCATCCCCTTCGCCCTGGTGCAGGGGTACACGTTCAAGCTCACCAAGTCGCTCACCTACGTGCTGATCGTGCACCTCATCTTCGACGCGGTCGTGTTCTGCGTGATCGTGTACGCGCACAACGGGTGGCCGGCGATCTTCCCGCTGGTCCCGGCGTGAGTCGACGCGCGGTCCCGGCCCGGCTCAGGGCCGGCGCGACCGCCGGAGCGCGAGCGCCGAGCCGGTCATGAGCGTGACGCCGCCGGCGATGGCCGCCGCGCCCACCGTCCATTCCAGGGGGCCGGGAGGCTCGGGCGGCGTCTCGAACGCGGTGCCCGGGCCGCCGACGTACACCGTCGCCGTCGACCCGACGGCGAGCGTGTCGCTCCGGACCTCGGCGAGCGAGCCGTCGGGCAGCTCGACGCCCACGATGCGGAAGGGGACGAGCCGGCTCCCGCGTCGGTCGGCGACGAGCCGTTCGTCGACGCGCTCGTCGACGACGATCGCCGTGACCGGCTCGGTGGCGAGCGCGGCACGACCGGACGTCTCGCCGATCGCCCCGATCCCGGCCGCGCCGAGCGCCAGCGCGCCCACGGCGAGCACGAGGGCCGTGAGGCGGCGGGGCGGGTAGCCCGCGCGATCGTCCGTTCGTCCTCGTACGTCGGCCATCGGACCAGCGACCTTCCGGGTGCGCAGCGCCCGGGGGCTCAGCCTCCCACGTCCGCACCCTGCGTGGCGAGCCACTCCAACAGCACCGTCGCGTGGTTGCGCCCGACGTCGCGCGAGCCGAACAGCAGCGTGACCCGCTCGTTCGACCGGCCGGACTCGAGCAGCGCCGTCGCGGCCTCGCTCCCGTCGAGTTCGGCGCGATAGCGAGCCGCGTACTCGTCGAAGCGCTCGGGCTCGGCGCGATGCCACTCGGTGCGCAGGCCGGGGGAGGGCGCGACGTCCTTCGCCCACTCGTCGAGCTCGGCGCCCTCCTTGGAGATGCCGCGCGGCCAGAGGCGGTCGACGAGCACGCGGCGACCGTCGGCGGGGTCGGGCGCGTCGTACACGCGCTTGGCGACGAAGCCCATGGCGACAGTCTGCCCGCGGCGGGCGAGCGCGGCAACGAGGCCCCTCAGGCCGCGATCGCCTCGCGTCGATCGGCGACGATGTGCCGGACCGCCGCGCGCCCCGCGCGGTTCGCCCCGATGGTCGACTGGCTCGGTCCGTAGCCGATCAGGAACAGGCGCGGCTCGTCGAGGGCACGGGTGTCGGCGACGCGGATGCCGCCGGCGCGGGTGCGCAGCCGGAGCGGGGCGAGGTGGTCGAGGGCCGGTCGGAACCCCGTCGCCCAGAGGATCGCGTCTGCGGCGATGAACGAGCCGTCGGGCATCCGCACGCCGTCCTCCTCGATGGCGGTGAACATCGGATGGCGCTCCAGCACGCCGCGCGCCTGCGCGGCCCGGGCCCACGGGGTCCAGTGCATGCCCGTCACCGAGATCACGCTGCCGGGCGGGAGCCCCTCGCGCACGCGCGCCTCGACACCCGCGATGGCCGCGCTGCGCGCGGGCAGGTCGAAGTCCCCCTCGATCCAGTGCGGCTCGCGTCGCGTCACCCAGAACGTGTCGGCGACGTGCGAGATCTCGTCGAGCAGCTGCACGGCCGAGACGCCGGCGCCGACGATCACCACGCGCTCGCCCGCGAATTCGTCGGCCGAGACGTAGTCGGCGACGTGCAGCTGCCGGCCGCGGAAGCGCTCGATGCCGGGCGAGTACGGGCGGAACGGCCGCGTCCAGGTGCCGGTCGCATTGACGACGTACCGGGCCGCCCAGGTGCCGCGGTCGGTCTCGACCAGGAGTCGGCCGGCCGGGTCGTCGTCGGCGCGGCGCACGGCCCGAACCTGCACGGGTCGTCGCACGTCGAGCTCGAACCGCTGCTCGTACTCGGCGAAGTACGGCGGCAGGACGTCGCGGCTCGCCGCAGCCGGATCGGCGGGCGGCACCGGGTACCCGGGCAGTTCGTGGATGCCGTTCACGGTCGCCATCCGCAGCGACGCCCATCGGTGCTGCCACGCGCCGCCCGGCGCCGGACTCGCGTCGAGCACGACGAACGTGCCTGCGGCATCGGAGTCACCCGTGAGGGGCGCGAACCCGCGTCGACGCAGGTGGTGGGCGGCGGAGAGGCCGGCCTGGCCCGCGCCGATCACGGCGACGTCGACTGGCAGCGCATCCACGTTCATGGGAACGGCCCTGCGGGGGACGGTATTCCGTTCGGCCCGGGCGCCGCGGCGTCGGCGGCGGGCCGGCGCGATCCGCTCTGCTAGACTCTTGAGGTTGCCGTGAACCGGCCGCGCATCAAGAGAGCCCGAGGCACGAGGCCCCGGGCAGCGCGCAACGACAAGGAAGGGGATCCCATCTATGGCACTGGATGCAGACACCAAGAAGGCGATCATCGACGAGTACGCGACGCACCCCGGTGACACTGGATCCCCCGAGGTCCAGATCGCGATCCTCAGCAAGCGGATCAAGGACCTCACCGAGCACCTGAAGGAGCACAAGCACGACCACCACTCGCGTCGTGGCCTGCTGCTCCTCGTCGGTCAGCGTCGTCGTCTGCTCGGCTACCTGGCCGACGTGGACATCAACCGCTACCGCTCGCTCATCGAGCGTCTCGGGCTGCGCCGCTGAGCGCATTCCCGCGCGGCTCTCGATGACCCCGCGAACTTCTTCCGAAGGCCCCCGGCCGCGCCACGGCGCGACGGGGGCCTTCGTCATGCGCGGGCCGGCCGGCCGCCCCGAGCGGTGCCGGTCCGGTCAGTCGGCGCTCCGGGCGCGGTAGGCGCGCGTCGCCATCCGGTTGCCGCATCGGGTGCTGCAGTAGCGCTTCGAGGCGTTCTTCGAGAGGTCGACGAAGACGCCCGCGCAGTCGTCGGCCTCGCAGCGCGCCAGGCGGTCGGTGCCGTCGGCCCGGATCACGTCGACGAGCGCCATCGCGGCCTCGACGAGCATGCGCTCGGCCAGCGGCGACTCCTGCGAGACGGCGTGGATGTGCCAGTCGAGGCCGTCGTGCCGGACGAGCCGGGGGATGGCGTGCGCCTCGTCGAGGATCGCGTTGACCTCGGCGGCCATGGGGTCGCGCTCGAGGGTCCAGATGCCGCGGACGCGCTCGCGCACCCCGCGCACCTCGGCGAGCTCGCGCTCGTCGCCGTCGCGCCGCCCGGAGAACGCCCATCCGTCGAGGAGGGCGGCCAGTTCGGCGGTCGTGACGAGCTCGTCCTCGCCCGACTCCGAGGCGCCGGGGACCGTGTCGGCCACGGCCGCCATGAAGCCGAGCGCGGCCACGGTGTCATCGGTGAAAATCATTTGACTCCTGACATTGCCGGCAGTACCGTAACGAGCATAACGGCGTTCGGTCATGACATGGCCGACGGCGTGCGGACTGTGGAGGAGGCGGCCGTGCGTGCATCACGGGGGATCGTCGGGATCGTCATCGGCCTCGCGGCCGGGCTCGCGTTCGGAGCGGGCGGCGTCTTCGTCAAGCCGCTGCTCGAAGCCGGATGGTCGCCGGGCGCGGCCGTCCTCGCGCGCATCTCGATCGCCGCGGCACTGCTCGTCGTCCCCGGTCTCATCGCGCTCCGGTTCGACCTCCGGCCACTCTGGCGGGCCAAGTGGATGGTGCTGCTCTACGGCGTCGTCGCGGTGGCCGGCGTGCAGGTCGCCTTCTACGCCTCGATCGAGCGCATCCCCGTGTCGATGACCCTGCTCATCGAGTACCTGGCACCGGTCGCGCTCGTGCTCCTCGCCTGGGTGCGCAGTCGCCGGATGCCGCAGCTCATCGTCCTCGGCGGGTCGGTGCTGGCGATCGGCGGGCTCGTGCTCGTGATCGGTCCCGGCGGCGGCGCGCTCGACCCGCTCGGCCTCGTGCTCGCCGGGATCGCCATGATCGGCGTCTGCGTCTACTACGCCATGGCCGAGCGCGCGACCGCGCAGGTACCGCCGGTCGCGCTCCTGGCCGCGGGATTCGTCGTCGGCGCGGTCGCGCTCGCACTCGTCGGCCTCCTGGGGGTGCTGCCCATGGAGGTGCGGCTGACCGACGTCCCCTTCCTCGGGGGCACCGCGCCCTGGTGGGCCCCGCTGGTCACCGTCGGCGCGATCTCGACGGCGTTCGCGTACACGGCGGGCGTCGCCTCGATCCGCCTGCTGGGCTCGCGGCTCGCCTCGTTCCTCGGCCTGTCCGAGGTGATCTTCGCCGGCATCGTCGGCTGGGTGCTGCTCGGCGAGGCCCTCGGGCCGCTGCAGCTCCTGGGCGGCGCCCTGATCCTCGGCGGCATCGTGCTCGTCAAGCTCGAGCGCGCCCCTCGGCCCGTCGCATCCGACGCGCCGGTCGTCGAACCGCTGCCCACGGCCGCCATCCGGATCGTCGAGGGTCCGGATGCCCCGGCGAGCGGGAGCGCGTCGGCCGGGGCCCGGGCCGCCGGCGACGGCGCGGCTCCGCGAGCGAGGCCGGACGGGGCGGCCGAGACGCGGGCCGACACCCCGACCGGGCCGATCGCGGCCCCGGCGTAGGCTCGGTCCATGCGCTTCGGCCTCGTCATCCTGCCCCAGTACGACTGGCCGGAGGCCGGGCGCCTCTGGCGTCGCGCGGAGGAGCTCGGCTTCGACCACGCGTGGACCTACGACCACCTCTCGTGGCGCGGGCTGGCGGGGGAGCGATGGCATGCCACCGTGCCGACCCTCACCGCCGCGGCGACGGTGACGGAGCGGATCCGCCTGGGCACGTTCGTGGCGAGCCCGAACTTCCGTCACCCGGTGCCGTTCGCGAAGGACATCGCGACGCTCGACCAGGTCTCGGGCGGGCGCGTCATCCTCGGCCTCGGCTCGGGCGGCACCGGCTTCGACGCGTTCGTGCTCGGGCGGGCCGAGCTCACGCCCCGCGAGCGGCACGAGCGGTTCCGCGAGTTCACCGAGGCGCTCGATGCGCTGCTCCGCTTCGAGCGCAGCTCGGGCGAGGGGATCTCCTACGCCGGCGAGCGCTACTCGGCAGTCTCGGCGCGCATGGTCGGCGAGCCGGCGCAGCATCCGCGCATGCCGTTCCTCATGGCGGCCAACGGCCCGAAGGCGATGCGGCTCGCCGCCCGGCACGGTCAGGGGTGGGTGACCACGGGCGGGGAGGCGGAGTCGGACACCGCGTGGTGGGACCACCTCGCGGGACTCGTCGCGCGCCTCGAGGACGCGCTCGCCGCCGAGGGTCGCGACCCCGAGGGGTTCGACCGGATGCTCTCGCTCGACAGCGAGGCGCGCTACTCGATGGCGAGCGTCGCGGCGTTCGAGGACGCCGTCGGGCGTGCGCGCGACCTGGGCTTCACCGACGTCGTGTCGCACCGCCCGCGCGAGCAGGGGCTCTACGCCGGGAGCGAGGACGTGCTCGACGAGATCGCCGCCCGGCTGCCCGAGCTCCGCTGAGGTCGATCGGGCGAGCCGGCGGGTAGCCTGTCGGGGTGTCCGCACCCCGCTTCGTCCCGCTGCTGCGCTGGGAGCCGTTGCCCTACCTCGTCCTCGTCGCGCTGCTCGTGCTCACCGGGGCCGTCCGGCCCGAGGCGGGGCCCTGGTACGCGGTCCTGGTCGCGGCGATCGTCGCGGCCGGGGCCTGGGTACTCCTGCTGTTCCTCCGCGAACGTCGCATGCGCAACCCCGACCCGATGGGCGACCTCGAGGACCTGGAGGCGTTGGAGCTCGTCGACGCCGAACCGGTGACCGCCGACGTGCGCACCGTGGTCCCCGTCGCCGACGCCCAGCGCCACCAGCCGGGGATCGACCTCGCGCGGCTGCACGGCGGAGCCGAGCAGCACGCGGTGCTCGTGCCGCGCGCACGGAGGTGGCTGTCGCCGAAGTACCGGATCGGGGTGCAGCTCGTCGGCGATGGCCGTCCCCGCCATGCCGGCTTCCTGGGCGACGCCGCCGACGAGAAGTGGCGCGATCGGCTCGACGCCGAGCGCGAGCGCGGGCGGTACGCGCGGGTGCCCGCTCGCATCACGGGCGCGTCACGCCCGCACGGCGTCGAGCTCGACCTCTCCGGGCTCGCGGCGGCGCTCGACGGCTGACCGACGCGGCGTGGTGCCGTGCCGCCGGGCAGCCGTGCCGATCGTCCCGATCAGGATGCCGGATACCGGACGATCGTCCCCTCTTTACGTGGAGGGATCCTCGAAGTCAAGTCTGTTGAGCGCGGATGACGACAAGTAGAGTCTCGCCTCAAGGGCGCCGACGACGGCTGCCCAGGAGGAGACACGATGTATCGAACGACACGGCTGTCCCGCCGCGCCGCGGTGCTCGCGACGAGTGCGTCAACGGTCGCCGCACTCGCGCTGGTGCCGGCCGGGGCCGCACTCGCCGCACCCGGCGGGAAGTCCTGCGACACTCGCAACAACAACACGATCGCCAAGCTGATGGAGTGCGTCGACGCCGACGGTGCAATGGAGCACCTGCAGGCGCTGCAGGACATCGCGGACGCGAACGGCGGCACCCGTGCCGCCGGCACCGAGGGCTACGAGCAGAGCGTCGACTACGTGGTCCAGACGCTCGAGGCGGCCGGATGGGACGTCTCGATCCACGAGTTCGACTTCACGTTCTTCGGTCCGGCGTCGCTGTCGCAGCTGACCCCGGTCGCCGCCGACTACGAGACCGGCGCGTTCTCCGGCACCGGCGCCGGTGACGTCTCGGGCAACGTGATCCCGGTCGACCTCGACCTCGGGCTCGGCAACGCGAGCACGAGCGGCTGCGAGGCGACGGACTTCGACGGGCTCGACTTCTCGGGCGACAACGACATCGCGCTCATCCAGCGCGGCGCGTGCAACTTCGGCAACAAGGCGCAGAACGCGGAGAACGCGGGCGCCGAGGCCGTGGTCATCTTCAACCAGGGCAACACCGAGGCCCGGAAGGACCTGATCGTCGCCAACGCCGCGACGCTCGGTGACGGGTCGCCGATCACCCACGGCATCCCGGTCGTCGGCGCCAGCTACGACGACGGCGTGGCCCTCGCCGCCGACGGCTCGACCGCGCACGTCTTCGTGCCGGAGCCCGAGTCGCGCCCGCAGAAGAACGTGATCGCCGAGAAGACCGGCGTGAACGACGACAACGTGGTCATGGCCGGCGCGCACCTCGACTCCGTCGAGGCCGGCCCCGGCATCAACGACAACGGCAGCGGTTCCGCCTCGCTCCTCGAGATCGCGGAGAACCTCAGCAAGATCAAGCCGCAGAACACGATCCGCCTCGCGTGGTGGGCCGCCGAGGAGGAGGGCCTGCTCGGGTCCGAGGCCTACGTCGCCGACCTCAGCCAGGAAGAGAAGGACCGCATCGCGCTGTACCTGAACTTCGACATGGTGGCCTCGCCGAACCACATCTTCATGGTGTACGACGGCGACGAGTCCGGTTGGGACGCCCCGGCGGGCGTGCCGATCCCCGAGGGTTCGGTGCAGATCGAGGACCTCTTCGAGAGCTACTTCACCTGGGCGGGCGTGCCGTACGACGACGCGCAGTTCAGCGGCCGGAGCGACTACCAGGCGTTCATCGAGAGCGACATCCCCGCGGGTGGCCTCTTCACGGGCGCCGAGGTCCTCAAGACCGAAGAGCAGGCGGCCATCTGGGGCGGCGTCGCCGGTGAGTCGTACGACCAGTGCTACCACCAGGCCTGCGACACGATCGACAACGTCAACCAGGCCGCGCTCGACGTCAACATCGACGCGATCGCCATGGCGATCCTCGCGTACGCCTACTCGACCGAGTCGGTCAACGGCGTCGCGGGTGTCGCGGTCCCGGGTGGCCTCTCGCTGCCGGCTCCGGCCGGCCCCGAGGGCACGGTCAACAACCCCGGTGGCGGCGGGCTCTCGCCCGACCACGACCACGACCACGGTCACCACGGTTCGCCCGAGACGGACTAGTCCGGATCGATCGACCAGCGGGGCCCGTAGCGCGAGCGACGGGCCCCGCTCCCGTTCGCCGGATGGGTCGGTGCGCGACACTGGGTCGATGCGGACGATCTTCAAGCGCCGGGCCGACGCCCCGGAGGGCTTCTTCGAGGCCGAGGCCGCGGGGCTCGCCTGGCTCGCCGACGCGCGCGGCGCGCGCATCGCGGCCGTCGCCGGTGTCGGGGCCGGCTGGATCGAGCTCGAGCGGGTCGATGACGTGCGCCCGACGCGCGTCGCGGCCACGGCGTTCGGGGCGGCACTCGCCGGGACGCACGCGGCCGGCGCCGAGGCGTTCGGCGCGCGGCCGGGCGGATGGCGCGGGCCGCTCTTCATCGGCCGGCGGGAGATGCCCGCGGAGCGCGACCGCTCGTGGGGTGCGTTCTACGCGCGCGACCGCGTGCGCCCGTTCCTGCCGGTCGCCGTCGGGGCGGGCCATCTCACCGATGCGGAGCTGGACGTCGTCGAGCGGGCGTGCGAGCTCATCTCCTCGGGCGTGTTCGACGACGACGAGCCGCCCGCGCGCCTGCACGGTGACCTGTGGAACGGCAACGTGCTCTGGTCCTCGGCGGGCGTCGTGCTCATCGATCCCGCGGCGCACGGCGGACACCGCGAGACCGACCTCGCCATGCTGCAGCTGTTCGGCTGCCCGTTCCTCGACGACGTGCTCGCCGCCTACGGTCGGGCGGCGCCGCTCCGCGCGGGCTGGCGCGACCGCGTGCCGCTGCACCAGCTGCATCCGCTCGCGGTCCATGCGGCGGGCCACGGGCGCGGTTACGGGGTCGCCCTCGCCGACGCGGCGGCGGCGGTCGTCCGTCTCGGGCGGACCCCGTCCGGCGTCCGGGAATAGTCGCACGGCCCCTCCCGTTCACCTCATTGCATGCAAACGCATGAAATGAGAGACGGAGCCCAGGAGGGCGACATGCAGTTCGGAATCTTCACCGTCAGCGACATCACGCAGGACCCCACGACCGGCCGCACCCCGAGCGAGGCCGAGCGGATCCAGGCGACGCTGACCATCGCCAGGCATGCGGAGGAGGTCGGCCTCGACGTCTTCGCGCTCGGCGAGCACCACAATCCGCCGTTCTGGTCGTCCTCGCCCACCACGACGCTCGCCTACATCGCGGGGCAGACCTCCACGCTGCAGCTGTCGACGGCCACGACGCTCATCACCACGAACGACCCGGTGAAGCTCGCCGAGGACTACGCGATGCTCCAGCACGTCTCCGGCGGTCGCGCCGACCTCATGCTCGGCCGCGGCAACACCGGCCCGGTCTACCCGTGGTTCGGCAAGGACATCCGGCAGGGCCTGCCCATCGCGATCGAGAGCTACGAGCTCCTGCACCGCCTCTGGCGGGAGGACATCGTCGACTGGGAGGGGAAGTTCCGCACCCCGCTGCAGGGCTTCACCGCGACGCCGCGCCCCCTCGACGGCGTGCCCCCGTTCGTCTGGCACGGCTCGATCCGCACGCCCGAGGTCGCCGAGCAGGCCGCGTTCTACGGCGACGGCTTCTTCGCCAACCACATCTTCTGGCCCGCGTACCACACGCAGCGCATGATCGCGCTGTACCGCCAGCGCTACGAGCACCACGGCCACGGCACCGCGGCGCAGGCGATCGTCGGGCTCGGCGGGCAGGTCTTCATGCGCAGGAACTCGCAGGACGCCGTGAACGAGTTCCGGCCCTACTTCGACAACGCGCCCGTCTACGGCCACGGCCCGAGCATGGAGGAATTCACGCAGCAGACGCCCCTCACCGTCGGCAGCCCGCAGGAGGTCATCGACCGCACCCTGGGATTCCGCGACTACGTCGGCGACTACCAGCGCCAGATGTGGCTCATCGACCACGCGGGCCTGCCCCTGAAGACCGTGCTCGAGCAGCTCGACCTGCTCGGCGAGGTGGTCGTGCCGGTGCTGCGCCGCGAGTTCGCGAAGGATCGTCCCGCCGACGTGCCCGACGCGCCCACCCACGCCTCGCTCGTGCGGGCGAAGTACGGCGACGGTGCGCCGCGCCAGGCCACGCCGAACGCGAACCGCGGCGACAACCTCACCCTCGGTTCGCCGTACCAGGATGCTCCGGTCCCGGCGGCATCCACCGGCTCGGCGTTCGGCCCCGCCGCGACCCGGAAGGAGGTCGTGCGATGACCACCCGCACGCTCGTCGTCATCTCGTCAGGGCTCTCGACCCCGAGTTCGAGCCGTCAGCTCGCCGACCGACTGCTCGCCGACAGCGCGTCGCTCCTGCAGGAGCGGGGCGTCGAGGTCGAGGCCCAGGTGTTCGAGCTGCGCGACCTGGCCCATGACATCACCAACCACCTGCTGATGGGCTTCGCGCCGCCGAAACTCCAGGAGGCGCTCGACGCGGTCGCGTCGGCCGACGGCCTCATCGTCGTCACGCCGATCTTCACGACGAGCTATGCCGGGTTGTTCAAGTCGTTCATCGACGTGATCGATCCGCAGGCGCTCACCGACCTCCCGGTGCTCATCGGCGCGACGGGCGGCACCCCGCGGCACTCCCTCGCGATCGACTACGCGATCCGGCCGCTGTTCACCTACCTGCACGCGATGCCGGTGACGACGGGCGTCTTCGCCGCGACCGGCGACTGGGGCGGCGGGGACGGCGTCCGTTCCCTCCCGGACCGCATCATGCGCGGGGCGACCGAGTTCGCCGGCCTCGTCGAGCGCACCGACCGCAGTGGGCTCGTCGGCGACCCCTTCGCCCTCGCGCGCCCGATGGGCCACCTGCTCGGCGGGCTCGCGGGGGAGTAGCGGCACGATTCGTGCAGCGGATGCCGCGGCGGGACCACCCGCCGCGGCATCCGCTCATCTGCGCCGGTCGGATGATCGAATCGCATCGGCGCCGAGGTGGCGCGAGTTCCCGAGGGTCGTGACCATGTCGACCAGGGCGGGGCCCACCCGGCCCGCCCGGTCCATCCGGGCCTGCATCTGCGCCCGGCCGTCGTCGTCGGACTCCCGCATCCGGTCCTCCGCGCCGACGTCGACGCGGTACAGCACCAGGTACCCCGTCATGGTCGATCCCTTCCCCGGGGCCCCTCGGCCGGACGGCGCGGAGCCCGTGCGACACGATCCGCGCGCCGCGCCCGAGGGGACATCCGAAAAAATGAGATTCCCTCACGAAAAGGGTTCCCGCGAACGGAGGGCCGGAGTAGCGTCCGGATCAGGAGCGTGGTCGAGGGACCGCGCACGCCTCGCACTCCCCGGCGACGGGCCACTACGGACGCGCGCACGCCTCGGTCGCCCTCCGCACCGAAACCCACCAACCCGAAAGAAGCTGCGCAATGTCCATTCGCAAGGCGTTCGCCGCGCTCGTCGCGGCCGCCGCACTCGTCCTGGTCGGGGCCGCCTCCCCAGCGATGGCGGGAAACCCGCACTTCATCAAGAACGCCACGAGCGCATCGCTCGACGGCGTCGACCTCGTCGTGCAGTTCAAGGAGGCCGGCCTCGAGTCCGGTTCCGTCGAGACGGTCGTCGCGAGCGCGGACCTCAGCGCCACGTACTCGTGCGTCAACGGCGGCAACCACGTCCCGGCGGACCCGAAGAAGACGACGGTCGATTCCAGGCTGGCCGCGAGCGGCGAGTTCGAGGCCGGGAAGAACGGCAACATCGTCGGTTCGCTGACGCTCGTTCCGACGCCGGCCGCCCAGGCGCTCGACTGCCCGCCCGGCCAGACGGCCACGCTCATCTCCGTGGTCTGGTCGAACGTGACGGTCGAGGACCTCGACAGCGGCGCGTTCATCGCACTGAAGGGCACCTTCAGCTCATGAGCCGCGGCTGACGCCGCAACGCCGCGGAGCCGGGACGGGGCATCCCCGTCCCGGCTCCTATGCGGAGTGCGGCGACGTCAGTCGTCGAGCACGAAGGTCACCTCGAGCGTGACCGACCACTCGACGATGCTCCCGCCCTCGACCTTGACCTTCTGCTCCTTCACCCAGGCGCCCCTGACCCCCCGGAGCGTCTCGACCGAGCGCGCGATGCCGACGTTGACGGCGTCCTCGAAGCTCCTCTCGGAGAAGGCGGTGATGGTGGTGACTCGTGCGACCGATGACATGGCGTTCCTCCCGTACGACGTCGGACGCTCCGGACGGCGCGTCCGGGCCCAATGATGCCGTCGCGGCCGTGCGGCCGCGAGGGGTTGACCCGCCGGCGCCCGGCGCGCGGCGGGACGGCGAACGGCCCCGCCGGCAGGTGCCGACGGGGCCGTCCTCGCGCGCGCTCAGGGGATCAGCACGTGATGCTGTAGTAGAAGTCCCCGTCGACCGGCGTCCCGTCCGGCTGGCGCAGCTGGACGTCGAACGCGTTGATCCACTCGGCGCTGTAGCTCGCGGAGGCGACGAGGTTCGCGTCGAACGGCGTCACCGAGTACGAGCAGAACCAGATGTCGTGGTCGACGACGAGCTCGTAGGCGCCGGTGCCGGTCTTCTCCACGTTCCAGAGGGTCGCGCCACCGGAGTCGAGCGAGCCGTCCGCGAGCAGGAGCCCGTGGTCGTTCAGCACGTAGTAGCCCGTGACGTCGATCAGCAGGTGGATCGAGCCCTTGTAGGGCTTCGTCGAGATGTCATAGGCCTGGTCGGGCAGGCCGAGCGGCAGCACGGTGGCGTCGCCGATGTCGACGCCCTTCGCGAAGGTCAGGGCCGTCGACGGGGGCTGCGCCTCGCCGTAGCCCCAGGCGCGGAGGTAGCCGCTGCCGGTGGGCGCGACCGCCTTCAGGCCCGCCGCGATGGCGACGGCGTTCTCCGGGATGCCGCAGCCGCCCGCGACGCCGCCCTGGCCCGAGAAGCCGGCGGTCCCGGTCACGTGGAAGTTGCGCAGCACCTGCGAGCCGATCTTGCCGCCCCCGAGACGCGTGTCGGCGATGCGGCACGGCGCGACGGGCACGAAGGTGGTGGCGGAGTTGCCGAGCAGGCCCGAGGCCTCGGCGGCGGACGCCGAGGCCGCATCGACGTCGGCGTGCAGGGCCTCGACCTCGGCGGCGTCGGCCTGGTACATCGCCGGAGCGTCGTCGGACGAGGGGACGAGGTCGGCTCGGTCGCCGGGCGCCGCCACGGCAGGGGCGAGCGCGAGGACGCTCGCCGTGACGATGGCACCGATGCCGGTGAGCGCGGTCGCCGTGAGGGCAGCGCCTCGCGTGGAGAGAGAGATCATTCAGGTGCTCCGAGTTCGGGTCGAACGCGCGCCCATGCAGGACGCGCGCGCCGGTCGACGTCGACCGAGGTGTGGGGATTCAGAGCATATTCACAACCGGAGCACCCACCCCTGTTCCGTGCCCGCTTCGTCATCCATCCGTGACCTTCGGGGTCTCCGAGCACGCCCCGCGTGGCCCTCGGCCGACCGATCGGGGAACGGGCGCGGTCCGCCCGGTGAATCCTCGTCGACCATCGGCGTCTCGACTCCGCTGGACACGCGCGACGGACCGACGCTTGCTCCCGTGAGAGTCGCACTGCTCGCCGAGTCCTTCCTCCCGCACATGAACGGCGTCACCCATTCGCTCCTCCAGGTGCTGCGCCACCTCGAGCGACGCGGACACGAGGCGCTCGTCATCGCGCCGCGCTCCGGTCACGTCGACCACGGGCTGCACGGGGCGCAGGCCACCTTCCTGCGATCGGTCCCGCTGCCGGGCTACCCCGCGGTCCGGATCGCGTTCGCGCGGGCGCGCCGGCTCGCGACCGAGCTCGCGGACTTCTCACCCGACGTGCTCCACCTCGCCTCGCCGTTCGTGCTCGGGTGGCAGGGCGTCCTCGCCGCAGAGCAGCTCGGCATCCCGAGCGTCGCGGTCTACCAGACCGACGTGCCCGCGTACGCCGAGCGCTACCGGGTCCCGGGCGCCGCGCCCATGCTCGCCGCGCACGTGGCGCGTCTGCACCGGCGGGCCACGCTCACGCTCGCGCCCTCGTCCTCGTCCACCCGGCAGCTCGAGGGCTACGGCGTCGAGCGCGTGCGACGCTGGGCCCGCGGGGTCGACACGGATCGGTTCCGTCCCGAACTGCGGTCGCCGGAATGGCGCCGTCGGTTCGCCGCGGACCACGAGGTGCTGGTCGGCTACGTCGGCCGGCTCGCCCCGGAGAAGCAGGTCGAGGACCTGCGCGTGCTCTCGGGGCTCGACGGCGTGCGCCTGGTCGTGATCGGCGACGGGCCGGACCGGGGCGCCCTCGAGGCGCTGCTGCCGGATGCGGCGTTCACGGGCTTCCTCGGCGGCTCCGAGCTCGCCGAGGCGATGGCGAGCCTCGACGTGTTCGTGCACCCGGGAGAGAGCGAGACGTTCTGCCAGACGATCCAGGAGGCCCACGCCAGCGGGGTTCCGGTGGTCGCGACCGGGCGCGGCGGCCCGCTCGACCTCGTGCACTCCAGTCGCGACGGCTGGCTCTACCGCCCCGGCGACCTCGACGAGCTCGCGGGGCGCGTGCGGGACCTCGCCGGCGACGCCTCGAAGCGGCGCGCGTTCGGTCGCGCGGCGCGCATCGGCGTCGCGGGACGGAGCTGGTCGAGCCTCGGCGATGAGCTGCTCGAGCACTACGCGTTCGCCGGGAGCCTGCACCGCGGCCAGGCGCCCGCGCTCGCGCACGCCCGGCCGGTCGAGCCGATCCCGTCGGCCGCGACCCCGATCGGCACCGCGGGCGTGCCCGGGAGTCCCTCCGCGATCGACGACGGGGCCGAACGCCTGGCGTCCGCGCCCGTGCGCGCCGTGCGGCCCGCGTGGCGACGCTACGTCGCCGTCGGCGACTCCGTCACCGAGGGCCTCTGCGACTCCTCGCGGATGGCGGCGGGCGAGTACCGCGGGTGGGCCGATCGCCTCGCCATGCTGCTCGCCCAGTCGGGCGACGGCATCGGCTACGCGAACCTCGCGGTGCGGAGCCGGCGCACGGCCGACGTCATCGACGGACAGCTGCCGCGCGCCGCCGAGTTCGGCGCCGACCTCGTCACGATCCTCGTCGGAGGCAACGACCTCGTCCGGGTCGACGCGCGACCCGACGTGCTCGTCGCGCGCCTCGGCGACGCCATCGAGGAGGTGCGCAGCCGCGGCGCGGACGTGCTCCTGGTCACCCCGTTCCTGCCGGCGCACGCGCGCCTCGGCGCGGTCAGAACCCGGTTCGAGCGGTTCGCGGACGGCATCGTCCCACGCGCGCACGACGCCGGCGCCCTCGTCCTCGACGCCTCGCGGCACACGGGCCTCACGGCGCGGGGCGTCTGGGCGGAGGACCGCGTGCACCTGAACTCCTCGGGGCACCGGGCGCTCGCCTACGCGGCGGCCGACGCGCTCGGCGTGCCGGACGCCGCGGCCCTCGCCGGACTCGACGCGGCACTGCACGGCGACGGCGACGAGCCCGACGCGCCGCCGCTCGCGACGGGCGAATGGCTCCGCCGGCACGCGGTGCCGTGGATCGGCCGGCGGATGCTGGGGCGCACAGCGGGGGACGGACGCGACCCGAAGCACGACGCGCTCGTGCACATCCCCGGCCGGCGGGACGAGTCCGCGCGCCGCGGAATGCACGCCTGACCGGGCGGTCCCGGCCGGCGCCTCCGCGGCCCGCTAGGTCGCGACACGCCGGACTGGTAGGCTCGCCGAGGATGCCCGCGTGGCATCCGCTCAATTCAACATGAGCTCGCGCCCGACGTCGGGCGCGCCGGAGCAGGCCGGCAGGAAGCTGGTCCCCTGTGGTGGCTTACCAAGCGCGAGCTTGGTGGACTTCTACTGGTGGCCAGCGCTGGCGGGTCAGCCCGATCCGCTGAGATCTGCCTGTTCCCTGCTCCTTGTTCACCTCGCGCGCCACACGGGCGGGCGAGCCGAAACAAAGGAGAGAGACCTCTTGGAAGGTCCTGAGATCACGTTCGCCGAGACCGTCATCGACAACGGTCGGTTCGGCACTCGCACCATCCGCTTCGAGACCGGTCGCCTCGCCCAGCAGGCGCAGGGCTCCGCGGTCGCCTACATCGACGAGGAGACCATGCTGCTCTCCGCCACGTCGGTGTCGAAGCAGCCGAAGGAGCACTTCGACTTCTTCCCGCTCACGATCGACGTCGAGGAGCGCATGTACGCCGCGGGCCGCATCCCCGGCTCGTTCTTCCGTCGCGAGGGCCGCCCGTCGACCGAGGCGATCCTCACCTGCCGCCTGATCGATCGCCCGCTCCGCCCCTCGTTCGTCGAGGGCCTGCGCAACGAGGTCCAGGTCGTCGTCACGGTGCTCGCGATCGAGCCCGACGAGCTGTACGACGTCCTCGCGATCAACGCGGCCTCGCTCTCGACGCAGCTCTCCGGCCTGCCGTTCTCCGGCCCCGTCGCCGGCGTGCGCGTCGCGCTCATCGACGGCCAGTGGGTCGCGTTCCCCAAGCACTCGCAGCTCGAGGACGCGGTCTTCGACATGGTCGTCGCCGGCCGGGTCGTGACCGAGGCCGACGGCAGCCAGGACGTCGCCATCATGATGGTCGAGGCCGAGGCGACCGACGGTGCGTGGAACCTCATCCAGGGCGGCGCCGTCAAGCCGACCGAGGAGGTCGTCGCACAGGGACTCGAGGCCGCCAAGCCCTTCATCAAGCAGCTGGTCGAGGCGCAGCAGAAGGTCGCCGCGACCGCCGCGAAGGAGACGGCGGATTACCCGACGTTCCCGCCCTACCAGCAGTCGACGTACGACGTCGTCGCCGAGCTCGCGTACGACGAGCTCAAGGGCGTCTACCAGATCGCCGGCAAGGTCGAGCGCCAGGACGCCGATGACGCGCTGAAGGCGCGCGTCAAGGAGGCCGTCGCCGCCAAGGTCGAGTCCGGGGAACTCCCGGAGTCGGCCAACGGCGAGGTGTCGGCCGCCTACAAGTCGGTGACCAAGCTCGTCGTGCGCTCGCGCGTGCTCGAAGAGGGCGTCCGCATCGACGGCCGCGGCCTCGCCGACATCCGTCCGCTCGACGCGGAGGTGCAGGTCGTCCCGCGCGTGCACGGCTCGGCGATCTTCCAGCGCGGCGAGACCCAGATCATGGGCGTCACCACGCTGAACATGCTCAAGATGGAGCAGCAGATCGACTCGCTCTCGCCCGAGACGAAGAAGCGCTACATGCACAACTACAACTTCCCGCCGTACTCGACGGGTGAGACGGGTCGTGTGGGTTCGCCGAAGCGTCGCGAGATCGGCCACGGCGCGCTCGCCGAGCGCGCACTCGTGCCGGTGCTGCCGAGCCGCGAGGAGTTCCCCTACGCCATCCGCCAGGTCTCCGAGGCGCTCGGCTCGAACGGCTCGACCTCGATGGGCTCGGTCTGCGCGTCCACGCTGTCGCTGCTGAACGCGGGCGTGCCGCTGAAGGCGCCGGTCGCGGGCATCGCGATGGGCCTCATCTCCGACACCAAGGACGGCGAGACCCGCTACGCGGCGCTCACCGACATCCTCGGTGCGGAGGACGCGCTCGGCGACATGGACTTCAAGGTCGCCGGCACCTCCGAGTTCGTCACCGCGATCCAGCTCGACACCAAGCTCGACGGCATCCCCGCCTCGGTGCTCGGCGGTGCGCTGACCCAGGCCAAGGAGGCGCGCGACACGATCCTCCAGGTGCTGAACGCCGCGATCGACGGCCCCGACGAGATGGCGCCCACCGCGCCGCGCGTGATCAGCGTGCAGATCCCGGTCGACAAGATCGGCGAGCTCATCGGCCCGAAGGGCAAGACGATCAACGGCATCCAGGACGACACGGGCGCCGAGATCTCGATCGAGGACGACGGCACCGTCTACATCGGCGCCACCGACGGCCCGACGGCCGAGGCCGCCCGCGCCGCCGTGAACGCGATCGCCAACCCCACCAACCCGGAGGTCGGCGAGCAGTTCCTCGGCACCGTCGTGAAGATCGCCGCCTTCGGCGCGTTCATCTCGCTGCTGCCCGGCAAGGACGGCCTGCTGCACATCTCCGAGGTGCGCAAGCTCGCCGGCGGCAAGCGGGTCGAGAACGTCGACGACGTGCTCGGCGTCGGGCAGAAGCTGCTCGTCGAGATCACCAAGATCGACGACCGCGGCAAGCTCTCGCTCGCGCCGGTCATCGCGGAGGAGGCCGACACCAACGGCCGCGCCGCGACCGGCGAGCACGCCGAGGCTCCCGCAGAGGGCGCCGACGCGTAATCGAACGCATCGTCACCGGATGCCCGTCCCGATCCGTCGGGGCGGGCATCCGTCGTCTCCGCGGGGGCGCGGCGCGCAGTGTGCGCCGCGGCGCTACCCGCGGGTGTCGGCCGCGGCCGCGACGATGCCGCGCATCACGTTCCAGTAGCCGACCGGCGCCACGCGCGTCACCAGGTCGGAGAGGCGCGAGTCGCGGCCGATGAACACGCGCGGGCGGCGGCGCACGATGCCGTCGACGATCCGCTCCGCGGCCTGGGACGGCGTGGTGCGGTAGAGCGCGGCCTGGGCGTCGGCGGCCCGGGCGGCCACGCCCGGCTCGACGGCGGCGGCGACGCGAGCGTGGTGGATGATCCCGGTCTGCACGCCGCCCGGGTAGACGGCGGAGACCGTGACGCCGGTCGACTCGAGTTCGTGGCGCAGCGCATCGGTGAAGCCCCGCACCGCGAACTTCGACGTGACGTAGGGCACGCGACCCGCCGGCGCTGCGAGGCCGTAGAGGCTCGACACGTTCGCGACGTGCGCGGTGTCGGCCTCCAGCAGCCGCGGGAGGAACGCCTTGGTCATCGCGACCGTGCCCCAGAGGTTGATGTCGATCACCCAGCGGAACTCCTCGAGGGTCGCCTGCGAGAAGCTGCCCAGCATGGAGACGCCGGCGCAGTTGAGCAGGATGCTGGGCGCGAGCTCGTGCGCGGCGGCCACCGCATCGGGCAGGGCGGCGATCGCATCGAGGTCGGCGAGGTCGACGCGATTCGTGCTCACCTCGGCGCCGCGGCTGCGCAGCTGCTCGGCGAGCGCTCGGATCGCGGCGTCGTCGCGGTCGACGAGGGCGAGGGCACACCCGCGTGCGGCGAGCAGCTCGGCGGACGCGCGGCCCATCCCGCTCCCGGCGCCGGTGACGACGGCGAGCCGTCCGTCGAGGTCGAGGGGTCGTCGGCGGGCCATTGCGCTCCTTCGCGGGGTGGATCGGGCAGTACACCCTGACACGGGATGGGCCCGGCGCCAAAACCGAGTGGGGTGCGATATTGCCCGGGGTCGCTCAGTGCTCCAGCAGCGGGGCCAGTCGGTAGGGGATGAGCTCGCCCATGGCCAGTGACGTCTCGGTGCGCTCCACGCCCTCGATCGCGAGGATCGACTCGTCGATGCGGAACAGGTCGTGCGCGTCGCGGCAGACCACGCGGACGAGCAGGTCGACCTGGCCGGAGAGCCCGTGGGCCTGGATCACCTCGGGGATCCCGGTCAGCGCGGCGACGACGTCGGAGAGCACCTTCTGCCGGGCGTGGACCGACACGAAGGCCTCGAGCGGGTACCCCAGTGGGCTCGGGTCGATGCTCCGCTCGAACGAGAGGAAGGCCCCGGCGGCCTCGAGCCGCGACATCCGCGCCTGCACCGTGTTCCGGCTCATCCCGAGCCGCTCGGCGAGGGCGACGACGGTCGCGCGCGGGTCGGCCGACAGCGCGCTGAGCAGGGCACGATCGACGGAGTCGTAGCCGGTCATACTGCCACACGATAGCAGCACCGATTCCCGCATTACAGCGCAACATGCTCAACGCGAGGTCGGTTGCTTGAGCCGAATGCCAGATCGTCGTAGCCTGCGGGTATCCGGCACCGTCGCCGGTGCAGGCTGCCCACGAAGCGGCCTGGCGACACGGAGGTTCGACGATGACCCCTACCGACCGAGAGGCGACCGGGCTGCTGACCCGCCCCGACGACCTCGTCCGACTCCTCGACGCGAACGGCGAGCGCCACTCGAACCCCGAGTTCGACCGCTGGATCGACGACCTCGACCTGGACGCCCTGATCGGGCTGCACCGCGACATGGTCGTGGTGCGACGGCTCGACGCGGAGGCGACCGCGCTGCAGCGGCAGGGCGAGCTCGGCCTGTGGCCGCCGCTCGCGGGCCAGGAGGCCGCGCAGATCGGCTCGGCCCGAGCCCTCCACGAGGATGACTTCGTCTTCTCCAGCTATCGCGAGCACGCCGTGGCGTGGCTGCGCGACGTGCGTCCCGACGAGCTGCTGAGCGTGTGGCGCGGCACCGCGGCATCCGGCTGGGACCCCTTCGAGAAGCGGATGGCGATCCCGCAGATCATCATCGGCGCGCAGTCGCTGCACGCCGTCGGATGGGCCATGGGCGCCAAGTGGGAGGGCTCCGACTCGGCCTCCATCGCGTACTTCGGCGACGGCGCCACGAGCGAGGGCGACGTCAACGAGGCCCTCGTGTTCGCCTCGAGCTTCGACGCGCCCGTCGTGTTCTTCTGCCAGAACAACGGCTGGGCGATCTCCGAACCGGTCGACCTGCAGTCCAAGCAGCCGCTCGCGCGCCGAGCCGACGGCTTCGGCATGCCGGGCATCCGCGTCGACGGCAACGACGTGCTCGCGGTGCTCGCGGTGACCCGATGGGCGCTCGACCGCGCCCGCCGCGGCGAGGGCCCGGCGTTCATCGAGGCCGTCACCTACCGGATGGGACCGCACACCACCGCCGACGACCCGAAGCGCTACCGCACCGACGACGACCTCGCCGCCTGGCGCGAGCGCGACCCGATCACCCGGCTGCATGCCCTGCTCGCCGCCTCCGGCGCCGACATGGACGCGGTCGACGCCGACGTGAAGGCCGCCGCCGATCGTGCCGCGGCCGAGCTGCGCGCCGGCATCACCGCGATCCCCGACCCGGAGCCGATGAGCGTGTTCGACCACGTCTACGCCGAGCCCAACAGCCACCTCGAGCGTCAGCGGGGGCGGTACGCCCGCTACCTGGCGATGTTCGACGAGGAGGGCGGGCGATGAGCACGATCACCTTCGGGAAGGCCCTGAACGAGGGGCTCCGTCGCGCGCTCGCGGAGGACGACAAGGTCGTGCTCCTGGGCGAGGACATCGGCACGCTCGGCGGCGTCTTCCGTATCACCGACGGGCTCAAGGCCGAGTTCGGCGAGCACCGCGTGGTCGACACGCCACTGTCGGAGGCCGGCATCATGGGCACCGCGGTGGGCCTGGCGTACCGCGGGTTCCGTCCCGTCGTCGAGATCCAGTTCGACGGGTTCGTCTACCCGTCGTTCGACCAGATCGTGGCGCAGGTCGCGAAGCTCCACTACCGATCGCGCGGCACGGTGAAGATGCCGATCGTGGTCCGGATCCCCTTCGGCGGCGGCATCGGGGCGGCCGAGCACCACTCCGAGTCGCCCGAGGCGTACTTCACGCACACCGCCGGACTGCGCGTCGTCGCCTGCTCCAACCCGGCCGACGCGTACGTCATGATCCAGCAGGCGATCGCGAGCGACGACCCGGTGATCTTCCTCGAGCCGAAGCGGCGCTACCACGTCAAGGGCGAGGTCGACCTCGACGCCAAGCTCGCCGACGCCCGTCCGATGGGCGTCGCCACGACCGTCGCGTCCGGCGACGACGTCACCCTCGTCACCTACGGCGGGCTCGTGCAGGTCGCGCGGGACGCCGCGACGGCTGCGGCCGAGGAGGACGTGTCGCTCGAGGTCATCGACCTGCGATCGCTCGCGCCCGTCGACTACGCGACCATCGAGGCCTCGGTGCGCCGCACCGGACGGCTCGTCGTCGCGCACGAGGCCGGCGAGCAGGGCGGGGTGGGCGCCGAGATCGCCGCGTCGATCACCGAGCGCTGCTTCGAGTACCTCGAGACCGCGCCCGTCCGCGTGACCGGCCACGACATCCCGTACCCGCCGGCCAAGCTCGAGCAGTACCACCTGCCCGACCTGGACCGCATCCTCGACGGCGTGGACCGCGCGCTCGGCCGGCCGAACTCCCTCTCGGAGGTGGACGCGTGAGCACGATCCGCGACTTCGCACTGCCCGACCTCGGCGAGGGACTCACCGAGTCCGAGATCGTCGCCTGGCGAGTGAAGGTCGGCGACCACGTGGAGCTGAACCAGATCATCGCCGACGTCGAGACCGCCAAGGCCGTCGTCGAACTGCCCTCGCCGTTCGAGGGGACCGTCACCGCATTGCACGCGGCCGAGGGAGAGACCGTGAACGTCGGCGAGAAGCTCTTCTCGTGCGACACCGGCGGCGCCTCGGCCGGCGAGCCGGTCGGGGCCGACGCAGCGGCCGCCGCGTCGGAGGGTGCCGGTGCGCCCGAGTCCTCGCAGTCGGGCGCTTCCGCCGTGGAGGCCCGCGAGCCCACCCTGGTCGGCTACGGCGCGGGCGCGGATCGCGGCCCGAAGCGGCGTGCCCGGCGCCTCGGCGCGGCGGCGCTGAGCGAGGACCTCGTGCCGGCGCCCCCGGAGCACGACCGGATCGAACCCGACACGGCCACGCACCTGCGCGGCGCCGGTGACGGACCGGGCCGCGTCGAGCGGCCCCGCTCGACGCCCCCCGTGCGCAAGCTCGCCCGCGACCTCGGCGTCGACCTCGAGCAGGTCGACGGCTCGGGCGAGCGCGGGCTGATCACGCGGTCGGACGTCGAGGCGGCGGCGTCCGCCGCCACGGCCGCCGGCGTCGGGCGGGCGTCCGCGCCCGCACCGACCGCGCACGAGTCCGGGGGCGAGACCCGCATCCCGATCAAGGGCGTGCGCAAGCACACCGCGGCGGCGATGGTGCGCAGCGCCTTCACGGCGCCGCACGTCACCGAGTTCCTCACGGTCGACGTCACCGCCACGATGGAGCTGCTCGCGGGGATCCGGGCAGACCGGGCCTACGCGGGGCACAAGGTCACGCCGCTCACCGTGGTGGCGAAGGCGCTGTGCATCGCGGCGGCGCGCACCCCTGAGGTGAACTCGCGCTGGGACGAGGACGCCCAGGAGATCGTCCGCTTCGGCGGCGTGAACCTCGGCATCGCGGCAGCGACCGAACGCGGCCTCGTCGTGCCCAACGTCAAGGGCGCCGAGCGGATGACGCTCATCGAGCTCGCCGACGCGATCGCCCAGCTCGCCGAGACCGCCCGCGCCGGGCGGACGGCCCCGGCGGACCTCTCCGGTGGAACGATCTCGATCACCAACATCGGGGTCTTCGGGATCGACGCGGGCACCCCGATCCTGAACCCGGGCGAGGCTGCCATCCTCGCGATGGGCGCGGTGCGTCGCACGCCGTGGGAGCACCGCGGCGAGATCGCGCTCCGCGACGTGATGACGCTCTCGCTCTCCTTCGACCACCGCCTGGTCGACGGCGAGCAGGGATCGCGGTTCCTCGCCGACGTGGGCCGGATCCTCCGCGATCCGGGCCTCGCGCTGACGATGTCCTGATCGTCACGCACCCTGACGATGTCCTGATCGTCACGCACCCGAGCCGGGAGGAGCGTCGGCGCCGCCGACGCTCCTCCGCGCGCACGGGTGCGGGGTGGCGGTGCGGCCGCCGGGCGAGCAGCATGGCCGGATGGACCATGATCGACTGCTCTCCCGCGAGGATGTCGTGACCGACCTCGAGGGAACGGGATTCCGGCACGACGGGGAACGCCTCACCGCGGAATTCCGCACCGCGGATTTCGCGAGTTCGGTGCGACTGCTCGATGCCGTCGCGATCGACGCGGATGCGATGAATCACCATCCGGACGTTTCGCTCGCCTGGGGCCGGGTCCGATTCGACCTGCTCTCGCACGACGTCGGCGGAGTGACCTCGCGCGATGTCGCACTGGCGCGGCGGATCGCCGCGATCGCGGCGGAGCAGGGCGCGGCGTCGGCGTGATCGAGACGTCTGCCGTCGCACGGCATCCAACAGGCGGCCGCTCGCGAATTGACTCGATTCGCACTCCGCGCGATCGCCTGCGGGAATTCATCGAATTGTCAAGCGTCCATTGAATTCTGCACATTCCACGGGTTCGCGGGCGAATCCGGAGCATTCCTCTTTATGCTCGGAATAGCCCGTCACCCAGAGAACCCCGCGGAATGCCCGCAGAAACGGAAGTGCACCATGGCGAAGCGCGTGGTCGAGACGCTCATCGACGACATGGACGGCAGCGACGCCGATCGGACCGTCTCGTTCGCCCTCGACGGCGACCAGTACGCGATCGACCTGTCCGCCGACAACATCGGCAAGCTCGAGTCGGCGCTCGCGCCGTACATCGACGCGGCGCGCAAGACGGCGGGGCGCGGCGGCGTCTCGCGGCGTCGGGGCGGCCGCGCCGGAAGCGGTGACACGAAGGACGCCCGCGAGTGGCTGAGGGCCAACGGCCACAAGGTCTCCGACCGCGGCCGTATCCCGGCACCGCTCATGGAGGCGTACCGCAACCGCTGAGGCCTCGTCGGGGCGGTGCGCTGCCCCGACGCCCGCACCGCGATCAGCGCAGTTCGAGCACGATCTCCTCGATCTCGGCGCCACGCGCATTCGCGTAGCCCCGGTCGCGGCCCACCTCGACGAAGCCGAGCTTGCCCAGCACCGCGATCGACGCCGCGTTGTCGGCGGCGGCGTGCGCGCGCACGGGTCGGGGCTCGGCGTCGAGGAAGAGGCGCATCGCGCGGGTGGCGATCCCGCGTCGCCAGTGGGCGCGATCGACCCAGTAGGTGATCATCGGCCCCTCGTCCGGATCGGTCCAGCGGCCGGCGTCGCCGACCACGACGCCGTCGGCGCGGATGGTGACCATCCGGACCCCGGGATCCGCGCTGAGGCGCTCCCAGCGGGCATCGAACGCCGACCGGTCGGCCACGTCGTCCGGGGTGAAGGCCGCCATGCGCGCGGCCTCCTCGTCCTGCCGGAAGCGGAACAGCTCATCGAGGTCGCCGGCGCGGGTCTCGCGCAGGGTCACGACGTGAGGCTCGACCATGCCATGTCCTCCAGGATGCTGCGGACGACCTTGTCCGCGGGTCGGCGCCCATGGATGCGGGCGCTGTGGGGAGTCGAGTTGATCAGTCCGAAGGCGGCGTGGGCCCGGATGCGCAACTCGGATTCGGCCCGGTCGGGCCTGAGCCGGGCGAGCACGCTCACCCAGAGCTCGACGTAGGCGCGCTGCAGTCGGCGCACCTCGTGGGCGTCCGCGTCGTCGAGGCTGTCGAGGTCGCGGTCCTGCACGCGGATGACGTCGGCGTTCGCGAGGGCGAAGTCGACGTGGAATCGGATGAGGGCGTGGAGCGCCTCGGCGGCGTCGACCGCCTCCTCGACCGTGCGCCCGCCGCCGTCGAGCAGGCCGCGGCTCGCGTCGGCGAGGATCGCCGCGAGCACGGCGGCCTTGCCGGGGAAGTGCCGGTAGACGGCGGGGCCCGAGACGCCGGCCGCCTGGCCGAGTTCCTCGAGCGTCACGCCCGCGTACCCGCGCTCGGCGAACAGTCGCGCCGCCGCATCGAGCAGGGCGGCGCGGCGATCGGCCTTCGCGCGGCCGCGCTCGGTCAGCGTCTCGCTCAGGGGGCACCTCCCGGGGCATTCGGTGAATGCACACTAACCGAACTCGCCCGGGCCGGCAAGCACCGCTCGACGCCCGAGGGTCAGCGCGCGCTCGTGCGCGCCGCCTCGCGGACCAGCCTGACGGCCTCCTCGGCGCCTCGGTTCCACGGCGTGCCGTGCCCCGGCAGCACCCACGTGACGCCGGTTGCGGCGATCCGCCCGAGGGACTCGAGGGCGTCATCGGGATCGTCGGTGAAGGGCGCGGGCTGCGGTCCGCGCCGGCCGGTGAGCACGTGGCGGGTGGTGAGCGCGTCGCCGACGACGACCGCGTCGAGCTCGCGGGAGAGCACGGCGATACTGCCGGGGGAGTGGCCCGGCATCGGGATGACCTCGGGCGAGCCGGGCAGGTCGAGCCGCTCGCCGCCCTCGAGCGTGCGGACCTCGGTGAGGTACTCGGTCTTCGCGCCACCCTTGCCGAGGGCGTAGGCGAAGAAGCGCACGACCGGCCAGGGGCGGATGCCACGGCCGAACGACGTCGGGGGCGTATCGCCTCCCTTCGCCCGATCGGCGTCGGCCGCGTGGACGTAGACGGGCACCCCGTGGTCGCGACGGAGCCGCTCGGCGAACCCGAGGTGGTCGGTGTCGCCGTGGGTGAGGATGACGGCCCGCACGTCGTCGATCGACCGGCCCGCGTCGGCGAGCTCCGCGACCAGGTCGCCGTGATGGCCGGCGAGGCCGGCGTCGACCACGGTCACCCCGCGATCGTCGATGAGGAGGTAGGACGCGACGATCTCGTTGCCGACGCGCCGGATTCCGGGCGTGAGTTCCATGATGGCTACGATATGTAGCTACAATGGCTATTGTCAATAGCCATGAGGCGAGGAGGACCGGATGCCCGCACCGTCGAAGGTCACGCCCGGGGCGCTTCGGAGAGCCGGGCGGGAGGTGCTGGAGCAGCGCGGGCCCTCGGGGCTCACCATGCAGTCCGTCGCCACCGTGCTCGGCGTCCGCGCACCGTCGCTGTACAAGCACGTCCGCGACCGCGACGACCTGGTCCGCGTCGTCGCGGAGGACGTCGCCGGGGAGCTCGGGGCGCTCCTGGACGCTGCGCTCGAGGGCTCGGCCGGCGCCGCCGACGCGGCGCGCTCCCTGGCGGCATCCGCTCGGCGCTTCGCCCTCGCGAACCCGCACGGGTACGGGCTCCTCTTCGGGCCGCTGCCGGACGGAGCCCGGGTCCGGGGCAGTGCGCTCGAGCGATCGAGCCTCGCGCTGCTCGAGGTCTCGCGCCGGCTCGTGGGCGAGTCGGAGGCGCTCGAGGCCGCCCGCACGCTCACGGCCTGGCTGCACGGGTTCACGAGCATGGAGCTGGCCGGGGCGTTCCGCCTCGGCGGGTCGGTCGACGACGCCTGGTCGTACGGCCTCGAGCACCTGATCCGCGGCCTCGGCGGATCCCGACCGGCTGCCGCCGGTCCGGCGACGACGCCGTGAGCGTGACCCGGTTGCAGAACTCGGTGAATGGTCGCTAACATGAATCCCGGTTAGCGAGCGTTCACCGAAGCGCTCGCCGGACGCCACGACGGAGAGGCGGAACGGGAGCGGATGCACATCCTCACAAGCGCGATCGACGCATCGTCCGATGCCGCGCGAGCCAATGCCGAGGCCCATGCGGCCCTCGTCGACGAACTGCGTGAGAAGCTCCGCGTCGCCGCCCTCGGCGGGTCCGAGGCCTCGCGCGACCGGCACGTCGCCCGGGGCAAGCTGCTGCCGCGCGACCGCGTCGCCCGACTGCTCGACGAGGGCAGTCCCTTCCTCGAGCTCGCACCGCTCGCGGCCGACGACCTCTACGACGACGACACCCCCGCGGCGGGCGTCATCGCCGGCGTGGGCCTCGTGCACGGCCGCCCCGTCATGGTCGTCTGCAACGACGCCACGGTGAAGGGCGGCACGTACTACCCGATGACCGTGAAGAAGCACCTCCGGGCGCAGGAGGTCGCGCTCGAGAACCGTCTCCCGTGCGTGTACCTCGTGGACTCGGGCGGCGCGTTCCTGCCGAAGCAGGACGAGGTGTTCCCCGACCGCGACCACTTCGGGCGCATCTTCTACAACCAGGCGAACCTGTCCGCACGTCGCATCCCGCAGATCGCCGCGGTCATGGGCTCGTGCACGGCCGGGGGCGCCTACGTCCCCGCGATGAGCGACGAGACCGTGATCGTGCGCGACCAGGGCACGATCTTCCTCGGCGGCCCGCCCCTCGTGAAGGCCGCCATCGGCGAGGTCGTCACGCCGGAGGAGCTCGGCGGCGGCGAACTCCACGCCCGCACGTCGGGCGTGACCGATCACCTCGCGGAGGACGACGAGCACGCGCTCGAGCTCGTTCGCGACATCGTCACGACGCTTCCGCCGCAGCCCGAGCGCGCGTGGGCCGTCCGCGATCCGCGCGAGCCCGCCGTCGATCCGTCCGGGCTGACGTCGGCCGTGCCGGTCGACGTGCAGCAGCCGTACGACGTGCGCGAGGTCATCGCCCGGCTCGTCGATTGCAGCGAGTTCCACGAGTTCAAGCGGGAGTACGGCGACACGCTCGTCACCGGCTTCGCCTGGATCGACGGCCACCCGGTCGGCATCGTCGCGAACAACGGGGTGCTCTTCAGCGAGTCCGCGATGAAGGGCGCGCACTTCATCGAGCTGTGCGACCAGCGCGGCATCCCGCTGCTGTTCCTGCAGAACATCTCGGGCTTCATGGTCGGCCGCGACGCCGAGGCCGGCGGCATCGCCAAGCACGGCGCGAAGATGGTCACCGCGGTCGCCACCACCCGCGTGCCGAAGTTCACGGTCGTCATCGGCGGCTCCTTCGGCGCGGGGAACTACTCGATGTGCGGCCGGGCCTACTCGCCGCGGTTCCTCTGGATGTGGCCGAACGCGCGCATCTCCGTCATGGGCGGCGAGCAGGCGGCATCCGTGCTCTCCACGGTCAAGCGCGACCAGATGGCGGTGCGCGGCCAGGAGTGGTCGGCCGACGAGGAGGAGGCCTTCAAGGCCCCGGTTCGCGAGCAGTACGAGAGCCAGGGCAGCCCCTACCACTCGACCTCGCGCCTCTGGGACGACGGCGTCATCGCGCCCGGCGACACCCGCACCGTGCTCGCCCTCGCCCTCGAGCTCGCCAGCCGCACGCCGCTGCCCGAGCCCCGCTTCGGCCTCTTCAGGATGTGATGGGAATGTTCGATCGAGTCCTCGTGGCCAACCGCGGCGAGATCGCGGTGCGCGTCATCCGCACGCTGAAGCGCCTCGGCATCCATGCCATCGCGGTGTACTCCGACGCCGACGCCGGTGCCCCGCACGTGGCGCTCGCGGACGAGGCGGTGCGCATCGGCCCCGCCGCGGCCGCCGAGAGCTACCTCGACCCCGCGCGCATCGTGCGCGCCGCGCTCGAGACGGGCGCCCAGGCGATCCATCCCGGCTACGGGTTCCTCTCCGAGAACGCGGCGTTCGGGCGCGCGTGCGCCGAGGCGGGCCTCGTGTTCGTCGGACCCGACGCGCTCGCGCTCGAGGTCATGGGCGACAAGATCCGCGCGAAGCGCCACGTCGGCGAGTCCGGCGTCCCCGTCGTCCCGGGCGTGAGCGACCCCGACGCGACCGACGAGAGCCTGCTGGCCGCGGCGCCCGAGGTCGGCTTCCCCCTGCTCGTGAAGCCGTCGGCGGGCGGCGGAGGCAAGGGCATGCAGGTCGCCCGCGACGCCGACGAGCTCGCCTCGGCGCTGCCGGCGGCCCGGCGCGTCGCCCGGGCCGCGTTCGGCGACGACACGCTCCTCATCGAGCGGTTCGTCGAGCGGCCCCGGCACATCGAGGTGCAGGTCCTCGCCGACCGGCATGGGAACGTCATCCACCTCGGCGAGCGCGAGTGCTCCCTCCAGCGACGCCACCAGAAGGTCGTCGAGGAGGCGCCCTCGCCGCTGCTCGACGCCGCGACGCGCGACCGGATCGGCCGCGCGGCCTGCGAGGCGGCTCGCAGCGTCGAGTACGTCGGTGCCGGCACGGTCGAGTTCCTCGTGTCGGATGCCGCGCCCGACGAGTTCTTCTTCATCGAGATGAACACGCGGCTCCAGGTCGAGCACCCCGTCACCGAGCTCGTCACGGGCGTCGACCTCGTCGAGCAGCAGCTCCGGATCGCCGCGGGCGAGCCGCTCGCGATCACGCAGGACGACGTGCGCCTGACCGGTCACGCGATCGAGGCGCGCGTCTACGCCGAGAGCCCCGAGCGCGGCTTCCTGCCGGCCACGGGCGACGTGCTCGCCTGGCGGACGGCGACCGGCCCCGGCGTGCGCGTCGACGCCGGCGTGCGCTCGGGGCAGCAGGTCACGGCCGACTACGACCCCATGATCGCCAAGGTCATCGCGCACGGTGACGACCGTGCCGAGGCGCTCGCGCGCCTGGATGCCGCGCTCGCCGAGACCGTGCTGCTCGGCGTCGAGACGAACATCGCCTTCCTTCGCGCGCTCCTGGCGCACCCCGACGTGCAGGCGGGGCGCCTGGACACCGGGCTCATCGACCGCCTGCCCGCCCCCGAGGCCGAGGATCCCGCCACCGACCCGCTCGCGGCGACGGCGCGGGCCGCGCGCGAGCGCGACGCGCGGGCCGAGGCGATCGGCGCACGCGCGTGGCGGCGCGAACGCGGCTGGCGCATCGGCGGCGGCTCCGGCCGGGACGCCTCGAGCGCCGACGCCGATGCCGACGCCGGGCTCGACCGTGCCGACGTCGCGACCCAGGTCGACGGCACCGTGTGGGTGCACCTGGACGGGCGCACCGCCGCGTTCCCCCGGATCGACCGGCGCACCGCGCTCGACGAGCGGCTCGCCGTGCTCGAGCGCGGCGGCAGCGCCGACCCGGACCTCCGCGCGCCCATGCCGGGCAGCGTGACCACCCTGCTCGTCGCGGACGGCGACCACGTCGAGGCCGGCCAGGCCGTGCTCGCGATCGAGGCGATGAAGATGGAGCACCGCGTGACGGCCGCCGTCGGCGGCGTCGCCCGCCTCCGTGTCGCCGTCGGCGAGCAGGTCGCCCGCGACCAGGTCGTCGCGAGCGTCGAACCCACGGCGGAGGCCGACGGGGCCGACCCCGCGGCATCCGACCACCGACCCCGGGACGGCGCCCACGACGCGCCCGTTCCGAGCACGTCCCACCAGGAATGAGGAGCATCATGCACGACCTGACCGACGAGGAACAGCAGCTGTACGACATGGTCTGCGAGTTCGCGGACACCGTCGTCGCGCCGCAGGCCTACGAGGCCGACCGCACCCACGAGCTGTCGATGGACGTCGTCGCGCAGATGGGCGAGCTCGGGCTCTTCGGCCTGCCGTTCCCCGAGGACGTCGGTGGCCAGGGCGGCGACTACATGGCGCTCTGCCTCGCCATCGAGGCGCTCGCCCGCGTCGACCAGTCGGTCGCGATCACCCTCGAGGCCGGGGTGGGCCTCGGGACCATGCCGATCTTCCGCCACGGCACCGACGAGCAGAAGGCCGAGTACCTGCCCGACCTCGTCGCCGGGCGCGCGCTCGGCGGCTTCGGCCTCACCGAGCCCGAGGCCGGCTCCGACGCCGGCGCAACCCGCACGACGGCCGTGCTCGACGGCGACGAATGGGTCGTGAACGGCTCGAAGCAGTTCATCACCAACTCCGGCACGCCGATCACGCGGTTCGTCACCGTCACGGCGGTGACCGGGGAGCGGACGCGCTCCGACGGCTCCACGTCGAAGGAGCTCTCGACGATCATCATCCCGAACGGCACCCCCGGGTTCACCGTCGGGCCGGGCTACGACAAGTCCGGATGGCGCGCCTCGGACACCCACCCGCTGACCTTCGACGACGTCCGAGTGCCGGCCGGGAACCTGCTCGGCGAACGCGGACGCGGCTTCGCGAACTTCCTCCGGGCGCTCGACGAGGGCCGCATCGCCATCGCCGCACTGGCGACCGGCGCCGCACAGGGGTGCCTCGACGAGGCCATGGCCTACGCCAAGACACGCAACGTCTTCGGCGTGCCGATCGCGAGCCACCAGTACATCGCCTTCACCATCGCCGGCATGCAGGCCCGCGTGCACACCGCCCGGCTCGCTTGGCACGACGCGGCGCGCCGCGCCGACGCGGGGATGCCGTTCAAGAAGGAGGCGGCGATCGCGAAGCTCGTCGCGAGCGACGCGGCGATGCTCAACGCGCGCGACGCCACGCAGATCTTCGGCGGCATGGGCTTCATGAACGAGACGACCGTGGCCCGCCACTACCGTGACTCGAAGATCCTCGAGATCGGCGAGGGCACCAACGAGGTGCAGCTCATGGTCATCGCGCGCGAGCTCGGGCTGGCCGGATAGGGCGGCTCGGCCGCCGGAGGGAGGGAGCGAACGTGACGGATGCCGAGATGCGCGAGGTCGTGCAGCGCGGACTCTGGTTCGAGGAGTTCGAGGAGGGCGTGCGCTACCTGCACCGCCCCGGCCGCACGGTGACGGAGGCCGACAACGTCCTCTTCACCACCCTCACGATGAACCCGCAGCCGCTGCACCTGGATGCGGCCTGGTCGGCCCGCCAGCCGTTCGGCCGCGTCCTCGTGAACTCGCTCTTCACGCTGTCGACCCTCGTGGGCCAGTCGGTGGGTCAGCTCACGCAGGGCACGCTCGTCGCCAACCTCGGGTTCGGCTCGGTCGCGTTCCCGAACCCGGTGTTCGTGGGCGACACCCTGTACGGCGAGAGCGTCGTCGAGTCGAAGCGGCTGTCGTCGTCTCGGCCCGGCGAGGGCATCGTCGTGCTCGCGCACACCGCGCGGAACCAGGACGGCGCCGTGGTCGCCACGGCGTCGCGCACGATGCTCGTCTGGACCCGCGACGCGGGCCAAGCGCGGTCGTCCGAGCGCGGAGGGGCGAGCGGATGACGCACCCGCCGTTCCCGTTCGGTCCCGCGCTGCTGTTCTGTCCGGCCGACCGGCCCGACCGCTACGCGAAGGCGGCCGAGCGCGCCGACGCGGTGATCCTCGACCTCGAGGACGCCGTGGCCGAGGGCGCGAAGTCGGCGGCGCGCGAGTCGCTCGTCGCGAACCCCATCGATCCGGCGCGCGTCATCGTGCGCGTGAACCCCGCATCCACGCCCCACCTCGCCGACGACCTCGCGGCGCTCCGGCGCACCGCCTACCGCACGGTCATGCTCGCCAAGTGCGAGGGCACGGCCGATCTCGTGCGGCTCGAGGACTTCGACGTCGTCGCGCTGTGCGAGACCGCGCGCGGGGTGCTCTCCGCCCCCGAGATCGCATCGGTGTCGATCGTGTCGGCGATCATGTGGGGCGCGGAGGACCTGGTCGCCTCGCTCGGCGGCGGGTCGAGCCGTAACCCCGACGGCCGCTACCGCGACGTCGCGCGGCACGCCAGGTCCCAGGCGCTGCTCGCGGCCGGCGCGCACGGCGTGGCGGCGATCGACGCGGTCCACCTCGACCTCGCCGACGCGGAGGGCCTCCGCGCGGAGGCCGAGGACGCGGCTGCGCTCGGGTTCGCCGCCACGGCGTGCGTGCATCCGCGCCAGGTCGAGGTCGTGAGGGCCGCGTACGCGCCCGATGCCGAGCGCCTGGAGTGGGCGCGCGCTATGCTCGCCGAGGCCGCCGCCCGCGAGGGCGACGGCGTGTTCGCCTTCCGGGGGCAGATGGTCGATGCGCCGTTGCTGCGCCAGGCCGAGGCGGTCGTACGGCGGGCGGACGCCCACGGCGGATTCGAGGAAGGAACCGGAGCCTGATGAAGATCGTCGTCCTCGTGAAGGAGGTCCCCGACACGTACGGGGAGCGGAAGCTGGACCTCGAGACGGGCCTGGCCGACCGCGCCGCGAGCGAGGCCGTGCTCGACGAGATCGGCGAGCGGGCGCTCGAGGTGGCGCTCGCCCACGCGGACGCGCACGCCGACACCGAGGTCATCGTCATGTCGATGGGGCCCGAGAGCGCCGCGACGACCATCCGCAAGGGCCTGGCGATGGGCGCCGGCTCGGCCGTGCACATCGCGGACCCCGACCTGGCCGCAGCGGATCTCGGCCTCACCGCACGCACCCTCGCCGCGGCGATCCGACGCACCGGGTTCGACCTCGTCATCACCGGCAACCTCTCGACCGACGGCAGCGGCGGGGTGCTCCCCGCCATGCTCGCGGAACTGCTCGAGGTGCCGAATGCGACGGCGCTCGCCTCCGTCGACATCGCCGACGGGTCGGTCTCGGGCACGCGCAACGTCGACGGCGGCACGATGCGCGTCAGCGCGTCGCTCCCGGCCGTCATCTCGATCACCGAGGCGCTCCCCGACGCCCGCTTCCCGAACTTCAAGGGCATCATGGCCGCGAAGAAGAAGCCGTTCGAGACGCTCGGCGCCGCCGAGCTCGGAATCGAGCCGGACGACCTCTCCGTCGCCGTGTCGATCATGACCGCCGTCGCCGAGAAGCCGCCGCGCGCGGCGGGGACCAAGGTCACTGACGAGGGTGACGGCGGCACGAGGATCGCCGAGTTCCTGATCGAGAACCGCCTGGTCTGAGAGGACGATCATGACCGACACCCACGCAGCCCCGATCCTCGTCCTGCTCGAGGTCACGCCGGGCGGTGAGCTCGCGACCAGTGCGCCCGGGCTCATCGCGGCCGCCTCCGGAATCGGCGCCCCGGTCGCCCTGATCGTCGCCGCCCCCGGCGGTGCGCAGTCGCTGGCCGAGGAGGCGGCCGCGCTCGGAGCCGAGCGCGTGCTGGTCGCCGAGACGACCGCGACGCAGTCCGAGCTCACGGTCCCGCAGGTCGACGCCCTCGCGGCGGCGGCGGCGAGCGTGTCGCCGGACGCCGTGCTCATCTCGAACTCGATCGAGGGCCGCGACGTCGCGGGCCGCTTCGCCGCCCGGACGGCCGCCCCGATCGCCGTGGACGCCGTCGGCGTCTCGCGAGACGACGAGGGCGTGCTCGCCCATCACTCCGTGTACGGCGCCGCGTACACCGTCGACTCGGCGGCGACGTTCGGTCCCCTCGTCGTCACCGTCCGCCAGGGCGCCATCGATGCGCGTGCCGAGGCGCGGCCCGTCGCGCTCGAGTCGCTCGACGTCCCGGCGTCGGGCGCGGCGGCGGCCGCGATCGAGTCGGTCGAGGCGGTGACCGAACGGTCGAGCCGTCCGGAGCTGCGAGGCGCGAAGCGCGTGGTCTCCGGCGGGCGCGGCCTCGGCTCGGCCGAGAAGTTCGCGCTCGTCGAGGAGCTCGCCGACGCCTTGGGCGCTGCCGTGGGCGCATCGCGCGCGGCCGTGGACGCGGGCTACATCCCGGCCAACCACCAGGTCGGCCAGACCGGGGTCGCGGTCTCGCCGCAGCTGTACATCGCCCTCGGCATCTCGGGTGCGATCCAGCACCGCGCCGGGATGCAGACGGCCAAGAACATCGTCGCCGTCAACAAGGACCCCGACGCGCCGATCTTCGACGTCGCCGACTTCGGCGTCGTCGGCGACGTCTTCACCGTGGTGCCGCAGCTGATCAGCGCCCTCGCCGAGCGGAAGCGCTGACGCGTGGCCGTGGCACGGAACCTCCGCAGGGGACTTCCCCGCCGGCGCGGCGGCGAGCCCTGGCCACCCGCCGGCTTCGCCCCGGGCGAGGACGATGACGGGTCGGTCCACGCCACCGCGGAGTCCCGTGCGCCGGTGACGACACTCGGCCGGCCGACGGCGCCGCCCGCGGAGACGGTCGACGTCGCGCCGACGGCATCGCCCGCCGAGGCGTCCGCGCCGGTCGCCGCAGTCGTCGCCGGCGCCGCGGGTCGCCGGCTCCGCAGTGGCCTGCCCCGCGTCCGCGGCGGTCGACCGTGGCCTGAGGCCGAACCCGCCCGCGACACCATGGCGTCCGAGCCGATGGAGGCCGAGCCCGCCGTCCGACCCGGTGCTCCGGTCGAGCCCGACGTCGTCGCGGATTCCGCGAGCACGGCGCCGCCTGTCGCGCGCCGTACCTCCGCTCCGGGTGTGGTGGCCGGCGCGGCGCTCCGCCGGGGTCTGCCTCGGATTCCCGGGGGAGAACCCTGGCCGCCGCCGGTCGAGTCCGCCGCCGAGCCGGTCGCGGCCGCCCCTGCGCCGGCCGCTGGGCCCGCGTCGACCGCTGTCGCCGCGCCATCCGCCCCGGCCGCGGAGTCTCCGGCAGCGCCGTCCTCGTCCGCGGCGTCGTCCGACGTGACGCCTCCGACGACGACGACGGCGGCGACGACGCCCGCGCCCGCGCCGGCGACGCCCGCGACGACGCCCGCGCCCGCGGCATCCGCAGCGCCGCCCGAACCCTCGGCCCGGGCGGCCGCGGCCGTGACGTCGACCGCGGCGGCCGACGCCGCCGCGCCCGCCGATCGACCCGCGGCCTCCGGCGCCTCCGCGCAGCCGGACGCGAAGCGATACGGCCCCCTGACGCCCAGGCAGTGGGTCGGCGCATCCGTCGTGGGCGTCCTCGCGATCATCGGTGCCGCGACCATCGTCGTCCAGCTCACCCGGTGGTTCCTCGGGCTGGATGCCATGCAGGACTTCCTCGCGACCTACCCCGGCGAGACCGCCCTGCCGGAGGGTGCGCCGGTCGGGTTCCCGGCATGGCTCGGCTGGCAGCACTTCTTCAACGTGTTCCTCATCGTGCTGATCATCCGCTCGGGCCTGCAGGTGCGCACGGAACGGCGCCCGCCGGCGTACTGGACGCCGCGCTGGTCGAAGGGCGGCCAGGGGAGCAGGATCAGCCTCACCCTCTGGTTCCACCAGTCGCTCGACGTCCTGTGGCTCGTCAACGGCATCGTCTTCGTCGTGCTGCTCGTCGTCACGGGCCAGTGGATGCGCGTCGTGCCGACCAGCTGGGAGATCGTCCCGAACGCGGTGTCGGCCGCGCTGCAGTACCTCTCGCTCGACTGGCCGCTCGAGGACGGCTGGGTCAACTACAACAGCCTCCAGGTGCTCGCCTACTTCGCGACGATCTTCATCGCGGCGCCGCTCGCGGCGATCACCGGCGCGCGGATGTCGGGGCTGTGGCCGAAGCACGCGGCGCGGCTCAACCGGATCTACCCGGTGGAATGGGCGCGCGCGGTGCACTTCCCGGTGATGCTGTACTTCGTCGGATTCATCGTCGTGCACGTCGCGCTGGTGTTCCTCACCGGTGCCCTCCGCAACCTCAACCACATGTACGCGGCGCAGGACGGCGACGGCTGGCTCGGGTTCTGGCTCTTCGTCGGCTCGGTCGTCGTCATCGCGGCGGCCTGGGTCGCCGCCCGCCCGACCGTGCTCGCGCCGGTCGCCGGGCTGCTCGGGAAGGTCGGTCGATAGATCGACCGGCGGATGCCGCGGCGCCGCCCCGCACGGGGCGCACGCTGCGGCATCCGCTCGTTCAGACCGCGATGTCGCGGCGACGGAACACGAGCCAGCCGACCGCGAGCAGGGCGGCGACGACGACGTAGTTCAGCCAGATCGTGCCGTCCCATCCGTTCAGGATCGGCGAGTCGCCGTACGCCCAGCTGTACGGCGACCAGTCGTGCAGCCACGAGAGGTCGTCGCTCTGGTTCCCGAGGGCGTTGAGCGCGTACGCGTACACCGCGACGCCCGAACCGGCACTGACCGCCCAGGACCGACGGCCCGTGACGGCGCCGACGCCGATCGCCGCCGCTGCGGCCAGCGACACCAGCCCGAGGAATGCGACGGCGGTCGCGACGAGGTTGCCGAACTCGATCCCGAGCTCCGAGGGCTCGTTGAGCGCCATGACGACCACGACGCTCACGGTCGACAGCCACACGAGCTTGACGAGCACCGCGGCCGCGCGCTCGGCGAGAACCTGCCCGCGGAGCACGCCATGGGCGAGCGTGAGTTCGAGCTGGCCGTTCTCCTCGTCGTTCGCGATCGCCTCCGTGCCCCATCCGACGGCCGCGATCGTGAGGAGCACGAATCCGATGAGGCCGTAGAACGTCGCCTGGGCGTACCCCGGTCCCGATCCGATCTGGTCGTAGTTCAGCGACCTGACGAGCTCGGGTGGCAGCGTGTCGATGATCTGCTGCATCTGGCCGTTGCCACCGAACGAGGGGTACAGCGGCAGGTAGAGGAACAGCGCCGCGAGGATGCCGATCGTCCAGCCCACGAGGCCGCGCCAGCCGTCGAGGATCGATCGGCGGAACAGGGGGAGTGCGCGGCTCATCGCTTCGCCGCCTTCCGGTCGTCCTGGACGGGTTCCGCCGTGGACGAGACGTCGGCGCCGTAGTACGCGAGCACCATCTCCTCGAGGTCGGGTTCCTCCATCGTCAGGTCGATGACGTCGAGGCGCGCGACGGCCTTGACGAAGGCATCGACGTGGGCGTCGAGCGTCGCGGACAGCGCGACGGTGCCGGGACCGTTCGGCACTGCAGCGAGGCCGGCAACCCCGTGGAGCGAGTCGAGCGTGGCGCGCGCGTCGGCGGCATCCGCCTCGGCCACGACGACCTTGACGTGCCGCACCGCGTTCTCGCGGAGCGCGGCGACCGTCGAGCGCTCGACGATGCGACCCTGCTTGAGGATGGCGATCTCGTGCGCCGTCTGCTGGACCTCGCTCAGGACGTGCGAACTCAGGAAGACCGTCTGGCCCTTGGCCTTCGCCTCGTGCAGCATCGCGTGGAACTCCTGCTGCACGAGCGGGTCGAGTCCGCTCGTCGGCTCGTCCAGGACGAGCAGCTCGGGCTCGTGCATGAACGCCTGGATCAGGCCGATCTTCTGCTTGTTGCCCTTGGACAGGCTGCGGACGGGTCGACCGAGGTCGACGCCGAGCCGGTCGGCGAGGTCGTCCACCGCGCTCGGGCGGACGGGGCCGGAGATCTCGGCGTAGTGCGCGAGGAACTCGCGGCCCTTCACACGCGTGCCGAGGTGGAGTTCGCCGGGCAGGTACCCGATGCGGCGGCGGAGTCCGGCGGCGCCCTCGCGGGGCGAGCGGCCGAGGACGGCCAGCTCGCCCGACGTGGGGCGGATGATGTCGAGCAGCAGTCGCATGGTCGTGGTCTTGCCTGCGCCGTTCGGCCCGATCATCCCGAACACGCTGCCGCGCGGGATGTCGAGGTCGAGGCCGTGCAGGGCGGTGGTGGCGCCGTAGCGCTTGACGAGTCCGCGCGTGCTGACGGCGGCTCCGGTGTCGGTGGTCATCGGGGTCCTCTCGTGGTCGATGGGGATGGGAGAGCGTGCCTCAGGGGCGCGCGGTTCCCTCGACCGGAGGATCCGGGTCCTGCACCGGGTTGCCGGGACCCTTGTCGGAGCGGACGTGCGGGACCGGGTCGGCGTCGGGCGACTCGGCGGCGTGGCCCGCGGATGCCGCGGCGAGCGCGTCGCGGGCGGCGTCGAGCAGTCGCGTGTCGGTGTACAGGCCGTGCGTGTAGAGCTCGAGCGTGGGCATGGTCATCCGGCGCACCGTGGCGGGGGAGTCGATCGGCGCGCCGAGCACGCGCGCCAGCTGCGTGCGCAGCAGCAGTGGGGCCAGGCCGTACACCGTCATCATGACGGCCCGGAGCTCGGGGTCGCCGGAGTCGCGCATGGCGCCGTCGGCGACGCCGCGATCGAGCATCGCGCGGGTCTCGGCGAGCAGGAGGTCGAAGAGGCGCTCGCCCCCCGGCGTGCCGTCGGCGATCATGCTGGCGAGGTAGTCGAGGACGCCGCGGAACCGCACTGGGTCCTCGAGCCACTCCCGGATCGCCGCGCTGACCGCGCCCGTGTTCGTGCGGTCCTTCTCGTCCATGAGCTGGCGCACGAGCCATTCGTCGCATGCGCGCCGCAGCCCCTCCTTCGAGCCGAAGTGGTGGATCACGAGCCCCGCGCTGACGCCTGCGTCGGCGGCGATGTCGCGCAGGCTCGTGTCGGCGTAGCCCCGCGCCCCGAACCGCGCCACCGCGGCATCGCGGATGCGGGCCACCGTGGTGGCGTCCTCGGCCCGCACTGAACGCATGTTCAACATGCTAAACGAGTGTTCAATCCGGCCGCAATACCCGGCGCGCACGCCATCGGGAACGTGCCGTTCACCAACAATTGGGTAACGCGACCCGTCAGGCGCAACGACCTCGTTCGTTCCTGACATACCCTCGTATCCAATCCTGGGGAGGAGGATCGCGTGACACGACGACACGCGCTGCCGGCCGCCGCCGTCGCGGCGCCGGATCGCATGGGGGAGCCGGACGAGCGCGACCCGTCCACGACGACTGTCGATCTCGAGACGAACGCGGTGTCCGGGCCCATCCCGGTCGCCAGGCGCGCCGGCATCGGCGAGACCGGCATCGAGGCGCATCCGCTCGCACTCGGCACGAGCGCGTTCGGCCGGAGGCTCGGCACCGCGGCGGGGGCCGCGATCCTCGATCGGTTCGTCGCACTCGGCGGCACGCTCGTCGATGCCGCGGACGGCGCGGCGGACGGCGTCGGCGAGACCGTCATCGGCGAGTGGGTCCGCTCACGCGGCGCGCACGACCGGATCGGCGTCGTCGCGGCGATCGGGCGGCAGCCGGACGGCGTCGGGCTCGCACCGGCGTCGATCGCGCGCTCGGTCGACGCCTCGCTCATGCGTCTCGGCGTCGACCGGATCGACGTGCTCTGCCTGCGCGACGACCACCCCGAGGTCCCGCTCGAGGAACGTCTCGGTGCGGTCCATGCGCTGGTGGCCGCGGGCAAGGTGCGGACGGTCGGCGCGTCGGACCTCACGCCCGAACGGCTCATCGAGGCCCGCGTGCTCGCCGCGAACGGACTGCCCCGATTCCAGGTGATGACCGCACGCTACAACCTGCTCGAGCGGCGCGGGTTCGAGGGCGCGACCGAGCTCGTCGCCCACGCGCAGGGGATCCCGGTGCTGGCCCATACCGCGCTCGCGCACGGATTCCTCGGCGGCGCCGTCCGCCGGCGATCCGATCTCCGCCGCGAGCCGGGGGGCGACCCGCGGGCGCGACACCTCGGCCGGCGGGGCCTGCGCGTCCTGCGCGCGCTCGACGAGGTCGCGCTCGCGCACGGGACGGTCCCGGCGGCCGTCGCGATCGCCTGGCTCCTCGGCCGCCCGAACGTCGTCGCGCCGGTCGCGGCCGTGAGCCGGCCCGAGCAGGTCGACGCGCTGCTCGCGGCGGCCTCCGTGGAGCTGCACCGGTCCGAGATCGTGGAGCTCGACCGCGCGTCGGCCTGAGCCCCGACGGCCGCGCTCCCGGCGGCGACGCGCCGCCGCGTGGCTTAGGCTGGACGGGTGAACGGCGCCGTCGACCTCCAGCTCGGTGAGCCCGAACTCACCTTCCGGGCGGCCGGCGACACGCTCGTCCGTCGTTCGGTCCTCCCGTCGGGGGTCCGCGTCCTGAGCGAGCAGATGCCGGGCAGCCGCAGCGCCACGGTCGGCTTCTGGGTCGCGGTCGGCTCGCGCGACGAGCACCCCGCCGAGACCGGCCACTCCGCGACCTTCGGGTCCACGCACTTCCTCGAGCACCTGCTGTTCAAGGGCACCGCGACCCGGAGCGCCCTCGACATCGCGGTCGCGTTCGACGCGGTCGGCGGCGAGCACAACGCCGTCACCGCCAAGGAGTACACCTGCTACTTCGCCAAGGTGCAGGACCGCGACCTGTCGATGGCCGTGGAGGTGCTCGCCGACATGTTCACCTCCTCGGTGCTCGACCCCGACGACTTCGAGAGCGAACGCGGCGTCATCCTCGAGGAGCTCGCGATGGCCGGCGACGACCCGGCGGACGTCGCGAACGAGCGGTTCTTCGAGGCCGTGCTCGGCACGCACCCGCTCGCGCGACCGATCGGCGGAGATCCCGCGACGATCTCGGCCGCGACGCGCGACGCCGTGCGCGAGCACTACCGGGCGAGCTATCGGGCCCGCGACCTCGTCGTGACGGCGGCGGGCGCCGTCGACCACGACGCGCTCGTCAGCGGCCTCACCGAGGCGCTCGCCGCGGCCGGATGGGACCTCGACGTCGCCGCCGCTCCCGTCGACCGCCGGCCCACCGAGCCGGCGCTCGTGGAAGGGAGGTCGCCGCTGACCGTGGTCGATCGCCCGGGGGAGCAGGCCCACCTCGTGATGGGCGTGCCGGGCCTCGTCGCGACCGACGACGACCGCGCGACGCTGAGCGTGCTGAACACGGTGTTCGGCGCGGGCATGTCCTCGCGGCTGTTCCAGCAGATCCGGGAACGGCGGGGCCTCGCCTACGCCGTCTACTCGTTCGCACCCGGATACTCGGACGCCGGGGTCTTCGGCATGTACGCGGGGTGCGCGCCGAAGAACGCGGCGACCGTCGCCGCGCTCATGCGGACGGAGCTCGAGCGGCTCGCCCACCACGGCGTGACCGACGACGAGCTCACCCGCGCGACCGGCTACCTCGGCGGCGCCTCGGCGCTCGCGCTCGAGGACTCCGACACGCGGATGTCGCGACTCGGCCGCGCCGAGCTCGCGCTGGGGGAATTCGCCGACCTCGACGAGGCATTGCGCCGCGTCGGACGCGTCACTGCCGACGACGTCCGCGCGCTCGCGACGGAACTGGCCGCCCGGCCGTTCTCGCTCGTCGCCGTCGGCCCGGTGGACGAACGGACCTTCCGGTCCGTCGTCGACCAGCCCGATGCCCGATCCGACGTCGCCTAGCGACGCCCCGACCTCAGGACCCGACCGTGCCCCACCACCTCTACCTCGTCCGACACGGCGAGCAGCTCGACGCCGAACACGGCCTCCCCGACGGCCCCCTCTCGCCGCGCGGACGCCGACAGGCCGAACTGCTCGCCGAACGCCTCGGCGGCATCCCGTTCGACGCCGCCTACCACTCGCCGCTCCAGCGCGCCGCCGAGACCGCGGACATCATCGCGAAGAAGCTCCCGGCACTGAAGCCCGAGCCGTCGCCGCTGCTGTTCGACTGCGTCCCGTCGGGCCCCGCCCCGGAGACGCCCGCGGCCTACGCGCCCTTCTTCGGCTCCTTCACCGAGCTCGACTTCGAGGCCGGCCGCGCGCAGATGGCCGACGCGAACGCCGAGTTCCTCCGCTCGCACCGCGAGGACCGGCACGACCTGCTGATCACCCACAACTTCGTCATCGGATGGTTCGTACGGGAGGTCCTCGGCGCACCGGAATGGCGCTGGGCGACGATCAACCAGGCGAACTGCGGGCTCACGGTGCTCACGCAGCGCGCACCGGGCCGGCCCTGGACGCTCGTCGTGCACAACGACCTCGCCCACCTGCCGCCCGAGCTGCGCACCGGCCTGCCGGACACGTACGCGCTCTGAGCGTCCCGCGCGGCCGGGCGAGCGGGATCAGTCGGCTGGGCCGGCGGGGGTCGTGACCGGCTTTCCGTACCAGTTCGTGGCGTTCGGGTTCTCGTTGTAGGGCTCGATGGCCGCGTAGCCGCGCGACGCGTAGAGCCGGCCCGCCGCGGCGAGGCTCGCGTTGGTGTCGAGCACCAGCTCCTGCGCGCCGAACCCGACGGCGCGACGCTCGAGCTCGTCGAGCAGCATCCGACCCCCGCCGCGCCCGCGCGCCGCCGGCGCGAGCCAGAGGTGCTTGACCTCGTACCGTTCGAGGCCGTCGGGCGACGGTGCGATGCGGCGGACGCCGCCGCATCCGACGGGG
>NZ_JBEPKA010000019.1:0-69909 GCF_040496015.1 Agromyces litoreus
ACGAGCTGAAGACGCCCATCGCGTCGGTCAGCCTGCTCGCCGAAGCCCTCGACCACGCCGCCGACGAACCCGACCAGGTCCGTCGCTTCGCCGATCGCCTCGGGATCGAGTCGACGAGGCTCGCCCACATCACGAGCGAGGTCATCGAGCTGAGCCGGCTGCAGGCGCGCGATGCGCTGCGCCGCGACGAGCTCGTGAACGTCGACCGAGTGGTCGCGGCCGCCGTCGACCAGAACCGCGTCGTCGCCGCCGCCAAGGGCGTCGAGGTCGCGGTGCGCGCGAAGTCCCGGTCCGAGGTGTACGGCGACGAGGCGCTGCTCGTGGTGGCCCTGCACAACCTGATCTCCAACGCCATCTCGTACTCCAACGAGGGCGGCCGGGTCGGCGTGGGCGTGATCGTCGACGACGACGCCGTCGAGATCTCGGTCGCCGACCAGGGCATCGGCATCGCGCTCGACGACGCGGAACGGGTGTTCGAGCGCTTCTACCGCGTCGACCAGGCGCGCTCGCGCAACACCGGCGGGTCCGGGCTCGGACTCTCGATCGTCAAGCACACCGTGCAGAACCACGGCGGCGACGTGCGGGTCTGGTCCCGCCCGGGGCGCGGGTCGACCTTCACCATCCGGCTTCCGCTCGCCGAGCAGCCCATCCCGCGCGAGCCCGCCCCGGCCGACGTCGACGCCGAGCCCCACGCGTCCGAGCCCGTCGGCGAGGACGCCAAGACCCGCATCGCGGCGGCACTTCCCGCCGCATCATCCGGAGGAGACCGAGAGTGACCCGCATCCTGCTCGTCGAGGACGAGATCGCGCTGAGCGACCCGCTGAGCTTCCTGCTCGAGCGCGAGGGCTACGAGGTGGAGGTGGCGGCCGACGGCCTGGCCGCGGTCGCCGCGTTCGACCGCGACGGCGCCGACCTCGTCCTGCTCGACCTCATGCTCCCGGGCATGCCCGGTACCGAGGTGTGCCGCGAGCTCCGCCAGCGCTCGAGCGTGCCGGTCATCATGCTGACCGCCAAGGACTCCGAGGTCGACATCGTGGTGGGGCTCGAACTCGGCGCCGACGACTACGTCACGAAGCCCTACTCGACGCGGGAGCTCCTCGCCCGCATCCGGGCGGTGCTGCGCCGCCGGACCGAGCCCGACGACCTCGACGAGGCGATCATCGAGGCCGGCCGCGTGCGCATGGACGTCGACCGGCACACGGTCGAGGTCGAGGGCGAGGCCGTCGCGATGCCGCTGAAGGAGTTCGAGCTGCTCGAGCTGCTCATGCGCAACGCCGGCCGCGTGCTGACGCGCGGGCAGCTCATCGACCGCGTCTGGGGGAGCGACTACTTCGGCGACACCAAGACGCTCGACGTGCACATCAAGCGCATCCGCTCGAAGATCGAGGTCACGCCGTCCGAGCCGATCCAGCTGGTGACCGTGCGAGGGCTCGGCTACCGCTTCGAGGCGTAGCGGGCGCCCGGCGGCGGCCCACCCGGCGCTGCGCCGCGAACGAGAAGAGCGGATGCCCCGGCTCGCGCCGCGGCATCCGCTCTCGGAAGCGTGGGGATCGCCCTTACGGGACGAGGTCCTCGTACTCGGGGAGGCGACCGTCGAGGACGGGGACGTTGATCTGGACGCCCTCGGCGCTGCCGGCCTGGAGGTACACCTCGACGAGGCCGCCGACCTCGGCGTCGAGGTCCTCGATGAGCAGCGGCTCCTCCTCCTCGGTGCCGAGCGAGACGGTCTCGCCCGCGTCGACGTCGACCTCGAACGTGTCGCCGCCATCGACGAGCTCCACCTCGAGCGTCTCGTCGTCGTCGCCGGTGTTGGTCACCGACATCACGAGGTTGCCCTCGACGCCGTCGTCGCTCACGATGAGCACGTTGCGCACGTCGAGCGCGCCGAGGTCGGCGGAGACGCCGTCGCTCGCGTCGTACTTCTCGGTCGTCGCCTGGTAGGTCAGCATGGCGCACCCGCTGCCGCCGATGGCGATGCCGAGAGCCAGGGCGACGGATGCCGCGAGACGCGCCTTCACAGGACCTCCAAGGGACGAGCGTGCGCGCAGCGGAATGAGCCCCGGCGCGCGTGGGATCGAGTCGAGTGTAGCCTACGGCGACGGCGGCCTCGGGGAGCGGAGGCGGAACCTTAGCACTACCTCGGTGTGATATCCTGAAAGTTGCCGAAAGGACGTCTATTCATGCTTTTTGAGGTTGGCGAGACCGTCGTTTACCCCCACCACGGTGCCGCAACGATCGTCGAAGTCAAGAAACGAATCATCAAGGGCGAAGAGAAGCTCTACCTCAAGCTGAACGTCACGCAGGGTGACCTCGTCATCGAGGTCCCCGCCGAGAACGTCGACCTCGTCGGCGTGCGCGACGTGATCGGCAAGGAGGGCCTGGACAAGGTCTTCGAGGTGCTGCGCGCCCCCTTCACCGAGGAGCCGACCAACTGGTCGCGTCGCTACAAGGCGAACCTCGAGAAGCTCGCCTCGGGTGATGTCATCAAGGTGTCGGAGGTCGTGCGCGACCTGTGGCGCCGCGACCAGGACCGCGGCCTGTCGGCCGGCGAGAAGCGCATGCTCGCCAAGGCACGCCAGATCCTGATCTCGGAGCTCGCGCTCGCCGAGAAGACCGATGAGGAGCAGGCCTCGACGGTGCTCGACGAGGTGCTCGCCTCCTAGCGCTCGACGCAGCAGACCATCGCCGCCGCGGCCCCCGGCCCGGCGGCGATCGTCGTGTCCGGGCATCGTCCACGACCGCCCCGGGCGTCCGTTCGCGGGTGATCGGACGTCGACGAGACGGGCCGGTCGGGTTCGCACGGCGGGACTACGGTGGAGACGTGAACGACTCCACCGTGGCCGTCATCGTCGTCGCCGCCGGCAGCGGCACCAGGCTCCGGCACGCCGAGCCCAAGGCGCTCGTGCCGCTCGGCGGCGACACCATCCTCGGGGTGGCGCTGGATGCCGTGTTCGGCATGCGCGACGCACCGCACGTCGTGGTCGTCGCCCCGGCCGAGCGGGTCGACGAGGTGCGACGACGCTACGAGTCCCGAGCGCTCGCCGTCTCCGCCGGCTTCGCGGTCGTCGCCGGCGGGCTGACCCGGCAGGAGTCGGTGGCGCGGGGCCTCGCCGAGCTGCCCCGCGAGACCGAGATCGTGCTCGTGCACGATGCGGCGCGCCCGCTCGCGCCCGCCGCGGTGTTCGACGAGGTCGCCGCCGCGGTCGAGGCGCGCGGGCACGGCATCGTTCCCGGCCTGCCCGTGGTCGACACCGTCAAGCGCGTCGACGGGGAGGGTCGGATCCTCGAGACCGTCGACCGGTCCGAGCTCGCCGCGATGCAGACGCCGCAGGGCTTCCCCCGCGAGGTGCTCGAGTCGGCGTACGCCGGCGCCGCGGCGGACTTCACCGACGACGCCGCCCTCGTCGCTGAGGCGGGCGTGCCGGTCGATGTCGTCCCCGGCGATGCGCGGGCGTTCAAGATCACGGTGCCCTCCGACCTCGATCGGGCCGAGCAGCTCGTGGCCGCCCGCGGCGGCACCGGTGCCGCGGCCGCCGAGCGGGCGGCGCATCGGGCCCTGCCCCCGCACGCACCGGCTCCACGGGTGGGCACCGGCGTCGACGTGCACGCGTTCGCCGAGGACGCCGACACCCCCCTCCGGCTCGCCGGCCTGCAGTGGCCCGGTGAGCGCGGACTCTCGGGCCACAGCGACGGCGACGCGGTCGCGCACGCCATCTGCGACGCGCTGCTCGCGGCCGCCGGACTCGGGGACATCGGCGGGATGTTCGGCACCGACGACCCGAGGTTCTCGGGCGCCCACGGCGAGGTGTTCCTCGTCGAGACCGTGCGGCGTCTCGCCGAGGCGGGGTGGCGCGTCGGCAACGTGTCGGTGCAGGTGATCGGCAACCGCCCGAAGCTCGCCCCGCGGCGGGCCGAGGCCGAGGCCGCGCTGACGCGGATCGTCGGGGCGCCGGTGAGCGTCGCCGCCACCACGACCGACGGCCTCGGCTTCACCGGCCGAGGCGAGGGCGTCACCGCACTCGCGACGGCGAGCATCCTCCCGGCCTGAGCCGAGGCACGGCCGAGCACGGCCTGTCATCCACGGCCGAGCCCCGCGGCCCGCGCCCGCCGGATCGCCTCGTCCCTGGTCGACACGCCCAGCCGGGCGGGGATTCCGGCGAGCACGTTCCGCACGGTCTTCACGCTCAGGTGCAGCCGACGGGCGATCCCGGCCGGATCGTGGCCCGCGGCGAGCAGGTCGAGCACCTCGCGCTCCCGTTCGCGCAGCTCGGGAAGGGGCGGCCGCCACGGACCGCCTGCGGGCTGCAGGAGCGCCACCGCCCGCGGCGCGATGCCGGCGCCGAGCAGCATCTCCCCGCGCGCGGCCGCGCGGACGACGCGGACCAGTTCGTCAGGATCGGCGCCCTTGAGCACGAAGCCGACGGCACCCTCGCGGAGGGCGGCCGCGACCGCCTCGTCGTCGTCGACCATCGTGAGCATGACGATGCGGACGCCGGGCGCACGTGCGCGGATCGCACCGAGGGCGTCGATGCCGCTGCGGCGCGGCATCCGGATGTCGAGCAGGAGGACGTCCGGGGCCTCGGTCACGGCGAGGCGGACGGCGTCCTCGCCGTCCTCGGCCTCGGCGACCAGGTCGAGGTCAGCGACGGCGGCGAGCATCGCCCGGACGCCCTGCCGGAAGAGCGCGTGGTCGTCGGCGATCGCGACCCGGATCACCTCGGTCACGGCGCCTCCACGCCGACCGCCGCGCCCGGGATGCGGGCCACCACGGTCGTCCCGGTCGTGCCGCCCGAGACCTCCAGGCGTCCGCCGAGTTCGCGCGCACGACGCGCCATCGACTCGCTGCCCACGCCGACCCCGCCGGTGCCGGGACCATGCCCGTCGTCGGCGACGCGGAGGACGAGCTGGCCGGCGTCGAACTCCAGCGAGACGGTGCACCGCGATCCGCCGGAATGGCGGACGGCGTTGGAGATGGCCTCGAGCGCGATCGCGTACGCGGCCGCCTCCGTCGCCGCGGAGAGCGCGGGCGTGGTCCCCTTCACCTCCACGCGCACGGGTCCGGTCATTGCGTCGGCGTAGGCGCGGACGGCGCCCACCAGGCCGATGTCGTCGAGCGCCGGCGGGCGCAGCCCCCGGACGATGCGTCGGACGTCGTCGACGGCGTGGGTCACCTGCTGCCGCGCCTCCCCGACGAGGTGGACCGCGGCGCCGGGATCGTGTGCGGCCTCGCGCTCGGCCGCCCCGAGGGTCAGCGTCGCCGCGGCGAGCGTCGGACCGAGCTCGTCGTGCAGGTCGTCCCGGATGCGCCGCCGCTCGTCCTCGCGTGCGGCCAGCAGCGCACGGCGCGACCGGTCGAGCTCGCGCGCCAGCCGGCGCCCGTGGAGCACGGCGGCGAGTTGCGCGCACACGGGTTCGAGTGCCTCGGACTGCGCCGAGTCGAGGCGCTCGCCGGGACGGCGCGGCTCGAGCACCAGCCGGCCCTCGAGTCGACCGGCGTGCACGAGTGGCACGGCGAGCCCGTCCGCGTGCTCGCCGGACTCGTCTCCGACCTCGATCGCGGCTCCGCGAAGCCCGAGCGCCTCGGCGATCGAGCCCGCCACGACGTCGGGCGCGAGGGATGGCGTGGCGGCCAGCGCGAGCCCCGATCCGAGTTCCGCGAGCAGGCGTCGCCGGTCGAGGTCGCTGCCGGTGAGTGCTCGCCGGGCCACCCGCAGGGAGACGCGGTCGACCCACGGCAGGACGATGCCGAGCAGTGCGGCGGGGAGCGCGAACGCCACCGCGGGTTCCGCGCCTGCGGCCGCGAGGCCGAGCGCCCCGATGACGTAGATCGCGACCGCCGCCAGAGCGGTGGCGGCCGCGGCGACGACCCGCGTGACGGGCGCCGCTTCGGCCCACAGGCCATTGCGCAGCACGGCGGACGCGATGGCGACCGGGATGGCGAGGAACGCCGTGACCAGGACCGGTTGCAGTGCCAGGTCGACCGCGCCGCCGGTCGGAGCCAGGCCCGATCCCTGCAGCGCGGCGGCGATGCCGAGGGCCGCGAAGGCGGACCCGAGGGCCGCGGCGGTGCCCGCCGTGAGGCGTCGTCGCTCGCGATCGCCCGTGACCATGTTCGCGACGAGGGTCGTGATGACCAGCACGACGACGACCCCGGTGGCGACCGGGACCACCGGCCCCACCTCACCGGTCGCGGATACCCCGATTGAGAGGATCGTCCAGGCGCACCCGGCGACGACGAGCGCCCGTCCCCACCACCCGCGGACCACCCCGTCGGGGAACGACGCCACCCACCAGACCAGCAGCACGATGGATGCGTCGACGAGGGCACCCGCCCACCAGAGGGCCGGATGCTCGGCGACCAGTGCCGGCACGAGCTGCGGGAACCCGACGGAGATCGCGGTGAGTGCTGCGGCGGCCGTGATCGCCCCGCGCGGCTCCGGGCTCGCCGCGGCGCCTCGCAGCAGGAAGGCGGCCGCGGCGAGGCAGGCGGCGGCGACGAGGAGCGACGACACGAGTCCGACGGCGACGTACCCGTGGATCCCGATCCCGAGCCCCGGAAGCCGCGCCGCCGCATCCTCCCCGAGCGAGCCGAGCGGGCACCGTTCCGGCTCGCAGACGGCAGTGCGCGCGCGCCAGACGGCGGGGATCGAGTAGAGGGTGACGGTGCCGGATGCCGCGACCGCGACCGCGACGAGGGAGATCGCGACGCGACTCGCCGCGCGTCGCGCGGGTCGCTCTCGGCCGGGCGCCATGGCCGCAGTGTATCCACGGGTCGGCATGGGGGTCAGGACCGTCCAACCGGGCGCGCCGTGAGCGCGACCGCGGTCCAGGCGAGGGCGAGCGGGATCGAGTTCGCGGGCACCAGGAACATGACCGGGATGAGCAGGGCGACGGCGATCCCGACCCACCACGGCCAGACCCGGCGGCGGAGGGCGCCGAGCACGCCGACGACGACCAGGCCGATCGCGGTGAGCGACACCTCGGCGAGGAACAGCTCGACGGGCGGCTCGATCCCGGTGGCCGCGACCCAGGCCATGGTGCCGCCCGACGCACCGAGCCCGATGACCGCCGGCAGCCACGCGGCCAGCCGCGCGCCGCGGGGGGCGAGCACGGCGAGCGCGACGGCGCCGGCGACGAACGCGAGGCCGCCGAGGCCCTCCGACGCGGCGCCGAGGCCCTGGGCGTGATCGTCGATGTCGAAGCCGCCCAGAGCTGCGGCGGCGCCGACGGCGAACTGCGCGGCGTACAGGGCGACCGCGATCCAGGCCGCCGATCGGGCTAGGGCGCGACGGCGTGCCGTCGAGCGCTCCGTGACGGGGACGGCGGCGTCCGTGGAGGCGGAGTCGCGCGGGCGGTGGTCGATGGACATGGTCGTGCTCCTTCCGAGGCGACGGGGACCGGATCCGTCCGGTCGAACGACCCGTCGGGAGAAGGGTCGCGCTCGAGGCATCCCGCCGGGTCGGGCGCCCGTCCCGGATCCCGGGCGGCCGGTACGCTTGACGGGTGACCGTGCGACTCCACGACTCGAAGGCCCAGGCGCTGCGAGACTTCGTGCCCCTCGAGGAGGGGCACGTCGGCATGTACGTCTGCGGTCCGACCGTGCAGTCGAGCCCGCACATCGGCCACCTCCGCAGTGCGCTGGCCTACGACATCATGCGGCGCTGGTTCACCGCGCGGGGGTACCGCGTGACCTTCGTGCGCAACGTCACCGACATCGACGACAAGATCCTGAACGCCGCCGCCGAGGCCGGCATCGGCGAGCAGTGGTGGTCGCTCGCCTACCGCGTCGAGCTCGAGTTCACCGCGGCCTACAATGCGCTCGGCATCCTGGCGCCCACGTACGAGCCCCGCGCGACGGCGAGCGTCACGCAGATGCAGCAGCTCATCCAGCGGCTGATCGACCTCGGCCACGCCTACCCGGCGCCCGACGGATCGGGCGACGTCTACTTCGACACCTCCAGCTGGCCCGCCTACGGCGAGCTCACGCGCCAATCGCGCGACCACATGGAGGCGGCCGCCGACAGCGACCCGCGCGGCAAGCGCGACCCCCGGGACTTCGCGCTCTGGAAGGGCCGCAAGGCCACCGAGCCGGTCTCCGCCGGGTGGGACTCGCCATGGGGCGCCGGTCGGCCCGGATGGCACATCGAGTGCTCCGCCATGGCGGCGCGCTACCTCGGCGCCGAGTTCGACATCCACGGCGGCGGGCTCGACCTGCGCTTCCCGCACCACGAGAACGAGCTGGCCCAGACCACGGCCGCGGGCGATGCCTTCGCGCGCTACTGGGTGCACAACGGGCTCGTGAACGTCGGCGGGCAGAAGATGTCGAAGTCGCTGCACAACTCGGTGTACGCGCACGAGCTCACGAGCCTCGCCTCGCCGCTCGCCGTGCGCTACTTCCTCGGGCAGGCGCACTACCGCTCGATCCTCGACTACACGCCGGACTCCCTCGCCGAGGCCGAGGCCGCGGTCGATCGCATCCGGACCTTCCTCACCCGCGTCGACCGTCGTCTCGCGGGGACCCGGTACGCCGACGAGGGGGCGGATGCCACGTGGCCCGACGCCTTCGCGGAGGCCATGGACGACGACCTCGGCGTACCGCAGGCGCTCGGCGTGCTCCACGAGACCGTGCGCGCCGGCAACCAGGCGCTCGACGGCGAGGACCTCGGCGCTGCCGCGGCCCTGCGCGGGCAGGTGCTCGCCATGGTGCGCGTGCTCGGCATCGATCCCACCGACGCGTTGTGGGCGACGGACGCGGGCCCCGCGGCATCCGCCCTCGACGCGCTCGTCGCCCGACTCATCGAGGACCGGCGCGCGGCGCGCGCCGCGAAGGACTGGGCCTCCGCCGATCGCATCCGCGCCGAGCTCGCGGATGCCGGCATCACCATCGAAGACAGTCAGACCGGAACGCATTGGAGCCTCACCTCATGAAGGGCAGCAGCGGCAAGTCGCGGTCGGGGGCCGTGCGCAAGAAGGGCAAGGGCAAGCAGGTCGGCACCGGCGGCCACAGCCGGAAGGCGCTCGAGGGCAAGGGCCCCACGCCGAAGGCCGAGGACCGCCCGTACCACCAGGCCTACAAGAAGAAGGCGGCCGCCGAGCGCGCCGCCGCACGCTCGGGCGGACGCAACGTGCAGCGCCCGGGCGCTCCGCGCGGCGCCTCGGGCGCGGCGCGGCGCGCGAAGTCGGGCGACGAGTCCGAGATCCTCTCGGGCCGCAACTCCGTCGTCGAGGCGCTGCGCACCCGCATCCCCGCGACGACGCTCTACGTGGCCGCGCGCATCGAGATGGACGACCGCGTCAAGGAGTCGTTGAAGATCGCCACGAGCCGTGGCATCCCGGTCCTCGAGGTCATGCGGCCGGAGCTCGACCGCCTCGCCGGCGAGGGTGCGGTGCACCAGGGCGTCGCCATCAAGGTGCCGCCGTACGACTACGCGCACCCGGTCGACCTGCTCGACGAGGTCCTCGAGTCGGGGGAGACCCCGCTGCTCGTCGCGCTCGACGGCGTCACCGATCCGCGCAACCTCGGCGCCATCATCCGCTCGACCGCCGCCTTCGGCGGCCAGGGCGTCATCGTGCCGCAGCGCCGCTCGGTCGGGGTCACCGCCGCCGCGTGGAAGACGTCCGCCGGCGCGGCCGCCCGGGTCCCCGTGGCGATGGCGTCGAACCTCACGCAGACGCTCAAGGCGCTCAAGGAGCGCGGGGTGTTCGTGCTCGGCCTCGACGGCGACGGCGACGTGAGCCTGCCGGGCCTCGACTTCGCCGACCGGCCCGTGGTGATCGTGGTCGGGTCCGAGGGCAAGGGGCTCTCGCGCCTCGTGACCGAGACGTGCGACGCAGTGGTCTCGATCCCGATCTCCTCGGCGACCGAGTCGCTGAACGCGGGCATCGCCGCATCCGTGACGCTCTACGAGATCGCGCGCCTGCGCGCCGCGGCCGAGTAGCCGGGGCTCGCCGGCTCCGGCCGCGTCCGGGCCCGGGCGCGGGTCAGCGCTTCAGGCGGAACGCGGGGTGCCTTCCCCGCGTCAGTCTCCGCACGGCGTCCGGGGCGTCGGGTGAACGTAGGCGATCGCGTACCACCGGCACGCGTGGCTCGACCGGTCCGGATCAGGCGGCTCGTTCGAACCAGTCGATCGCGAGGTCGGCGACCGCGGCGGGGGCGTCGTCGGTGATGAAGTGCGCCGCGTCATCGACGTAGGCGAACTCGACGCGATCGGCGTACCGCTCCGGATGCCGGCAGACGCGCCCGATGATCTCCTCGGTCCAGGGATGACCGGGTCGGCCGAGCACGACGAGGGTCGGTACCGTGAGCCTCCGCCGGCGGTAGACGCCGCGGGCCATGCGCATCGCCTCGGGGAGCGCCATGCCGCGGAAGAGCGGACGCACCGCGTCGTCGATGTCGCGGCGGCGCATCGGGGCGAGATGGGCGTCGACGACGTGCGGCGGCATCGGATGGGCGACGAACTCCTCGGAGAACGTCGCGCGGAGTGAGGCGCCGGGGCGGTGCCAGAAGTGCGGGGGCAGGTGCCGGAAGGCCGGGGCGACCTTGGGGCTGAATGTGATGAAGGCCGGGGGTACGGAGAGCTGCACCGCCGTTCGAACCCGTTCCGGGTGGTCGTAGGTCATCTGCACGGCAGTGATCACGCCCATGTCGTGGGACACGAGGTGCATGCGCTCGATGTCGAGCGCATCGAGGAGGGCGAGCAGGTCGCGCAGCCGGCTCTCGCGTTCGATGCGAGGATCGTCGGCCGTCGTCCAGCCGGCTCCCCGCAGGTCAGGGCAGTACGCGCGGTAGCCCCGTGCGGCGATGACCGGCGCGATGGCGTGCCATTGCCACCAGTGCTGGGGGAACCCGTGCAACAGCATCACGGGTTCGCCTGCGCCGATCGCGGCGACGTGCGTACGAAGGCCGGGCGTCGTGACGACGAAGTGGTCGAAGCCGGGGGCCTGCGGCAGCGGCGGCGACCATGCCGCGGCGTCGATCGGAGTGAGGTGTCGCTCGGGTATGGCCATGACGACCCCCTCCAAGCCCGATGGCTACTACGGTCATAGTAGATTTCGCGAATCGGGGCGTCAATGACGGATCGCCGACCGGATCGCGCAGCAGGAGCGCGCCGACCTCGAACCGATCACGACCCGGCGCTCACCGACCCGGCCAGGCGATCGACGGACTCCGCGTAGCGGTCGAACGCCCGTCGGAGATCTTCGCCGCGCGGACGCACGCGCCGTGCCATCGACCGCGAGCTCCCCGGTCTCAGACCTTGAGCCGCCAGTCGCCCTCGTCGTCGGGGTCGTGCACCGGGACCGCGGCCGTGTCGGGGGCGACCGACGGGAGCGCCGCGGTGAGCGCCTCGGTCGGCGGCCCGATCACGGTCGCCTCGTCGCGGCGGTGACGGAGCACGTCGTTGATGTACGCGGTGAGCGCCTCGGCGAGCGGGATGTCGCGACCCTCGCGCTGCGCCATGTACCAGCGGTGCTCCAGCATCTGGTGGAAGATCTCGGCGGGCTCGAGCTTGCCTCGGAGCTCCTGCGGGACGGCCCGGATGACGGGCTCGAACACGCGCATGAGCCACTCGTGGGCGACCATCTCCTCGTCCTCCTGCGGCCGGTAGGCGGCACGGTACGAGTCGAGGTCGTTGAGGAGGCGGCGCGCCTGGTTCTCGCCGGCGTCGAGTCCGGTCAGCCGCAGGAGCCGGCGCTGGTGGTGACCGGCGTCGACCACCTTCGGCTGGATCCGGAGCGTGGTGCCCGACGAGTCGGTGCGGATCGCGAGCTCCTCGATGTCGAAGCCGAGGTCGTTCAGGCGGTTCACCCGCTCGTTGATGCGCCACCGCTCGGTGACGCCGAACGACTCGCTGCCGGTGAGCTCGCTCCAGAGGTTGCGGTAGGCGTCGACGATGCCGTCGGAGATGCGCACGGGGTCGAGCTCGTCGGCCACGCGGCCGCCCGCCTCGAGGTCGAGCAGTTCGCCGGCGATGTTCACGCGGGCGATCTCGAGGTCGTTCTCGCGCTGCCCGTTGGAGAGGCCGCCCTCGTAGAGCTTGCCGGTCTCGGCATCGACGAGGTACGCGGCGAACGCGCCGGCGTCGCGCCGGAAGAGCGTGTTCGAGAGCGACACGTCGCCCCAGAAGAAGCCGATGATGTGCAGCCGCACGAGCAGCAGCGCGAGCGCGTCGACGAGGCGGGTCGCGGTATCGGGCCGGAGCGTCTGGGAGAACAGCGCCCGGTAGGGCAGCGAGAACCGCAGGTGCCTCGTGACGAGCACGGGAGCCAGCGCGGCGCCGTCGGAGTCCGTCCGGTTGGTGATCACCGCGACGGGCTCGACGCACGGGACCTCGAGGCGCTGCAGCGTGCGAAGCATCTCGTACTCGCCCCGGGCCATCTCCGCCGTGGTCTCCTTGATGGCCACGACGTGCCCGCCGAGGTGGGCGAATCGCACCAGGTGCCGGGAGATGCCCTTGGGCAGCGCGGCGATCGCCTCGCTGGGCCAGGCCTCGAGGGGGAGGTCCCAGGGGAGGTCCAGCAGTGCCGGATCGGTCATGGCCGACGTGATCGAGAGTGTGCCGCTCATCACGGGACAGCGTACCCGTGGACGACGAAGCCGGCCGGGCCCGCGGCCCGACCGGCTTCGTGACGACCGGTTCCGGTCAGCTGACGACGGCCTCCTTGAGCAGGCGCTCGCCCGACTCGGCGTCGAACACGTGCACGTGCTTCGGCGTCGGGAGCAGGTAGACGGTGTCGCCCGCGAACGGGTGCGTGCGGCCGTCGACGCGCGCGACGATGTCGGTGCGCTTGCCCTCGATCTCGGCGTGGCCGTAGAGGTAGCCGTCGGCGCCGAGCTCCTCGACGAGGTCGACCTTCACCTCGAGGCCATCGCCGGCGGTGGTCGACACCTGGATGTCCTCCGGACGGACGCCGACCGTGACGACCTGGCCCGACGCCGCGTCGAGCGCGTCGCGCTCGATCGGCACGACCGTCTGGCCGAACGCGACGCCGCCGTCGGCGATCGGCGCGTGGAAGAGGTTCATCGCCGGCGAGCCGATGAAGCCCGCGACGAAGACGTTGGCCGGCCGCTCGTAGAGCTCGCGAGGCGTGCCGACCTGCTGCAGGACGCCGTCCTTCAGCACCGCGATGCGGTCGCCCATGGTGAGCGCCTCGGTCTGGTCGTGCGTGACGTAGACCGTCGTGACGCCGAGGCGGCGCTGCAGCGAGGCGATCTGGGTGCGGGTCTGCACGCGCAGCTTCGCGTCGAGGTTCGACAGCGGCTCGTCCATGAGGAAGACCTGGGGCTGGCGCACGATCGCGCGGCCCATGGCGACGCGCTGGCGCTGGCCGCCCGAGAGGGCCTTCGGCTTGCGGTTGAGGTAGGGCTCGAGGTCGAGCAGCTTGGCCGCCTCGAGCACCCGGGCGGCGCGCTCCTCCTTGCCGACGCCGGCGATCTTGAGCGCGAAGCCCATGTTCTCGGCGACGGTCATGTGGGGGTACAGCGCGTAGTTCTGGAACACCATCGCGATGTCGCGGTCCTTCGGCGGCACGTCGGTGACGTTGCGGTCGCCGATGAAGATGTTGCCGTCGTTGACCTCTTCGAGGCCCGCGAGCATGCGGAGGGACGTGGACTTTCCGCAGCCGGAGGGACCGACCAGGACGAGGAACTCCCCGTCGGCGATCTCGAGGTCGAGCTGGTCGACCGCGGGGCGGGTGCCACCCGGGTAGAGGCGGGTGGCCTTGTCGAACGTGACTGACGCCATGGTTCTGCTTCTCCTTCACCGGCAGGTACGTGCCGGACGATCCGTAGTGAATGGAAACGCCGACTTCCGTGTCGACGCCCCACCAGTATGCCATGCGCCCGCGAGGGCCCCGGCGGGGCAGCGGCGCCTCGGAGCCGGCGACCGGCGCGCTCCCGGGCGTCGTTTGGACGATTCCCAGTGATCGCTCCTACACTCGACCCTGCGTGCGCCTGCACCCACGCGCGCCCTCACAGCGACCCGGAGTTGACCATCGATGAGCACTGGCGGATCAGAACCCCGTCCCACCCGTAACCAGCGACGGGAGGCCGCGCGCGAGAAGGCACGGGCTCTCCGGGAGGAGCAGAAGAAGCGGGACCGCCGCAACCGACTCCTGCTCCAGGGCGGCGTGGTCGTCGCGATCCTCGCGGTCGCGGCCCTGATCGGCGGACTCATCTTCAACAGCGTGCAGCCCGAGGGTCCCGGGCCCCGCAACATGGCCAGCGACGGCATCCTGCTCGTCGGCGGCGAGGATGGCATCGAGCCCGTGGAGACGCCGGCGATCGAGGCCGGGGGCCAGCCCACGCCCGCCGAGCCCGACGAGAGCGGCACGATCGCGAACATCGTCGTCTACGTCGACTACCTGTGCCCGTTCTGCGGCCAGTTCGAGACGACGAACTCGAACACCATGCGCACGATGGTCGAGCAGGGTGCGGCCACCCTCCAGGTGCACCCGATCGCCATCCTCACCAACAAGAGCGCGGGCACGCAGTACTCGCTGCGTGCCGCGAACGCCGCGGCGTGCGTGGCCGACCTCTCGCCCGAGGCGTTCTTCGACTTCAACTCGCTCATGTTCGAGAACCAGCCCGAGGAGCTCACCCCCGGCCTCACCAACGACGAGATCGCCGAGCTCGCGCTGCAGGCCGGTGCGGCCTCGTCGGTCGAGCAGTGCATCGACGACGTCACGTTCAAGAGCTGGGTGCAGGATGCGACGGAGCGTGCGCTCACGCAGCCCATCCCCAACTCCGACCTGGCCTCGGTCACCGGCACCCCGACCGTGCTCGTGAACGGCCGCCAGTACGTCGGCTCGCTCGAGGACCCGGCCGAGTTCCAGGCGTTCGTGCTCCAGGCGACCGGTGAGAGCTACTCGGAGTCGGAGGCGACCCCGACCCCGACCCCGAGCCCGACGCCCGAGGCCGGCTAGCCTCGGTTCGCGTCGACCGGCGGCCCGGCCCCGTGGGGTCGGGCCGCCGTCGTGCGTGCCCCATCGGGCCTCGGTAGGATGACTGCAGTCCACATGCCGGCTTGGCGCAATTGGTAGCGCACCGCTCTTGTAAAGCGGTGGTTACGGGTTCGAGTCCCGTAGCCGGCTCGATGTCGAGAGCACCGGGTCCGTCGGCAGCGACCCAGGATCCCCAGTTCGTCGCGCCCGCGGCCGGAGGGTCCGCGCACCGTCACGCCCATGCCGAGCCCGCCGTGGTCCCGATGTGGGTGGCGATCCTCCTGGTCGTGGTCTCCGGAGGACTGGTGGCGCTCCAGTCGCGCGTGAACGGCGAGCTCGCACGACGGCTCGACGACGTCTCGGTCGCCGCCGCGATCTCGTTCGGATCGGGCCTGGCGATCCTGGCGGTCATCGCGGCGACCTGGCCGGGCGGACGGCGCGGGCTCGGCCGGCTGCGCGAGGCGGTGCGCACCCGGGCGTTGCGGTGGTGGATGCTCCTCGGCGGTCTCGCCGGCGCGTGGTTCGTGACCACGCAGGGTCTCGCGGCGGGCGTGCTCGGCGTGGCCCTGTTCACCGTCGCGATCGTCGCAGGGCAGACCCTCGGCGGCGTCGTGTTCGACGCGATCGGCCTCGGTCCCGGCGGCCGGCGGCCGCTCAGCCCGACGCGCATCGCCGGGGTGGTGCTGGCCATGGCGGCGATCGGATGGGCCGTCTCGGCGCAGCTGGCCGGCGCGGTGCCGTTCTGGCTGATGGTGCTGCCGTTCGCCGGCGGCATCGGGGCGGCATGGCAGCAGGCCATGAACGGCCGGGTCCGCACCGCGTCGTCGAGCGCGCTCGCGGCGACGCTGCTGAACTTCCTCGTCGGCACGGCGGTGCTCGTGCTCGTCATGCTCGTCCGCGCGGCGGTCGTCGGGTGGCCGACGCGGTTCCCGGTCGATCCGTGGCTGTACTCGGGCGGCGCCATCGGATGCGTGTTCATCGCCGCGCAGGCGGTGCTCGTCCGCCGGGTCGGGGTCCTCGTCCTGGCGCTCGGACTGGTCGCCGGTCAGCTCGCTGCGGCGCTCGCGCTCGACCTGCTCCTGCCGACGTCGGGGCGGCCGGTCGGACTGGAGACGGTGGGCGGCACGGTGCTCGCGCTCGTGGCGGTCGTGCTCGCCGGCATCCACTGGCGACCCGCGCGCCACCTCGTGGGGCAGGCCGCCGAGACCTCGACGGCGCCGACGCGCGCCGTCGCCGCCGAGGTCAGTCGAGGACGCTGAGCCGGTTCGCCGCGCGGTCCGCGGAACGGCGGTCCGGGCGGTCGGCCTCGAGGCGGCCCCCGACGTAGAGCCAGCCGAGGAGTCGCTCGTGCTCGGCCAGGCCGTGCATCCGGGCGATCGCCGGGTGCCGCGTGTGCGGCCCGGTGCGCCACATGACGCCCCATCCCGCATCGTCGAGCAGCAGCTGGAGCATGTGGCCGACGCCGGCGGCGCAGGCGTCCTGCTCCCACTCCGGGACCTTCGGGTGGGGGCGGGGTGCGGCGACGAGCGCGAGCAGCAGCGGCGCGCGCAGCGGCTTCGCCGCCATCCGCTCGGCCGCGGTCCCCTCAGCGCCGGAGGCCTCCACGAGCGCGGCCCCGAGCCGGCGGCGGGCGTCGCCGCGCAACGCGATCACGCGCCACGGCGACAGGGCGGCGTGATCGGCGACGCCGGCGGCCGCCGAGAGCAGTTCGGCCAGCTCGGCGTCGCTGGGCGCCGCGTCGGTCACCCGCGGCCACGACCGACGTGCTCGGATCGCCCCGCGGACGCTCCGTTCCGTCACGGCTCGGGCGTGAAGTCGAGCGCGATCGAGTTCATGCAGTAGCGGTCGCCCGTGGGAGTCCCGAATCCGTCGGGGAAGACGTGACCGAGGTGCGAGCCGCACTGCGCGCAGCGGACCTCGGTCCGCACCATCCCGAGCGAGACGTCCTCGAGCAGTTCGACCGCCTCGGCGCGCACCGACTCGTAGAAGCTCGGCCAGCCGCAGCCGGAGTCGAACTTCGTGCCCGACTTGAACAACTCGTTGCCGCAGCCGGCGCAGGCGTAGATGCCGGCCCGCTCCTCGTCGAGCAGCTCGCCCGTCCACGGGCGCTCGGTCGCGGCCTCGCGCAGGACGGAGTATCGCTCGTCGCCGAGTTCGTCGCGCCACTGGTCGTCGGACTTGTTCACCTGGTAGGACATGGTTCTCCTCGTGCGTTCGGGCAGCATCCATCGTCGCAGGCGGATGCCGCCTCCGATGCAACGCGGCGCCCGGACGCGGTGTTCCCGCGGCGTGCACGCGTCGACCGTCCGAGCGACGCGCGGGTCCGGATGGCGGCCGCGCCGCGCTGTGCGTCGGGCTCGCGGGCCCGCATCCCTAGGATGTGACCACGATCTCGACGTCGGGAGGAGCAAGCGTGGACGGCGACGGCCTCGACGACGCGCAACGCGCCATCCTCGCCTTCGAGTCCCGGGCCTGGCGGGATCCGGCCCGCAAGGCCGACGCGATCCGCGAGGAGCTGGGGATCTCGGCGGCCCGGTACTATCGGCTCCTCGGCGCCCTCGTCGACTCGCCCGCCGCGCTCCGGTACGATCCGATGCTCGTCGGGCGCCTGCAGCGCCAACGGGCGGCACGCGCGCAGACGCGTTCGCGCCGCACGTTCCCGACCGCCCGGCCGCTCGCCTGAGCGCCCCCGACCGACTGGAACCCAGGTGCAGAAGTTCCCCCGCGACCGATTCGACTCCATCCCGCACGGCATGGACCGGGTCGGCGCGCATCGCGCGCCCGAGCGGCGAGGGCGCCGGTGGGTCGCCGTCGCCTGGGCGGCGCTCGCGACGGTCGTGCTGGCCGGCGCCGGGATCGCGGCCGTGGCGGCCTACAACCAGCGGCTCGACTTCGACGACGCGCTGCCCTCGGCGGCCGCGCCCGAGCCGGGTCCGACGGCCGAGCCGACCGTGGCGCCCGACGTGACGGTCGCCGTCCTCAACGGCACCACGACGAGCGGGCTCGCGGCGAGCGTCGGAGAGCTGCTGTCCGGCGCCGGCGTCTCGGTCGGCGTCACGTCGAACGCCGACGCCTCCGACATCGAGCAGACGGTCGTCTACTACGGCTCGGCCGACCTGGAGGGCGCGGCGCGCGGCGTCCTGCAGCAGCTCCCTGTCGGCGACGTCCGGCTCTCGGAGGAGTTCGGCCAGGAGGGCATGCAGATCGTCGTCGTACTCGGGTCCGACTACCCGGCGCCCGGCGCCGGCTGAGCCCGGGCGAGTCGGCTCCGCTCGAATCGTTGCCATTCTGCGACCATTCGCGGCGGCCGGACTCTTGTGCAGCGGTGCGATCGCATGGCTATCTGGAATCGGCGGCTCGACTACCCCGTGTGAGCACCCGACGCCGGTCCCCGACGTCGACGTCGGCACGACGACCGCCCGGTACCGCCGAAGGCACGTGCTGACTCGATACACGGCAACATGGGAGCAACGCATGGCGAACGGAACCGTCAAGTGGTTCAACGCTGAAAAGGGATACGGATTCATCACCGTCGACGGCGGAGGGCAGGACGTCTTCGTCCACTACTCCGCGATCGACATGTCGGGGTACAAGGTCCTCGAGGAGGGCCAGCAGGTGACCTTCGAGGTCGGCACGGGCGCCAAGGGTCCCCAGGCCGAGGCCGTCCGCCCCGCCTGATCCGAACGGTCGGAAGCGCCGCCGGTCACCCCGGCGGCGCTTCCGCATGTCCGTGCGTGGTCTCGTGGGGGTGCGCTCGCTTGCACTCTCCGCGGGTGAGTGCCAGAATCGATCTAGCACTCACTCGTTCTGAGTGCTAACCCCTTGGAATCTTTCATGACGTCCGGAAGGGACGAGAGACACACATGGCAAAGATCATTGCTTTCGATGAGGAGGCCCGCCGCGGCCTCGAGCGTGGCCTGAACACGCTCGCCGACGCGGTCAAGGTGACCCTCGGCCCGCGCGGCCGCAACGTCGTGCTCGAGAAGAAGTGGGGCGCCCCCACGATCACGAACGACGGCGTGTCGATCGCCAAGGAGATCGAGCTCGACGACCCGTACGAGAAGATCGGCGCGGAGCTCGTCAAGGAGGTCGCGAAGAAGACCGACGACGTCGCCGGTGACGGCACCACCACCTCGGTCGTGCTCGCCCAGGCGCTCGTCCGCGAGGGCCTGCGCAATGTGGCCGCCGGTGCCGACCCCATCTCCCTCAAGCGCGGCATCGAGAAGGCCGTCTCCGCCGTCTCCGAGGAACTCCTCGGCGCGGCGAAGGAGATCGAGACGAAGGACGAGATCGCGGCGACCGCCTCGATCTCGGCCGCCGACCAGCAGATCGGCGAGATCATCGCCGAGGCGATCGACAAGGTCGGCAAGGAGGGCGTCGTCACGGTCGAGGAGTCGAACACGTTCGGCACCGAGCTCGAGCTGACCGAGGGCATGCGCTTCGACAAGGGCTACCTGTCGGCGTACTTCGTCACGGACCCGGAGCGCCAGGAGGCGGTCTTCGAGGACCCGTACATCCTCATCGCCAACCAGAAGATCTCGAACATCAAGGACCTGCTGCCGATCGTCGACAAGGTGATCCAGTCGGGCAAGCAGCTCCTGATCATCGCCGAGGACGTCGACGGCGAGGCCCTGGCCACGCTCGTCGTGAACAAGATCCGCGGCATCTTCAAGTCGGTCGCCGTCAAGGCTCCGGGCTTCGGCGACCGCCGCAAGGCCCAGCTCCAGGACATCGCGATCCTCACCGGCGGCCAGGTCATCTCGGAGGAGGTCGGACTCAAGCTCGAGAACGCCACCCTCGACCTGCTCGGCCAGGCCCGCAAGGTCGTCATCACCAAGGACGAGACGACCATCGTCGAGGGCGCCGGCGACCCCGACCAGATCGCGGGCCGCGTTGCCCAGATCCGTTCGGAGATCGACAACACCGACTCGGACTACGACCGCGAGAAGCTCCAGGAGCGCCTCGCCAAGCTCGCCGGCGGCGTCGCCGTCATCAAGGCGGGCGCGGCCACCGAGGTCGAGCTCAAGGAGCGCAAGCACCGCATCGAGGACGCCGTCCGCAACGCGAAGGCCGCCGTCGAGGAGGGCATCGTCGCCGGTGGTGGCGTGGCCCTCATCCAGGCCGGCGCGAAGGCGTTCGAGACCCTCTCGCTCGTGGGCGACGAGGCGACCGGCGCGAACATCGTCCGCGTGGCCATCGAGGCGCCGCTCAAGCAGATCGCACTCAACGCCGGCCTCGAGCCGGGCGTCGTCGCGAACAAGGTCTCGGAGCTCCCGGCCGGCCACGGCCTGAACGCCGCGACCGGCGAGTACGGCGACCTCATCGCCCAGGGCATCATCGACCCGGCGAAGGTCACCCGCTCGGCGCTGCAGAACGCCGCGTCGATCGCCGGCCTCTTCCTCACCACCGAGGCCGTCGTCGCCGACAAGCCGGAGAAGGCCGCTGCCGCGGCTCCGGCCGACCCCACGGGCGGCATGGACTTCTGAGTCCGCCGCGGGCTCCGGCCCGCTCCGCGGCCGCGGTCGCACCAACGCGCGAAGGGCGCCCCCTCCGGGAGGCGCCCTTCGTCGTGCGCGGACGTCCGCGGCCCGGCTCCGGCCGCCCGGCGGCGGAGGTCCGCGACAGGGCTCCGGCCGCCCGGCGATCGTGCCGCTCAGCGCAGGAACAACCGGGCGCTCGCCTGCTCGGCATCGGCGTAGTGCGCCGCTGCCGCGCCGAGGGACTGGTTCAGCCCGGCCAGGCTCTGCTCGACGTGCTGCTGCGTCTGCCGCCAGTCGGCCACGGCGGCCTGGAACGACGCCGACGCCTGGCCGGTCCACACCGCCTGCAGTCCGGTGAGCTGGGCGAGCAGCGCGCCCACCTCCGACTGGATCCTGCCGATCGTGCCGCGCACGCCCTGTGTCGCGGCGAGCACCTGCTCGCTGTCGACCTGGTACCTCGTCATCCGCCATCCGTCCTTCCTCGCGGTGCGCTGCCGCGTCGACGCGAGGCTAGGCGCAACGGCCGAACCCCGCGGCGGCGCGCCGGGGCGGGACCGTCGCACCGCGCCGCGAGCCAGCTGTGGAGGAGGGGCGACGGCCAGTCAGTCGTGCCGGACGGGCTGCGGCGCCGCGGAGGAACCGGCGAGCGGCAGCGAGACGCGGAACGTCGCGCCGCCCTCCGGCGTCTCGACGACGTCGACGTGGCCGTTGTGCGCCGCGACGATCGACGAGACGATCGCGAGCCCGAGCCCCGAGCCCCCGGTCTCGCGCGCGCGGGACGTGTCGGCGCGCCAGAAGCGCTGGAAGATCTTGTCGCGGATCTGCGGCGGGATGCCCTCGCCGTGGTCGACGATCTCGAGCATCGCGCGCTCGGTGTCGTCCTCCACCGAGACGCGGATCTCGATCGGGCTGTCCTCCGGCGTGAAGCGCATCGCGTTGCCCATCAGGTTGGTGATGACCTGGCGGATCTTGTTCTCCTCGGCGAGCACCACCGCGCGTCGAACGGGCACGGTCACGGAGTCGTCGGCGTCCGCCGGGCCCGCCGCGGAGGTCGCGACGACCGGGACCGCGGTCTCGGCGGCGGCCGTCGCCGGCCCGTTCGCGGCCGTGCTGGCGCGCGCACCACGTCCGGCGCGGCGGGGCGCTCGCGGCGCCGACCCGCCGTCGCCGTTGCCGGCGACGTCGTCGGCCGGCCGACGACCCCTGAGGCGGGCCAGGGTGGCTCCGGCGAAGGCGATGGGCCCGGACGCCCGCGCGGGAGCGGAGTCGAGGTCGACCTCGACATCGGCGGGCAGGACTGCGGTCGCGCCCGTCGCGATCGCCTCAGGGGCGATCACGGTGACCGTGCGGCCGGGGTTGGCCGCCATGGCGTCGAGCGCGGCATCGCGTGCCAGCGGCACCAGGTCGACCTCGGCGAGGTCGAGCGGCTTGGCCTCGTCGAGGCGGGCGAGTGCGAGGAGGTCCTCGACGAGCCCGCCCATGCGGATCGCCTCCTTCTCGATGCGGTCCATCGCCTGCCCGACGTCCTCCGGGTTCTGGAGCGCGCCCATCCGGTAGAGCTCGGCGTATCCGCGCACCGACACCAGCGGGGTGCGCAGCTCGTGCGACGCGTCGCCCACGAAGCGCCGCATCTGCTCGATGGTGCGCGCACGGTCGGGGAACGCCCGGTCGATGCGGTTCAGCATCGTGTTCAGTGAGCGGTTGAGGCGGCCCACCTCGGTGTTCGGCGTCGCGCCGCCGAGCCGCTGGCCGAAGTCGCCGTCGGCGATCGCGGCGGCCGTGTCCTCGACCTGACGGAGGGGCGTGAACGTCGACGTCACGAGCATGCGCGTCAGCAGCGCGCCGACCAGGACGACGCCGATGCCGAAGCCGAGGAAGATCGTGAGGTACGCGGCCAGCAGCCGCTCGGTGTCCTGCGACGAGATCGCGATGAGGATCGGCGCGTAGCCGCCGCGGTCGTCGGCGCTCATGATCGCGTACACGCCGCGGAAGGTGAGGTCGCCGTTCGCATCCGGAAGCGAGAACACGCGGTAGCCGCCGCTGGCGTTCTGCTCGAAGACGTCGGCCTGCGTCAGCCGTCCGGGGATCAGGGGGTAGCTCGACGGATCGCGCGTGCCCCAGTTGTGATCGAGGAACCCGCCGGTGCTGGGGTCGTAGATGGCGACGAAGACGTCGTCGGAGGTCGCGAAGTCGAACGAGCCCGGGTCGCCGCCGCCGGACGCCCCGTCGGCGTCTCGCGAGAGGTACTCGTAGATCTTGCTCGAGGCGATCGTCTCGAGCTTGGTCTCCAGTTGCGACTCGACGTACGACCTCAGCATCGCCGCCGTGCCGATGCCCGAGACGAGCAGGCCGACCGTCAGCATGAGCACGGTCACGCCCGTGATCTTGGTCCGGAGCGAGATCCGGTTCCAGCGGTCGGAGAGGGTCTGGTGCATGGCGGGCCGAGTCTACGCAGCCTCCCTGTACCGGGGCTGGGCTACGACTTCGCCTTCAGCATGTAGCCGAACCCGCGCTTGGTCTGGATGAGCGGCTCTGAGGAGTGCTGGTCGAGCTTGCGCCGCAGATAGGAGATGTAGCTCTCGACGATGCCGGCGTCGCCGTTGAAGTCGTACTCCCACACGTGGTCGAGGATCTGCGCCTTCGAGAGCACCCGGTTCGGGTTCAGCATGAGGTACCGCAGGAGCTTGAACTCGGTCGGCGACAGCTCGACCGGCACGTCGCCGACGAGCACCTCGTGCGTGTCCTGGTCCATCGTCAGCTCGCCGGCGCGGATGACGGCATCCTCCTCCGCGTGCATCGTGCGTCGCAGGATCGCGCGGATCCGGGCGACGATCTCGTCGAGGGAGAAGGGCTTCGTGACGTAGTCGTCGCCCCCGACCGTGAGGCCCGTGATCTTGTCCTCGGTGTCGTCCTTCGCCGTGAGGAAGAGGATCGGCGCCGTGTAGCCGGCCGAGCGCAGTCGCTTCGTGACGCCGAACCCGTTCATGTCGGGCAGCATCACGTCGAGGATGATGAGGTCGGGCTCCTCCTCGAGCACGGCCGAGATGGTCTGCGCGCTGTTCGCGACCGCCCGCACCGCGAAGCCGGCGAAGCGCAGGCTCGTGGTCAGCAGGTCGCGGATGTTGGGCTCGTCGTCGACGATGAGGATGCGGGGTCCGTCACTCATGCAACGATTCTGCTGCGCGTGGGCTGAATCTTGGCTGGGAATTGCTCGAACGCCCTGCGGGCGGACGCCCTGAGCCGTCGCCGCTGGTCGCGCCCCGTGGAAGACTCGCCGCATGGGACGCGAACGAGTGGTGGTCGTCGGCGGCGGGCTCACCGCCGCACGCGCGGTCGAGTCCATGCGCGAGGCCGGAGCCGATGACGAGATCGTCGTGCTGACCGAGGAGCGCCGGCTGCCGTACGAGCGGCCGCCGCTCTCGAAGGGCTACCTCGCGGGCACCGAGCCGTCGAGCGCGATCTACCCGCTCCCGGCGCGCTGGTACCGCGAGCACGACGTCGACGTCCGCAGGGGGCTTCGCGCGACGCGCCTCGACCCGGCGGCCCGGCGGATCGCCACCGATGCCGATGACGTCTCCTACGACCGGCTGCTCCTGGCGACGGGCGCCTCGCCGCGGCCCTTCGAGGGTCCGGGCGCGGGCCTGCGCGGCGTCCACGTGCTGCGCTCGCTGCCGGACGCGACCAGGCTGCGCACGGCACTGCGCGGGGGCGATCGGCAGGTCGTCGTGCTCGGCTCGAGCTGGATCGGCATGGAATCCGCGGCGGTCGCCCGCGGGTTCGGGAACGCCGTCACCGTCCTCGGGCGCAGCGAGGCGCCGTTGGTCGGCGCGGTCGGCCGCGAACTCGGCGGTATGTTCGCGCAGCTGCATCGCGGGCACGGCGTCGAGGTGCGCACCGAGGTCGCGGTCTCCGCGATCCGGGGCGCCGGGGGGCGGGTGCGCGGCGTCGTGCTCGGCACGGGCGAGGAGGTGCCCGCCGACCTCGTGATCGTCGGCATCGGCGCGCAGCCGAACGTCGGGCTCGCGGAATCCGCCGGCCTCACGGTGGAGGACGGCATCGCGACCGATGCGGCGTTCCGCACGAGCGCCGATGGGATCTTCGCCGCCGGCGACGTCGCGAGCGTCTTCAACCCCACGCTGGAGCACCGCCTCCGCGTCGAGCACTGGGCGAACGCCGATGCGAGCGGTCGTGCCGTGGGCCGAGTGCTCGCGGGAGAGGAGCTCGAGTACGACGAGATCCCGTACTTCTACACCGACCAGTACGACCTCGGCATGGAGTACTCCGGATACGGGGAGCTCGCCGACGACGCGGAACTCGTCGTCCGCGGCGACCTGGCGGCCAGGGAGTTCATCGCGTTCTGGCTCCGCGACGGCCGGGTCGTGGCGGGCATGAACGTGAACGTCTGGGACGTCAACGACCAGGTCCAGCGACTCATCCGCGGGTCGGCCCCGGTGCGTGCCGAGGCGCTCGCCGACCCCGAGGTGCCGCTGGCCTCGATCGGCGGCACCGCGTGATCGGCCGGCTGCGCCGCATCGGGCCGCGCGAGTTCGACTTCGCGACGCAGGTCGCGGTCATGGCGATCGTGAACCGCACCCCCGACTCGTTCTACGATCGGGGCGAGACCTTCGCGCTCGACCGCGCCGTCGAGGCGGCCCGTGCGGCGATCGACGCCGGGGCCGACTGGATCGACATCGGCGGCGCGAAGTTCGCACCGGGGCCCCCGGTCCCGGTCGACGAGGAGGCGGACCGGGTCGTCCCCGTCGTGGCCGCGCTGGCCGACTCGGGCGCGGTGATCTCGGTCGACACGTTCCACCCCGAGGTCGCGCGCCGGGCGATCGATGCCGGAGCCCATGTCATCAACGACACGACCGGCATCCACGATCCGGCGATGGCCGACGTCGTCGCCGCCAGCGAGGCGACGATCGTCGTGACGCACAGTCTCGCCGCGCCGCGCACCCCGCATCCGTCACCGCGATACGGAGACGTCGTCGCGGAGGTCGCCGCCTTCCTCCGCGAGCGCGTCGACCTCGCGCGCGCCCGCGGCGTCCCCGAGGAGCGCATCGTCATCGATCCCGGCCACGACCTGAACAAGAACACGCTGCACTCGCTCGAGCTCACGCGGCGCCTCGACGAGGTCGCCGGGGTCGGACCGCCGCTGCTCGTGGCGCTCTCGAACAAGGACTTCGTGGGGGAGAGCCTCGGGCGGCGCGATCGGCGCGACCGCGTCGCCGGATCGGTCGCCGCCGCCGTCTACTGCATCGGCAAGGGCGCACGCATCCTGCGCGTGCACAACGTGCGCGAGAGCGTCGACGCGGTGCGGATGGTCGAGGCGATCGAGGGATGGCGCGAGCCCGCGTTCCTCGAGCACAACATGGGATCGGGGGCGACCTCGTGAGCGCGGTGGAGGCGGGCGCGGCGTTCGACGCCGATCGGATGCACGCGGCGTACGCGGTCGACGTCGTCGACGCCGCCTCCGGAGAGGATGCCGCGTTCTGCCGGGCGAACATGGTCGAGAGCCTCGACGGCGCGGCGAGCCTCGGCGGCCGCAGCGGCGGGCTCGGCGACGCCGAGGACCAGCGGCTGATGTCGGTGCTGCGCTCGCACGCCGACGTCGTCCTCGTCGGCTCGGGCACCGTGCGCGCCGAGGGGTACGGCGCGGCGGGCGTCGTGGACGCGGATGCCGCGTGGCGCACCGCCCGCGGGCGCGATCCGCAGCCGCGCTTCGCGATCGTCTCGTCGCGCCTCGGGATCGGGGCGGACCACCCCTTCTTCGCGGAGGCGCGGATGCGCCCGATCGCGGTCACGAGCGAGGCGGCGCCGCGCGACGCCAGGGAGGCGCTCGCCGAGGTCGCCGACGTCGTCGTCGCCGGCGAGGACCGGGTCGACCTCCCGGTCGCGCTCGCCGCGCTCGCCGATCGCGGGATGCGGTCGATCCTCTCCGAGGGCGGTCCCGGGCTGCTCGGCGCCCTCGCCGCCGCGCACCTGGTGGACGAGCTCTGCGTGTCCCTCAGTCCCATGCTCGTCGGCGGCTCCGCACCGCGGATCGCGACGTCGGACTCGGAGGTCGCCGCGCCCATGCGCCTCGTCCACGCGATCCCGGGCGAGCGCATGCTGTTCCTGCGCTACGCGCGCGCCTGAGGCGCGATCGGGCGACGCTCGCCTTCCTGCCCGGGCGCATTGACACCGCGCGACCCGCCACCTAATCTCAGCCTGCGGCGCACGACCATCCCGCGCAGCGCGACCTTCGTTCGATGATGAGGAGAGGTGATCGGGTGGCCGTCGACGCAGCCGAACGAGCAGGCCTGGAGGGGTCCGACGTGCGACCCGCGAACGTGTGGGCGTCGCCCGCACTGTGGTGGCGGGTGGCCATCGTGATCGTCGTGCTCTGGGGCCTCATCGCCGGCGAGCGGCGCTTCGCGTACTTCACGACGCAGAGCAACATCATCGTGCTCGGGTACTTCGCCGGGGCGCTCTACTGGATGGTCCGACGGGGCACGCCGACAGCACCGGCGCCGGTGCTGCGCGGCGGCGTGACGACGTGGATCCTCACGACGATGGTGGTCTCGCACGTGCTGCTGAACCACTTCGAGAACCCGATCCCCGGGCTGTTCGCGACCGACCCCACCGACCTGCTGGCGAACCGCGCGATCTTCGCGATGCACTACGTCGTGCCCGTCATGGTCCTCGTGGACTGGGTCGCATTCGGGCCGCACCGCGTGGTGCGGTGGCGGGACGCCGCGTGGTGGCTGGTCTACCCGACGATCTACGGGCTCCTCTTCCTCTGGCGCGCCCTCGCGCTGCCCGAGGTGCCGGACCGGTTCCCGTACCCCTTCCTCGACACCGACGCGCTCGGGGCGCTCGGTTCGTTCGTCGAGATGCTGCGGGTGGTCGCCTACATCGCGGTACTCGGCGTGCTCGTCATGGCGCTCGATCGGCTGGCGTGGCTGGTCGGCCGACGCGTGCGTGCGGCGGTCGGCCGCGGGGAGGACGACCGCTCGTAGACGGCGCGCAGTCCGCGAACTGCTCGCGAAGTCCGATGAGCCCCTCCGTCGTGAGCGGTCGGGCCCCGGCGCTCAGGCCGCGATGGCGTGCGCGTCGAGGATCGTGTAGCTGTAGCCCTGCTCGGCGAGGAACCGCTGGCGGTTGAGCGCGAAGTCCTGGTCGACGGTGTCGCGCGCCACGAGCGTGTAGAAGTTCGCCGAGAGGCCCGACTCCTTCGGCCGGAGCAGTCGGCCGAGCCGCTGCGCCTCCTCCTGCCGCGAGCCGAAGGACCCGGAGACCTGGATCGCGACGGTCGCCTCGGGGAGGTCGACCGAGAAGTTCGCGACCTTCGACACCACGAGCACGGGGGTCGTCCCGTCGCGGAACTCCTGGAACAGCCGCTCCCGCTCGTCGACGGGCGTCGCACCCGTCAGCTGCGGGGCGCCGATCGCCTCGCTGAGCTCGTCGATCTGGTCGAGGTACTGGCCGATGATCAGGATCCGCTCCCCGGCGTGACGGGCGACGAGTTCCTTGACGACGCCGAGCTTCGCGGGTGCGGTCGCCGCGAGCCGGTAGCGCTCGTCGTCGGCGGACGCCGCGTACGCGAGCCGCTCGGACTGGGGCAGGTCGATGCGCACCTCGTAGCAGGCGGCGGGGGAGATGAAGCCCTGCGCCTCGATCTCCTTCCACGGCGCGTCGAACCGCTTGGGACCGATCAGCGAGAAGACGTCGCCCTCGCGTCCGTCCTCGCGCACGAGCGTGGCGGTCAGGCCGAGGCGGCGCCGCGCCTGCAGCTCCGCCGTCAGCTTGAACACGGGCGCGGGCAGCAGGTGCACCTCGTCGTAGACGACCAGGCCCCAGTCGAGCGCGTCGAGGAGCGCCAGGTGCGCGTACTCGCCCTTCCGCTTCGCGGTGAGGATCTGGTAGGTCGCGATCGTGACCGGCCTGACCTCCTTGGTCTGGCCGGAGTACTCGCCGATCTCCTCCGGAGTGAGGCTGGTGCGACGCAGCAGTTCGTCGCGCCACTGGCGGGCGGACACGGTGTTCGTCACCAGGATGAGCGTCGTCGTCTTCGCGGTGGCCATCGCCCCGGCGCCCACCAGCGTCTTGCCGGCGCCGCAGGGCAGCACGACGACGCCGGAGCCGCCGTCGAAGAAGTTGTCGACCGCCTTCTGCTGGTAGTCGCGAAGGTGCCAGCCGTCCTGCTCGAGCGCGATCTCGTGCGGCGTCCCCGGCGTGTAGCCCGCGAGGTCCTCCGCAGGCCAGCCGAGCCGGACGAGCTCCTGCTTGAGCTGCCCGCGCGCCCACGGCTCGACGAGGAAGCTCGTGTCGTCGATGCGCTCGGTGAGCAGCACCGCGACGCGCTTCGACGAGGCCACCTCGGTGAGCACCGCGAGGTCGTCGCTGTGGAGGCGGAGCGCGCCGTCGTCGGTGCGGTCGACGATGAGCCGGCCGTACCGCTCGACCGTCTCGCGCATGTCGACCGCGACGGTCTGCGGCACGGGGAACTTCGCGTAGCGCTCGAGCGTGCCGAGCATGTCATCGGCGGTGTGTCCGGCCGCGCGCGCGTTCCACAGGCCGAGCCGCGTGATGCGGTACGTGTGGATGTGCTCGGGGGCGCGCTCGAGCTCCGCGAAGATCGCGAGATCGTGGCGCGCGTCCTCTGCGAGCGGGTTCGCCACCTCGAGGAGCACGGTGCGATCGCTCTGGACGATCAGGGGGCCGTCTGACATAGCGGACCAGTCTATCCCCGGTTCCTCCGAGTGCACTCCGAGCGTGCTGCCCCGGGCGCGCCGCGTGCGACCCGGGGGCGGGCCGCCTGCGACTCAGTCGCCGACGGCGCCGGCCGGTGCGGGCGCGACGGCCGCGATGGCCGAGATCGGGAGGGTGCGCTCGATGTCGGACTTGCGGTCGCGCGCCCTGAGGCGCCCGTTCGCGACGCTCGCGGGGGCGAGCAGGTAGTCGGCCGTCTCGCCGCCGGGCATGCGCACCGTGACGTTGAGGGTCTCCTTCGCGCGCGCCGCCGCCTCGAGCTGGCGCGACAGCCATGCGAGCTCGGTTCCGCCCTCGGCATCCGCCTCGGCGAGGCGGTCGAGCATCGCCTCGAGCGGGTCGGTGCGGCGCCCCGGCTGCGGCACGTGGCCGACGTGGTGGCGGCGGAGGCGGACGATCCGGCCCTCGCCGTCCTCGGCGGCGACGGGGTATCGCGCATCGCTGAGGCCCCAGAACACGACCTCGGTCGGGAAGCGCGAGAGGAGTCGCTCTCCGCCGTCCTGGCGCAGGCCGAGCGCCGAGAGGGTCTGGTCGACGAGGAGCGTCGAGATGAGCTGCGCATCCGCCGACCGCACGTACGATCTGGCCGGGGCCTCCGAGGGGTCGGCGGCGCCCACGCGCACCGTGCCGAATCGGGCGGCGGACTGGCCGAGCAGGTAGGCGAGCGGCTGCGGGATCCCGGTGAGCGAGATCCGCTCGAGGAAGGTGCGGATCTCGCCCTCGTCGTCGCCCGAGGCGAGGGCCCGGTTCACGGATGCCTCGGTGACGCGATAGCTCGAGGCCAGGTCGCGACCCTCGACGTCGGCGAAGGTCCGCAGGCGTGCGTCGAGCGAGGGCTCGAGCGGACCCGGCGAGACGATGGTCAGGTCGTGCTGGACGTACACCTTGTCGACCTGCGGCGGGAAGTGGCGCGAGAGTCGCGTCGCCGCGCCGTCGACGTCGCCGCCGAGCACGAGCGCCGCCGTCTCGAGCGGGTCGCCGCCGACCGCGAGGCCCAGGGCCTCGGCATCCTCCAGCAGGCGGGCGAGGCCGTCCTGCAGCCAGGTGCCGCCGCCGGGGTAGTACCACTCGACGTCGTCCTTGATGGAGGCCGCGGTGAGCGCCTCGCTCCGACGCACGACCACGTCGCGCAGCGGCGCGGGGATCCGGGACCGCCAGGTCTCGGCGAGTCGGACCCATCGGGCGGAGGTGCCGAGCAGGACCCACGCCGCCCCGTCGTCGGATTCGAGCCAGACGGGCCCGTCGCGCACGATGAGGCCGCTCTCGGTGGCTCGGCGCACGAGCAGGGGGAAGGCCTCGAGCTCGACGCCGGTGGCCTCGGCGAGTCGCTTCGCATCGGGCAGCGCGAACCCGCCCTTGGCGAGCTCCCGCGCGGGCTGCACGGCGAGACCTGCGAGGAGCTCAGCCGTCGCCGCCACGGTGGCGTAGGCGGTCTCGGCGGCGCGGCGCTCGAGCAGGCCGTGGTCGGCTCGGTCGCGCGGGAGTGCCACGGGCGGCGCGGGCGCGACGAGCGCCTCGAGCTCGGGCAGGTCGTCGCCGAGGCGGGCGTGCAGCCGCGCCCCGACCTCCGGAGGCACGTGGATGCGCTCGTCCTCGCGCAGCATCAGGAGCAGCCCCTCGAGTCGCTCGGAGATCTCGGGCAGCCTCCGTGCGAGTTCGTCGCCGCCGTGCCGTCGCAGCTCCGAGGAGACCACCTCGCGGTCGGTCCAGCCGGTGTCGTCGGTCATCTCGGCGGCGACGACCAGGACGGCGAGCGACGGTCGCTCGAGGCGCTCGATGGCGTGGTCGAGCGAGTCGGTCGAGGTGAGCGCCTCGGCCAGGTCGAACAGGTCGCCGACGCTCGAATGGTCGAGACGCCGCGAGGCCAGCGCCGCAGCGAGCCGGTCACGCGGGATCGCGCGGAGCCTCGCGGCGAGCACCAGCATGTCGGTCAGTCCGTACCCTTCTTGGACTCGCGGGAGCGGCGGACGCCGTTGACGATCAGGAGCGCCACCAGGAGGACGAACCCGATCGGCAGGCCGATGAGCGGCAGGACGATGACGAACGGCCAGATGCCCTCGCTGAACCCGTCGTCGTCGCCGACGCCGGAGAGCGTGCCGATCATGACCGCGAAGAACGCGATGATCGAGAGGCCGACCGTGGCGGCGACCATGTAGGCGAGGATGCGCTCGACGCGATGGTCGGTGACCGGGCCCTGGTTGCTCACGCTCCCAGAATAGGCCCAGCGGACCTCCCGATGGCCACCCTGACCGTAGACTTGGACGCGACGCGCCCCCGTCCGGCGCGCCCGTCACGACGTTCTGGAGATCCATCGATGCCCACCGGCAAGGTCAAGTTCTACGACGAGGAGAAGGGCTTCGGCTTCATCAGCGGCGATGACGGCCAGGAGGTCTTCCTCCACGCGTCCGCGCTCCCCGACGGGGTGACCGTTCGGTCTGGCACGCGCCTCGAGTTCGGCGTGGCGCAGGGCAAGCGCGGAGCGCAGGCGCTCTCGGTCCGCGTGCTCGACGCGCCGCCGAGCCTGGCCCGCATGCACCGCAAGCCCGCCGACGACATGGCGGTGATCGTGGAGGACCTGGTCAAGGTGCTCGACGGCGTGGGCGCGAACCTCAAGCGCGGCCGGTACCCCGAGAAGGGGCAGGGCCGGAAGGTCGCGGCACTGCTGCGCAAGGTGGCGGACGAGCTGGATGCCTGACCACGACCTTCCCGCCGACGGCGCCGCAGCGCCAGGTGACGCGCCCACCGGGGCCCGGACGGAGCCGGTCGCCGATGAGGAGCACGCGCACGTCGACGCGGAGCCCGAGGCTGCAGCTCCGGTCGCTGACGAGGTCCTGCTCGCGGCGGTCGACCTGGCTCGCGGTGCGCTCCTCGAGGTGACGGCGCCGGAGACCGTCGGCTCGGTCATCGGTCATTCCGTGGACGGCGAGCGGGTCCTCTCCCTCCACTTCGCGGCCGACCTGTCCGGGTACCCGGGCTGGCACTGGTCGGTCACCCTCGCCCGAGTCGAGGAGGCCGACCCGACGGTCCTCGAGACCGAGCTCCTGCCCGGCGAGCAGTCGCTGCTCGCCCCCGAGTGGGTGCCGTGGTCGGAGCGACTGGCGGAGTACCGGGCCGCGCAGGCCGCGGCCGCTGCGGGCGCGGACGGAGACGCCGAGGCCGAGGACGCCGGCGTCGACGCCGACGAGTCGGCCGACGACTTCGCAGACGACGACGAGGGCGATGACGCGTTCGACGGGATCGACATCGACGCGCTCGACGGCGACGACGACTCCGAAGACGAAGACGAAGACGACGCATCGGACGACGACGCATCGGACGAGGATGACGCCCGGGATGGCGATGGCGCGGCCGGTGGCGCGGATGCGCCGAACGGCGAGGTCCCGGACGGCGACGATGGGTCGCCCGCGGGCGAGACTCCGGACGCTTCGCGCTCCTAGCGGCGCGCGCGCCCGGAGCGGCCGCGGCGCAGCTGGACGACCACCAGCCCGAGCAGCCCGAGCACGACGCCGATCGCGGCGGCGGTGACGAACCAGCCGTAGCCGGCGTCGACGAGCGTCTCGGAGAAGACCAGGGTCGCCGCGAGAGCGAGCAGCCACGCGGCCGTGCCCGCGAGCAGCGCCTTCCGCGCGTCCGCCCTGGCGGGCGCGGGATCCGGTCGGCGCTCGGACTCGGACAGCCACAGCCGCATGGCCGTCACCCTATCCGGTCTGCTCGAGCACCCAGTCGATCGACGCGGTGAGCGCGCGCACGTCGTCGGGCTCGATCGCAGTGAAGGTGGCGACCCGCAGCTGGTTGCGTCCGAGCTTGCGGTAGGGCTCGGTGTCGACGATCCCGTTGGCCCGGAGCGTCTTCGCGAGTGCTGCGGCATCCGTCGCCTCGTCGAAGTCGATCGTCACGACGACCTGCGACCGGTGGGAGGGGTCGGTGACGAACGGGGTCGCGACCGGCGTCGCGCTCGCCCAGTCGTAGAGGACTCCGGACGACTCGCGCGTGCGGGCGTCCGCCCAGGCCAGGCCCCCGGACTCGTTCATCCAGTCGAGCTGGCTCTCGAGCAGCAGCAGCGTCGAGAGCGCCGGGGTGTTCAGCGTCTGGTCGAGCCGGGAGTTGTCGACCGCGTTCTTCAGCGAGAGGAACTCGGGGATGTAGCGACCGGAGGCCGACACCCGCTCGACGCGCTCGATGGCGGCGGGCGACATGATCGCGAACCAGATGCCGCCGTCGGAGGCGAAGTTCTTCTGCGGGGCGAAGTAGAGGACGTCGAACTCGGCCGGGTCGGCGGGAGCCCCGCCGGCCGCGCTCGTGGCATCGACGACGGTGAGGGCACCGGCATCGCCGTGGACGCGTCGCACGGGGGCCTGCACGCCGGTGGAGGTCTCGTTCTGCGGCCAGCCGTAGACGTCGACGCCCTCGAGCGGCTCGGCGTCGATGCGGCTGCCCGGCTCGGCCTTCCGGACGTCCGGCGCCTCGAGCCACGGCGCCGCGGCGGCCTTGGCGAACTTGGCCCCGAACTCGCCGAACGAGCACAGCTGCGCCCGGCGCTCGATCAGTCCGAACGCGGCGGCATCCCAGAACGCGGTCGAGCCGCCGTTGCCGAGCACGACCTCGTAGTCGTCGGGCAGTCCGTACAGGTCGGCGATCCCGCGACGGACTCGGCCGACCAGCTGCTTCACCGGGGCCTGCCGGTGCGACGTGCCGAGGACTCGCGGTCCGACCTCCGCGAGGTGTGCGACCTGTTCCGGCCGGACCTTCGAGGGTCCGCAGCCGAACCGGCCGTCGGCGGGCAGCAGCGACGAGGGGATCACGAGCTCTGGCATGGTCCGATCTTAGGCGCGCCGGTTTCGCCATGGCGGCGGATGACGCCGGCCCGGCCGTGCACGACGTCCACCCGGATACCGCGCCGAGCATGTCGGCTCGGGACAGTACCCTTGACTGATGCACGACGCGCCTGCGGGCCGAGGAGGAGTGAGTTGACCGACCTCATCGACACGACCGAGATGTACCTGCGCACCATCCTCGACCTCGAGGAGGAGGGCATCGTGCCGCTTCGCGCGCGCATCTCGGAGCGGATCGGCCACTCGGGTCCGACCGTGTCGCAGACCGTGGCACGGATGGAGCGCGACGGCCTGGTCGTCGTCTCCGACGACCGGCACCTCGAGCTCACCGCCGACGGCCGTGCGAAGGCGGTGCACGTGATGCGAAAGCACCGGCTCGCCGAGCGCCTCCTCTCGGACGTCATCGGACTCGACTGGGAGTACGTGCACGACGAGGCATGCCGCTGGGAGCACGTGATGAGCGAGCACGTGGAGCGCCGGCTCATCGAGATCCTCGGGCATCCGACCCACTCGCCCTACGGCAACCCGATCCCCGGACTCGACGAGCTCGGGGTCGAGCCGGCCGCGCCGTTCATGCAGGGCGTCCGCAACGTGCTCACGGCGCTCGACGAGGGCGGCGGCGTCGCCGAGGGCGTCATCCGGCGTTTCGCGGAGCCCGCCCAGTTCGACCCGCAGCTGCTGGCGCGCTTCCGCGAGTCGGGCGTGCTGCCCGGAACGCGGGTCGCCCTCCGCCGCTCCGGCACCGTCGTGATCGTCTCCGTCGAGGGCCGCGACGACGCCCTCGAGCTCCCGGCCGAGCTCGCCGGTCACCTCTTCATCGGGGAGTGAGCCACCGCCCGGTCGGCGGGGCGCGCCGACCCGATCGGATCCGGTGGTGCGGCACCAGACGAAGGTCGGATCCGGCGCACCGTGATCGAAATGTGACATTCGACGACCTCTCGCGTATCCTCGTTCGAGTCCGCCGGCGACAAGCCAGCCGGAGGAACAGGGTCGGGACGCCTCCATGCTCACCGCTCGGCCCTCGATACCCGTGACGCGCCGAACGGCGCACAGGTGGGGCGGCGCTTCGGCACCGTGGGGCGGAGGACACGTTTTGGCTCGATTCCCCCGGCGCCGCTCCGGCGCACTCACCGCCCCCAAGCCCAAGGCCCGCACCGCCGTCGTCCGTCGTGACGCCGTGCAGGCTCCGGCGGAGGCCCCCGCGCGCCCGCAGAAGGACTCGCTCGGTCGCCGCCTGCGCCGCGGCGGCGCGAAGAACGTCCTGGTCATGTCGGTCGCCGCCGGCCTCGTCGGCACGCTGGCCATCCCGGCGTACGCCTTCGCGCCCGGCAGCGACGGCATCCAGTTCGGTGCGACGGCCGCCACCCAGCTCACCAAGGCGGCCCCCCAGGACGTCGAGGTCGCCGAGGACGTCATCGCGGCTCCGGTCTCCGAGGACAGCTACGACGCGGTCACCGGCGAGGAGATCCGCGCCGCCGAGGAGGCCAAGCGGGCCGCCGAGGAGGCCGCCCGTGCGGCCGCCGAGGCCGAGGCCGCCCGCCAGGCCGCCGCAGCGGAGATGACCTCGTACGCCGCCGCCGCGAGCGAGTACAGCGCCCCGGCCGCCGTGTACGGCTCCGCAGATCCCGCGAGCGTCTACTCGGTCGCCCAGCAGTACCTCGGCGTGCCCTACGTCTACGGCGGCGCCACGCCCGCCGGCTTCGACTGCTCCGGCCTGGTGCAGTACGTCTACGCCCAGTTCGGCATCAGCCTCCCGCACTCGTCGTCCGCGCAGGGTGCCGCAGGCACCCAGATCCCGCTCTCGCAGGCGGTTCCGGGCGACCTCGTCGTGATGAGCGGCCACATCGGCTTCTACGCCGGGAACGGCATGATCCTGCACGCGCCCTACGAGGGCACGGTCGTCCGGGTGCAGCCGATCTGGACCAGCGACTACTGGATCGTGCGCATCTGACGCGTGAACAGCGTGTGAAAGCGTGTCTTGAATGGCGTGCCGGGAGGTCCCGGCACGCCATTCGTGTCGTAGCCTTGACCCTGACGATCCGAATACCGGGTAGGGGAAGTCCGATGGTCGGTCCGCGCAACAGCACCCATTCCACGGGTGTGCGCGCGCGCCATGACCACGGCCGCAGCAGTCAGCCGAGTCTCGACTGCGCCGGTACGCCGACGGGCACTGTCTTCATGGCGGTGCCCGTTTCGCGTCTCCGTGGCGGATTCGCCGTGCCCGCGGCATCCGGGTCGTCCTTCCCTTCACGCGGCTGGAAGCCATCCAGCACCGATCGAAAGGCACCCCATGCGCACCCTCGTGCTCAACGCCGGATATGAACCCCTCGCGGTCGTCTCGTTCAAGCGCGCACTGATGCTGGTGATGAACCAGAAGGCCACCGTGGTCCTGCACGACGAGGGCAATCCGGTGCACGGCACGACCGGCGACTGGGTCCGGCCGAGCGTCATCCTGCTCACCAGGTACGTCCGAACGCCCAGGGTCCACCACGTCCCCGTGAGCCGACGGGGCGTGCTGCGCCGCGACGAGCACCGGTGCGCGTACTGCGGCAAGTCGGCCGCGACGATCGATCACGTGCTCCCGCGTTCGCGCGGCGGTCGCGACACCTGGGAGAACCTCGTCGCCTGCTGCCTGCGCTGCAACAACTCCAAGGGCGACCACACGCCGGCCGAGATGGGCTGGACGCTCAAGGTGACCCCGCGCATGCCGCGGGGGCGCGGGTGGGTCGTCCGCGGGTTCGACCGGCCGCTGCCCCAGTGGAGCGACTTCCTGGAGCGCGCCGCGTAGCGAGCCCGGCGCGCGCCGCGCCCGAAACGGGCATCGTGGCACCGCGACGAGCCGTGCCCTAGGGTGGTACGAGTCCGGAGCACCCCCGGCTCCGAACCGACCCGCACCACCCCTGCGTGCAGGCTTCCCCGGAGCCTGCGCGGCCCCCCGGAGGTTCACGACCCTTGCACGGTGACGACGCGTACGGCCCGCCCCCGAGTCGCGGACCGCGGCGCCCCTCGGCGCTGCCCGCAGACGACCGATTCCTCCGGACCGAGGTGCCGCACGCGCCGGCCGCCCCGACCGGGCACGAACCCGGCGCCCGAGCGAGCGGCCGACGGGCCGACGCGGCGCGACCGACGGATGGCGCCGGCATGCGCGATCGGGCGTCCCTGCGCGATTCCGCCGACCTCCGGTCCCCGGGCGACGCGGGATCGTACGGGCTCGACCCGCGCGCCCGACCGGAGGCTCCGGCGTCCCGCCCTGCGTCGGCCGGCGGGCTTCGTGGTGCGACCCCGTCGATGGACCGCGGCGGTCCGACGGGGACACGGCGTCCCGTCGATCGACGCGGCGAGCCCGGGTACGGGGACACCGCCGCCCGCTCAGCCCGACCGGAGCGGCTCGACCCGCGGGACCGCCGCGACCCGTCGCCGCGCCCCGACGCGTCACGACCCGTCGACCCGTCCGCGTCCCGCCGCGAGGCTCCGGCCACCGGTGCGCCGACCGCGCCCGGTCGTCAGGCATCCGGGCTCCGCGACGAACGCCCGGCGGCCACGCTGGCGCGTCCGTCCGAGCCAGCGCCGCATCGTCGACCCCGCGACCTCGCGAGCCCGCCGGTCGCACCGACGGCGGCGCCGCCGGTTCCGGCCCCGATCGTGGCCGGCGACCCCGTCGCGATCCCGGCGGCCGTCGCGACGGGCGCCGGGTCGACCAGCACGATCGCCGCTGCCGAGGCGGGCGTGGCGGCGGGCGGCGGGGCGCGGACGCCCGTGCGCCCCCGCGCGGCCGGTGTCGGCCGCTCCCGGCGCACTCGACCTCAGGCAGGTGCGAGGAACGAGGCGGCTCCGCGGACCGGTCCGGTCGCGCGGCGGAACGGCCCGCTGCGGGTCGCGGCGACGGTCATGCTCGTCCCCGCCCTCATCGGCACGGTGGCACTGCCCGCCTACGCGTTCCTGCCAGGAGGGCACCTGCCGGGCGGCGCCCCGACGAAGTTCAGCCTGTCGGTCGCCGAGGCCCAGGGGCTCGAGGTCTCCGAGCTCGCCAGCGGGGCGACCCTCTCGACCGACACCTTCTCGGTCACCACGAAGGAGGAGATCGACGCGGCGGCGGCGGAGGCCGAACGTGCGGCCTGGGAGGCTGAGCTCGCCTCGCGGAGCTCGGGCGAGTACGCGATCGTCGCCGAGCAGGCCGAGGGCGACGACTATCCCTGGTGGTACGAGACCCCCGACGACTACGGCGGAGGACTCTCCCCGCTGCGGTACTACTACCGGGAATGCGTCGACTTCGTCGCCTGGCGGCTCAATCGCGACGCCGGCGTCTACGGCGCCCCGTGGAAGTGGGACTGGTCGAACCTCGCCTCGGGCAGCGCGTGGATGTGGGCCGACGCCTGGGCCGCCAGGGGGTGGCCGTCGAGCAGCGAGCCGGTCGTCGGCGCCGTGGCGTGGTTCCCCTACAACCACGTCGCGTACGTGCAGTCGGTCAACGGGGACGGGACGGTCACCATCGAGGAGTACAACTGGAACTCCGACCACTCGTACCATGTGCGGACGATCCCGGTCGGCGACGCGCTCTACCTGTACCCGCCCGTGTGACCGCCGACGACCGCGCCGTCGGTGCCGTCGCGGAACGCGGTCGCCTGAGGGACATCGTGGCGAAACCCGGGTTCGAACTTGGACGTTCCGGACAATGACCACGCACCGGCCGGCCCGGTAGCGTGGGCCTCCCGCCCCCCAGAGAAGCAGGTGACCGCGATGACGCAGCCCTTGGACGACAACCGGTTCGACGAGAACGGGTTCGTCGACGAGCTCGCCCCGTCGACGTCCGCGATCGTGGTGCTCGGCTACAACTGACCTCCGTGCCGGGGCCCGGGCCGACCGGGCGCCGGACCTGCCGCCGCCGGCCGCCCGCGTCGACGGGCGCCGCGGCGCGACCGCTAGACTCGACCGGTCAGCCTCTGTAGCTCAATGGAAGAGCAGCTCCGTCCTAAGGAGAGGGTTGGGGGTTCGAGTCCCTCCAGGGGCACCAGGGTTCCGCCGGGGCGGAAGAGATCCGGTTTGAGGCGGTTCCCGCCGCGTTCCTAGGCTCGTGGGCACGCGCACCGATGCGGTGCGCGGAGCCACACGGAGCCGATGATGACTGCCGAGCAACCGCCGACGGGGACCACGGTCCCGGGCGCGCGCCGCGTCGTCTTCTTCGTGTCGGACAGCACCGGCATCACCGCCGAGACCCTCGGCGACGCACTGCTGGTCAACTTCCCCGCGACCTCCTTCGAGAAGGTCGCGTTCCCCTTCATCGACACCGTCGAGGAGGCGGAGCTCGTGGCGCGCGAGGTCGAGCGCGCCGCGGAATCCGGTGCGCCGCCGATCATGTTCACGACCGTCAAGGTGCCGGCCGTCCGCGAGGTGCTCGACGGCTCCGGCGCGACCGTCCTCGACCTCATGAGCGGTCCGCTCGCCGAGCTCGAGCGAGTGCTCGGCACGACGGCGTCCGAGCAGCTCGGCCAGTACCACGGGGTGGGCGACACCGATCGGTACTTCCGGCGCATGCGCGCCGTGGAGTACGCGCTCGAGCACGACGACGGGCAGAGCCTGCGCGGGCTGGACGCCGCCGATGTGCTGCTCGTCGCACCGTCGCGCTGCGGCAAGACCCCGACGACCATGTACCTGGCGCTGCGCTACGGGCTCCGGGTCGCGAACTACCCGCTGACCGAGGACGACTACGTCGGCGAGACCCTCCCCGCGCCGGTCGCGCCGCACGCCCGACGGTGCTTCGGGCTGACGACCAACCCCCGGCGCCTCAGCCAGGTGCGACACGAGCGCCGGCCCGACTCGCGCTACGCCAGCCTCGAGCAGTGCACGTACGAGCTGCGGCGCGCCGAGGAGCTCTACCACCGGTTCGACATCCCGTTCATCAACTCCGCCACGAAGTCGGTGGAGGAGATGTCGGTCGTCATCCTCAGGTGGCTGCGCGAGCGCGAGGCGATCGGATCCGATGGAACACACGTGACGCCGCCCGGCGTCGACAGCGAAGGAGCACGGAGATGACGAACATCAGATGGTTCCAGGACCTGGGGCTCGAGGACATCGACCAGGTCGGCGGCAAGAACGCCTCCCTGGGCGAGATGGTCAGCAACCTCTCGCATCTCGGGGTGGACGTGCCCGGTGGATTCGCCACGACCGCCGACGCGTACCGGTCCTTCCTCGAGTCCGGCGGGCTCTACGACCGCATCCGGAGCGCGGCCGAGGCGATCGACGTCGAGGACGTCGCCCAGCTCGCCCGGGCCGGTGCCGAGATCCGCGGCTGGATCGAGCAGCAGCCCTTCCCGCCCGACCTCGACCGCGACCTCAGGGACGCCTACCGGACGCTCAGCGCCGGCAGCACCGACCCGGACGAGGTCTCGTGGGCGGTGCGATCGAGCGCCACCGCCGAGGACCTTCCCGACGCATCGTTCGCCGGGCAGCAGGAGACGTACCTGAACATCCACGGCGTCGAGAACGTCCTCGCGGCCGTGCGAGCGGTGTTCGCGTCGCTGTACAACGACCGGGCGATCGCGTACCGGGTCCACCACGGGTTCGAGCACCACGACGTCGCGCTCTCGGCGGGCGTGCAGCGGATGGTGCGCTCCGACGTCGGCTCGTCGGGCGTCATGTTCACGGTCGACACCGAGTCCGGGTTCGGCAACACCGTGCTCGTGACGTCCTCGTGGGGGCTCGGCGAAGCCGTGGTCCAGGGGGCGGTGAACCCCGACGAGTTCAGCGTCTACAAGCCGGCGCTGCGGGCCGGACGCCCGTCCATCCTGCGCCGCTCCGTCGGGGACAAGACCGTCAAGATGGTCTACGCCGCCGGCCGCGGCGTCGGCACGAGCACCGTGTTCACCGACGTGCCGCCGGCCGACCGCATCCGGCTCAGCCTCACCGACGACGAGGTCGTCGAGCTCGCGCGCCAGGCGCTCGTGATCGAGGACCACTACGGGCGACCGATGGACATCGAATGGGGCAAGGACGGCGTCGACGGCAGGCTCTACATCCTGCAGGCCCGGCCGGAGACCGTCCTCTCCCGCGTCGAGGCGGGCGTCGTCAGCCGGTGGGTGATGAACGGCCGCGGCCCGATCGTCACGCAGGGCAACGCGATCGGCAACCGGATCGGGGCCGGCCCCGTGCGCGTCATCGCGTCCGTCGACACGATGGAGGACTTCCGCGAGGGCGAGGTCCTCGTCGCCGACATGACCGACCCGGACTGGGAGCCGATCATGAAGCGCGCCTCGGCGATCGTGACGAACCGCGGCGGGCGCACCTGCCACGCCGCGATCATCGCGCGCGAGCTCGGGGTTCCGGCCGTGGTCGGGACGGGCGACGCGACCCGCGTGCTCGTCGACGGGCGCGAGGTCACCGTCTCGTGCGCCGAGGGCGACGCCGGGTTCATCTACGACGGCATCCTCGACTTCCACGAGGAGCGGTCGAAGCTCGCCGACATGCCCGAGATCCCGACCAAGATCATGATGAACGTGGGGACCCCGGCCCAGGCGTTCTCGTTCGCCCAGCTGCCGAACCACGGTGTCGGCCTCGCGCGCCTCGAGTTCATCATCAACCGGCAGGTGGGCATCCACCCGCGCGCGCTGCTCGAGTACGACACGCTGAGCCCGGCGCTGCGCGCGCAGATCGCCCCCCGCATCGCGGCCTACCCGAGCCCGCGCGAGTACTTCGTGAGCCGGGTCACCGAGGGCGTCTCGACGATCGCCGCGGCCTTCGCCCCGGAGCGGGTGATCGTGCGGATGAGCGACTTCAAGTCGAACGAGTACGCCAACCTCGTCGGCGGCCCGCAGTACGAGCCGGAGGAGGAGAACCCGATGCTCGGCTACCGCGGTGCCTCGCGGTACGTCTCGCCGGACTTCCGCGAGTGCTTCGAGATGGAGTGCGAGGCCATGAAGCGCGTGCGCGACGACATGGGCCTGGTCAACGTCGCGCTCATGATCCCGTTCGTGCGCACCGTCGACGAGGCGAGGGCCGTGATCGAGCTGCTGGCCGAGAACGGCCTGAAGCGCGGCGAGAACGGGCTCGAGGTCATGATGATGTGCGAGCTGCCCTCGAACGCGGTGCTGGCGGACGACTTCCTCGAGTACTTCGACGGCTTCTCGATCGGCTCGAACGACATGACGCAGCTCACGCTCGGCCTCGACCGCGATTCGGGACTGGTGTCGTCGCTGTTCGACGAGCGCGACCCCGCCGTACGGCGGATGCTCACGCTCGCGATCGACGCGTGCCGGCGCAACGACAAGTACGTGGGGATCTGCGGCCAGGGCCCGAGCGACCACCCCGACCTCGCCGAGTGGCTGCTCGAGCAGGGCATCGAGTCGATGTCGCTGAACCCCGACACCGTGATCGACACGTGGCTGCAGCTGGCGCGCACCCACCCGCAGCCGGCGTAGGGGCCGTGGTGCGGGTCGAGGGGCGCGCGCGGCGCCCCGCGGGACGTCGCGCGGGTTCACGCGCCACGCGCGGATGGGTAGCGTGATGCGGGTGAGCACACCGATCGATCCCACCGCCACGTCCGCCTGGTCCGAGCTGGAGGTCCTGCGGGACGCCTTCGAGCCCGACCTGCGCGGATGGTTCGCCGACGACGCCGATCGCGTCGAGCGACTGAGCCTGCCGTTGGCCGACCTGCACGTCGACCTCTCGAAGAACCTCGTCACCGACGAGGTGCTGGCCGCGCTCGTGCGGCTCGCCGAGCAGGTCGGCGTCGCCGACCGGTTCGCGGCGATGCTGGCGGGCGAGCACATCAACACGACCGAGGACCGCGCCGTGCTGCATACGGCGCTGCGCCGGCCCGCGGGGGCCGAGCCGGAGCTCGTCGTCGACGGGCAGCACGTCGATCGCGATGTGCACGACGTGCTCGACCGGGTCTCGGCGTTCGCCGAACGCGTGCGCTCCGGCGACTGGCTCGGGGTCACCGGCAAGCGCGTCACCGACGTCGTGAACATCGGCATCGGCGGTTCCGACCTCGGCCCGGTCATGGTCTCCGAGGCGCTGGAGCCGTACGCCACGGCCGGCATCCGCGCGCACTTCGTCTCGAACATCGATCCGACCGACCTCGCCCAGAAGACGGCCGGCCTCGACCCCGAGACGACGCTCGTCGTGGTGGCGTCGAAGACGTTCACCACCCTCGAGACGCTGACCAACGCGCGGCTCGCCCGTGACTGGCTGTGGGCCGGTCTCGAGGCCGCGGGAGCGATCGGCGACGACGAGTCGGCCCGGACCGATGCCGTCGCCCACCACTTCGTCGCCGTGTCGACGGCGCTCGACAAGGTCGCCGCGTTCGGCATCGACCCCGAGAACGCGTTCGGGTTCTGGGACTGGGTGGGCGGCCGGTACTCGGTCGACTCGGCGATCGGGCTGTCGCTCGCGATCGAGCTGGGTCCCGACGTCTTCCGCGACCTGCTCGCGGGCTTCCACGCCGTGGACGAGCACGTGCGCACCACGCCGCTCGAACGCAACGTGCCCGTCCTCATGGGGCTGCTGAACGTCTGGTACGTCAACTTCCTCGGCTCGCAGTCGCACGCCGTCCTGCCGTATGCGCAGCAGCTGCACCGCTTCCCGGCCTACCTGCAGCAGCTGACGATGGAGTCCAATGGCAAGTCGGTGCGGTGGGACGGCTCGCCCGTCACGACCGACACCGGCGAGGTGTTCTGGGGGGAGCCGGGCACCAACGGGCAGCACGCGTTCTACCAGCTCATCCATCAGGGCACCCGGCTGATCCCCGCCGACTTCATCGCCGTCGCGAACCCGGCGTACCCGCTCGCGGACGACGGCCGCGACGTGCACGGGCTCTTCCTCGCGAACTTCCTGGCGCAGACCAAGGCGCTGGCGTTCGGCAAGACGGCGGAGGAGGTCGAGGCCGAGGGCACCACCGGCGCCCTCGTCGCCGCGCGGACGTTCCCCGGGAACCGGCCGACGACCTCGATCTTCGCCGCCGCGCTGACCCCGGGGGTGCTCGGACAGCTCATCGCGCTGTACGAGCACATCACGTTCACGCAGGGCGTGGTCTGGGGCATCAACTCGTTCGACCAGTGGGGCGTCGAGCTCGGAAAGCAGCTCGCCCTCCAGATCGCCCCGGCGCTCGAGGGCGATGCCGATGCGCTCGCCGCGCAGGATGCCTCCACCAGGGCACTGCTCGAGTACTACCGGGCGAACCGGCGCGCCTGATGCGGCGGCGGCGCCGCGGATGGTTCCGCGGCGCCGCTCGGGCCGGTCCCGGTGCGGACCATGGGCCCGCACCGTACGTCAATGCCGGAAGCGCAGCGACTCGAGGTGCCTCGCCGTCGCCGTGACCGCCTCGTCGAAGTCGCCGTAGCGCCTGGTCACCCCGGGTCTCGGGCGCATCCACAGCATCTCGTACGCGCCGCCGACCTCGTGCAGGTAGCCCAGGATCCGGCGTGCGCCGTCGGCGCCCGGTCGGCGGTCGGAGACGCGCCACGTGGTGTCGCCGATGGACTCCACGTCGAGCGCCTCGCTGATCGTCGTGCCGCGGTGGGTCATGTTCGTCCTCCTTCGGCTCGGAATTCTCCTTCCTCTCCATGGCTACCGGATCGTCGACCGAGTCGACAGGCCCTTGACAAGCCCCTGTCCCCGAAGCGGGCGCGCCCGCTACGCTTGGTTCACGTCGGTCCGAATCCGGAGGTGGATGGTGGGGAAGCTGACGTACGATTCGACGCTCGGCGTCGACTTCGACGATCGCGTGCTCGCGCACCTGCAGCTGGTCATCGGCGCGAAGCTGCGCCGTGGCGAGTCGTTCTACTTCAGTTGGCGCGACGACCCGTCGATCGGCGACGGTCGCAGCACGCTGTGGATGCATCCGCGCATCTCGCTCGTGTTCAAGTACGCGGGCGGGCGCCAGCCGGCGATCAACCGGACCTGGGTGGACGCGCTCATGTCGACGGCGAACTCGCCGGGCGGCCTCGTGCTCGTGCCCGAACCGGAACCGCGCAATCAGGTCGACCAGAACGGTGGCCACGACTGATGAAGCGCGTGAACATCCTCTACGACGGCATCCACTACTCCGTCGGCGAGGCGGACGTCTCCGCGATCAAGGAGGCGATCGAGCAGGCGCACCAGCGCGGTCTCGCGGACTGGATCACGGTCAACTTCGGCGAGGGGCGGCCGCAGCCCGCGGAGCTGCTCGTGGGACCGGGCATCCCGATCAGCATCGTGCCGATCCCCGCGGACGACGTGGGCGGCATCGAGGTCGAGAAGGCCGAGGCGGCGGTCGAGGGCCAGGTGGGTGGGGCCGACTCGCCCGACGACCTCACTGGCTGACGCGCCGCTCCCGGGTCACCGGATCGCGGGCCACTCGAGCAGGTCGGTGTCGCCGTCGTCGGGCGGGGTGACGGTGGGCTCGACGATCGGACGGATCGCCGACAGCGCCGTCGTCGCCGAGACGAGCCGCGCCACGAGCTCCTCGTCGAGGATCTCGTCGTTCTCGGACGGGACCGGTTCGGTGACGAGCTGGCTGGCGGGCCCGATGAGCAGGTGCGCGCGCGCGGTCGAGCCGTCCTCGGCTCGGACCGGGATGTCGATCGACGCCGCGGCGCTGCGGACGGCGAGCGCGGCGGCGTAGTCGACGACCGCGTCCGCGATCGCACTCCCCGTCAGCAGCACGCCCCCTGCGTAGTGGATCCGGTCCATGTTCCCCGTTCTACCCGTCGACACCGACTGCGCTCAACCACTTGTGCGCGCGCCGCTGACGTGGTCTCATTCACCCTCGCCGCTCACGACCAGTCCACCGCGTGCACCCAGCCGGCGAGGTAGGCGCGCTCGTTCGGGCCCAGCCGCACGCCCGAGCGGGGCACCGGGCGCGGGACCAGCTCGCAGAGCTCGAAGATGCGCCGCACCACGACCGGCCGCAGCGGCGCCGTCGGGTGCTCGAGGATCTCCAGTTGCAGCGGCGTCTCGAGCATCGGCCACCAGACGCCGATCGAGGGCAGGACCGGGATCACGGGTTCGGGAGGGTCGATCACGGCGCTCATGACGACCGCCCCGAGACGGTGTTCCTGCATCGTCCGCTCGATCGGCGCGCTGACATGACGATCCCCCGCTTCCCCACGGTCGCGCGCACCCCCATGCGCGCTCACCATGGGTGAGGATACGCCGATCGGGCCCGCGCGGGGGAGTCCCTTGACCCCTCCGGACCCCGCTGCTACCTCCGCCGGGCCCCGGCGCAGGGGAGTCCGGGCGCCCGATGGGGGCACGGTGGGCACCTCGCGGCAGGTCGGCGGGTCGGAGCATGATGGTCGCATGGACCTGCCGGTGACGCCGCCCGTCAAGCCGATGCTCGCCAAGGCGGTGAAGGGGATCCCCGATGTCGGGCACGTCGAGCCGAAGTGGGACGGCTTCCGCACGATCGTCTTCCGCGACGGCGAGGAGGTCGAGCTGGGGAGTCGGAACGAGCGCCCCATGACCCGCTACTTCCCGGAGCTCGTGACGGCGTTGCGGGCGAACCTGCCGGAACGCTGCGTCGTCGACGGCGAGGTCGTGCTCGTGCGCGACGGCCGACTCGACTTCGACGCCCTGCAGCAGCGCATCCATCCGGCTGCGAGCCGGGTCGCGCTCCTGGCAGAGCAGACGCCCGCCTCGTTCGTCGCGTTCGACCTGCTCGCCGAGGGCGACGACGACCTCACCGGACGCCCGTTCGCCGAGCGGCGCGAGCGGCTCGTCGCCGCGCTCGCCGCGGCATCCGACCCGGTCTTCGTCACCCCGGCGACGGCCGACCTCGCCGAGGCCCGGGACTGGTTCGAGCGGTTCGAGGGCGCGGGCCTGGACGGCGTCATCGCGAAGCCGCTCGACGGCACGTACCAGCCCGACAAGCGGACCATGTACAAGGTCAAGCACGAGCGCACGGCCGACTGCGTCGTCGCGGGGTATCGCTGGCACAAGACGGGCGGCATCGTCGGGTCGCTGCTCCTCGGCCTCCACGGCGACGACGGGCGACTGCACCACGTCGGGGTCGCGGCCTCGTTCACGATGGCCAAGCGCCGCGAGCTCGTCGACCTGCTCGCGCCGTACGTCGAGGAGGACCTCTCGCGGCATCCGTGGGGCGAGTGGGCCGACCAGGAGGCGCACCGCTCCGGGCGGATGCCGGGCGCGGTGAGCCGGTGGAGCGCCGGCAAGGACCTCTCCTTCGTCCCGCTCCGGCCGGAGCTCGTCGTCGAGGTCGCGTACGACCACATGGAGGGCGACCGGTTCCGGCACACGGCGCGATTCCGGAGGTGGCGGCCCGACCGGGAGCCCGAGAGCTGCACGTACGAGCAGCTCGAGGCCCCCGCGGGGATCGACCTGGCGGAGATCCTCCCGGTCGCGCGCTGAGCCGGCTCGGCACGCGTCAGAGCACGGCGCGCAGGCCCGCCGATCCGGCAGTGTGGTGCTCGAAGACCAGGTTCGTCTCGGTGAGGGCGACGGCGGGGTTCGCCGAGAGGTTCTTCAGCACGAACTGGCGCACGTGCTCGCTGTCGCGCACGCGCACGTGGATGAGGAAGTCCTCGCTGCCGCCGAGGAAGAAGAGCTGGGCGACCTCGGGCTCGCCGCGCAGCTCGTCGGAGATCTGCTCCATCAGGTGCCGGGCGCCCGGTCGGATCCGCACGGAGACCAGGGCCTGGAGGGTGAAGCCGAGCGCGGCCGGGTTGATCTCCGCGGTGTACCTCGTGATGACGCCGCGCTCGCGGAGGGAGCGCACGCGCGCGAGGCACGTCGACGGTGAGACGCCGACCTCGCGCGCCAGGTCGACGTTCGGGATGCGCGCGTTCTCGTGCAGCAGGTCGATGATCTGCCGGTCGATGTCGTCGAGGACGACGCGGGGGGCTTCGCTGAACTGCGGCAGATCGGTCACTGCGGTGCTCCTCGACGAACTTTCAGAACGGATGCCGCGAGTCTACCGAACATCATGCGGAATGCCTTCCCAAACAGCGAACAAGAGGCGACCATGGAGATACACATCCACACAGCATTCGGAGCGAGAACCATGCACGTCGGCGTGCCTGCAGAGATCAAGAACAACGAATTCCGCGTCGCCATGACGCCGGCCGGAGCGCACGCGCTCGCCCAGCGCGGCCACCGGGTCGACATCCAGGCCGGGGCCGGCGAGGGCGCCGGCTACCACGACGCCGAGTACCGCGCCGCCGGCGCGAACATCGTCGCCACCGCGGAGGAGGCCTGGTCGGCCGAGCTCGTGCTGAAGGTCAAGGAGCCCATCGCCGAGGAGTACGGCTTCCTCCGCGAGGACCTCACGCTCTTCACCTACCTCCACCTCGCCGCCGACCTTCCGCTGACGCGCGCGATCCTGGACTCCGGCGTCACCGCCATCGCGTACGAGACCGTGCAGCTCGCGGACCGGTCGCTGCCGCTGCTCACCCCGATGAGCGAGGTCGCCGGGCGTCTCGCGCCCCAGGTCGGCGCCATGTCGCTGCACGCCTCGATGGGCGGGCGCGGCGTCCTGCTCGGCGGCGTGCCCGGCACGGCCCCGGCGAAGGTGCTCGTCATCGGCGGCGGCGTCGCCGGCGAGCAGGCCGCCGCCACGGCGCTGGGCCTCGGCGCGGACGTGACGGTCATGGACATCTCGCTGCCGAAGCTCCGCGAGATCGACGCCCGCTACGAGCACCGCATCAAGACGCTCGCCTCGTCGCCGTACGAGGTCGCCCGGCAGATCCGTGAGGCGGACCTCGTGATCGGCGCGGTGCTCGTGCCCGGCGCGGCGGCCCCGAAGGTGATCACCGACGAGATGGTGTCGACCATGAAGCGCGGCGCCGTGCTCGTCGACATCGCGATCGACCAGGGCGGCTGCTTCGAGGGCTCGCGCGCCACCACGCACGCCGAGCCGACGTACTCGGTGCACGAGGCGATCTACTACTGCGTCGCGAACATGCCGGGTGCGGTGCCCGCGACGTCGACGCCCGCGCTGACCAATGCGACGCTGCCCTACGCCCTGAGGATCGCCGACCTGGGCTGGGAGGCGGCGCTCGCTGCGGACCCGGCGCTCGCCAAGGGCCTCAACGCCACGGCGGGCAAGCTGACCAACGAGGGGGTCGCCAAGGCCCACGGCCTGGAGCTGTCCAGCCTCGTCTGACGCCGGGGTGCCCGACCAGGCGCTCCGTGAGCACACGACGGCCGCCGTCCGAGTCCGGACGGCGGCCGTCTGGCGTTCCGGGCATCCGCAGCGCCCCTCCGGGGTCGGCCGCGGTGCGCATCGATCAGGAGAGGGAGAGGAAGAGTTTCTCGAGCTCGTCGAAGTCCAGGCGCTCGCCCGACCCCTCCGCCGTGCCGTCCGGGTCGGCGGCGCAGTCGCGCATCGCGGTCGAGATGACGGCGAAGCCCGCACGGTCGAGCGCGCTCGAGACGGCTGCGAGCTGCGTGACGACCGTACGGCAGTCCGCGCCCGACTCCACGGCGTCGATCACGGCGTTCAACTGGCCGCGCGCACGCTTCAGGCGGTTCGCGATCCGTCGCTGCGCGTCGGAGTGCGACGGGGTCTCGATCGCGCTGGTCATGCGGCACCTCCGAGGGTCATGGGCAGTCCGGAGCGGCTCCACTCCAGGATCCCGCCCGAGATGTTCACGGCGTCGACGCCCTGCCCGGCGAGGTACTGGGTCGCCTGTGCACTGCGTCCGCCGGCGTGGCAGAGCACGTAGACCGTGCGATCGCGCGGCACCTCGTCGAGGCGTTCGACGAGCGCGCCGAGCGGGATGTGGTGGGCGTCCTCGATCCGCGCCTGCGCGAGTTCCCGGTCCTCGCGGACGTCGAGGATCCACGCGTCGGGAACGGCGTGGGCGTCGGTGGGGGAGATCGTCTTCATGTGCGCTCCTGGAGGGTCGTCGTCGCGGGGACGAGCATACCCCCATGGTATCAATACCCGAGGGGTATCCAAATCCCGACAGCCGCGGCGATGCTCCGGGCGTTCGGCGACCCGAGCCGTATGGTGTCGGTGTGCAACGGCTCGAACGGAACGACGAGGGCGACCTCTTCGACGACGGGCCCGAGACGACGGCCGCGGAGCGAGCCGAGTCCTCGGACCCGCGACGCGACCCTGCCACCCCGCACTCGGTCACCGTCGGCGACCCGACCGTCGTCGCCGGCAACATCGCCGAGCCCAGCTGGCGTCGGTGGCACGCCGAGCTCCGGGAGCTCGGCGGAAGGTCGCCGCTGCTGCACTTCGAGGACGCGCCGCGGACGCGCATCGAGCTCTCGACCACCCACCCGGGCGGGCTGCCGCAGTTCATCACGGGCAAGTCGACGCTGCTCTCGAGCCTGATCCGCGACGAGCTCGCCCTCCGCAACGCGCGCCTGGCCGCGGGCGAGATCACCCAGAAGGGCGTCGAACTGCGCTCGGTCCGCGGGATCGAGTCCGTGCACCTCGCGATCGGCCTCGCGTCGTGGCGCGCGGGAGGCGAGGAGTTCCTCGCGCCCGTGCTGCTCCGTCCCCTCGCCATCCGGCGGTACGGCCGCGACTTCGAGCTGAAGCTGAAGGGGCAGCCGTTCCTGAACCCCGCGCTCGCCCGTGAACTGCACGAGCGCTTCCAGATCACCCTCGACGCCGACGCGTTCGTCGCGCTCGCCATCACCAACGGGGCCTTCAAGCCGCAGCCCGTGATCGACCGGCTGCGCGGACTCACCTCCCACCTGCCCGACTTCCACGTCGCACCCCGGCTCGTCGTCTCGTCGTTCGCCGAGGTCGGTCCGGCGATGGGGGCGGACGCCGCCCGACTCGAGCACCCCGTCATCGACGCCGTCGCGGGCAATCCGAACGCACGCGCGGCGGTCGCGCGAGAGGTCGACCCCCCGATCATCGTCCCGCAGGACGAGCGCCCGCCGTCCACCGACCGCCTGCTGCTGGACGCCGACGCCGAGCAGGAGCAGGTCGTCGCGCGGATCGAGCGTGGCGACTCGCTCGTCGTGAAGACCCTCCCCGGCACGGGCGGCACGCAGACCATCGTGAACGCGATCGGTTCGCTGGTCGCCAACGAGCGCCGGGTGCTCGTCGTGGGCGCGCGGCGGGCGAGCCTGGACGGCATCGCCCATCGGCTCGGCCAGGTCGGCCTCGGCGGCCTCGCCGTCGGCACCGACCGGCTGCGCCGCGACCTCATCCAGTCGATCACGCGGAACGAGAAGGCCGAGCAGCCGCGGATCGCCGACGTCGACGACGCGCTCGTGCGGCTGCGTCGCGTGCTCCTCGACTACCGTCACGCGCTCACCCGCGCCGACGGCGACCTGGGCGTGTCGGTCCTCGACGCGCTCACGGCGCTCGCCGGGCTCGCCTCGCTGCCGACGCCGCCCGACACGACGGCCCGCCTCGACCGCGACTCGCTGCTGAATCTGGCGAAGGGCCGAGGTTCCGTCGCGAACGACCTGGTCCGCGCCGCCGCACTGGGCGAGTTCCGCTACGGCCCGGGCGACTCGCCCTGGTACGGCGCCGACTTCGACACGTCGGAGGCCGCGACCGCCGCGCACGCCCTGGCCAAGCGACTCAGCACGACCGACGTGCCCCGGCTGCTCGAGCGCGCCCGCGCGCTCATCGCCCAGACCCGGCTGCGGCAGTTCGAGTCGATCGCCGAGCTCGGGGTCTTCCTCCGGCTCCTCCACGACATCAGGGACTCGCTCGACCGCTTCCTCCCGTCCGTCTACGACCGGCCGCTCGGCGAGCTCATCGCCGCGACCGCTCCCAGGCGGGAGACGGGGATGTCAGGTGCGAACCGCCGTCGGCTCAAGCGCCTCGCCCTCGAGTACGTGCGGCCGGGCGTGCACGTGGGCGACCTCAACACCGCGCTCCGCGGCATCCAGCAGCAGCGCACGCTCTGGCACCGGTACTCGGAGGCGGGCGCCGTGCCGAGCGTCCCGGTCGGCCTGGACGACGTCCACGTCGCCTACCACACGGTCGCCGCCGACCTGCAGGAACTGGATGGACCGCTCGGACTCGAGGGCACGGCCAAGCGCCTGGGCGCCCGGCCGCTGCGCGACCTGGAGGCCACGCTCATGGGCCTCGCGGCCGAGTCGGAGGTGCTGCACAACCTCCAGGAGCGCACCGCCCTCCTCCAGCAGCTGCGCGAGCTGGGGCTCGACCCGCTGCTGGTGGACCTCGCCCGTCGGCACGTGCCCGAGCAGCAGGTGGCCGCCGAGCTCGAGCTCGCGTGGTGGCAGTCGGTGATCGAGGCCATGCTCGCCGGCGACCCGGCGCTGCTCGGCGCGAACACGAGCGTCCTCGACCGCCTCGAGTCCGACTTCCGGCTCGTCGACGACGCGCACGCGTCCGCGGCGGGACCGCTGCTCGCCTGGCGTCTCGCCGAGGCGTGGCGCGTGGGACTCGTCGACCACCCGGAGGAGGCCGAGCGACTGCGTCGGATGCTGCGGGCCGAGAGGGTCCGCCCCGACCGGCTGCATCGGGAGGCGCCGCACCTGTTCCGCCTGCTCGCGCCGGTCTGGCTCGCGTCGCCCTACGAGGTGCCGGCGATCGACGACGCCATCCGGTTCGACACGGTCGTGCTGGTGGACGCCGGTGCGACCACCATCGCGGAGAACCTCGGCGCCATCCGGCGCGCGAACCAGGTGGTGGTGTTCGGCGACCCCGTCACGCAGACGCCGACGCGCTTCGAGACCGCGATCCGCGCCGGCGACGGCGACGAGCGGTCCGAGCCCGAGCACGGCGTCGACGCGCTGCACGCCGATTCGGCGCTCGCGCGGCTCACCGAGCTGCTGCCGACCACGACGCTCACGCGCAGCTACCGAGCGGGCGGAGAGGACCTCGCCGAACTCGTGAACCGCCGCTTCTACGGCGGCCGCATCGTGTCGATGCCATGGGCGGGCAGCTTCCTCGGTCACGGCAGCCTCGGCCTGCACTACGTGCGCGGCAACGGGCTGCCGGACCCCGAGACCGGCACCGTCGAGAGCCTCGACGGCGAGGTGGCCAAGGTCGTCGAGCTGGTCATGGAGCACGCCGTGAAGCGGCCGCGCGAATCGCTCATGGTGATCACCGCGAGCGCACGGCACGCCGCGCGGGTGCACCAGGCGGTCCTCGCGGCGTTCGCCAAGCGCAGCGACCTGTCCGACTTCATCCTGCGCGATCGCGCCGAGCCGTTCACGGTGCTCACGCTCGAGCAGGCCGTCGCGCAGAGCCGCGACCGTGTGGTGTTCTCGATCGGGTACGGACGCACGCCGCACGGTCGGCTGCTGTCGAACTTCGGCGCACTCGGCGAGCCGGGCGGTGAGCGGCTCCTCGCGGTCGCCATGACCCGCGCACGCCGCTCGATGGACATCGTCTCGGCCTTCCGGCCCGACGACATCGACGCGGACCGGCAGCGCCACGGCGTGGTCGCGCTCGCGAGCCTCCTCGAGCAGACCGAGCAGCGGCGCGACGGCGCCGAGGCGTCGCGACCGGGCGACCCGATGCTCGTCGACCTCGCCACGAGGCTCGAGCGCCGCGGCGTCCGGGTGAGCGTAGGGCACCACGGCACGCTGTCCCTCGCGGCGGCGCACGCCGGTCGGGCGGCGGTCGTCGAGACCGACCTCGCGCTCACCGGCCAGAGCCTGCGCGAATCGCTCCGCCTGCGGCCCGACGTGCTGCGGCGACTGGGATGGCACTACCTGCGCGTGCACAGCTTCGAGCTGTTCAGCGACCCGGAGTCGGTGGCCGAGCGAGTGGCGTCGGTGCTCGGGCGGACGCCCGCGCCCGCCGACGAGGAGGAGCCGCGGAGCGCGTGAACGACTCGGCCGAGCAGGACGGGGTGCCCGGTTCAGGCCGCGCCCCGCGCCAGCGCATCGAGCGCTCCCGCGGCGGGCGCCGGGCTCGACTGACGCCGGCACCCGGAACGGACCCGGCGCCGGAGTCCGCGGTACCCGGCTCGCACGACGAACGCGAGAGGGCGCGCCCGGCGCGCCCCGACGACGAGCGGATCACGCGCGAGCGGCCGCCGCACTGGTGAGACGTGCGAACTGCCCGGCGACGGGTTCGGCCGGCGCGGGGTGCGGGGGCGGTCCGGGCTAGTCGGTGCGCCGGCCGGCGCCCTCGGTCGTGCGCTCCGAGGCGAGCAGGTCGCGGATCTCGGTGAGCACGGTGAGCTCGGTCTCCGGGTCCTCCGGCTTGGGCGCGCCGGCCGCCCGGCGCTCGTCGGCGTGCTTCTTCAGCACGTTCATCGGCATGACGAACACGAAGTAGACCACGGCGGCGACGACGAGGAAGGTGATCAGGGCGCTGGTGACCGCGCCGAAGTTCAGGACCGCCTCACCCGCGGGCAGGGGGATGGCCAGGGTCCAGGCGGTGTTCAGGCTCTCGGCGTCGAACGCGGCTCCGATGAGCGGGTCGAAGATGTTCTCGACGATCGAGTTGACGACCGCGGTGAATGCGGCGCCGACCACGACCGCGACGGCGAGGTCGATGACGTTGCCCCGGAGGACGAACTCCCTGAATCCCTTGAGCACGTGGCGGCTCCCTTCGTTCGACGTCGCGCGGGCGCGAGCGGGCGGATGCTAGGCGGCGGTGGAGGCGGAGGACGACGTTCCCGAGGACGACGCGCCGGAGGACGACGTTCCCGAGGACGAGGACGAGGACGAGGACGACGACGACGAGCTCGACGAGGACCCCGATCCGCCGGAGCCGGACGACTCGGACGCGCCGGACGTCGACGAGCCCGATCCGTGGGCGGCCGCGCGCGAATCGGTCCGGTAGAAGCCGGAGCCGTTGAAGGTCACGCCGACCGTGCCGTACAGCTTCCGGAGCCGGCCCGAGCAGGCGGGGCACTCGGTGAGGGAGTCGTCGGTGAAGGCCTGCTGGATGTCGAAGGCCTCGCCGCACTCGGTGCAGCGGTAGGAGTAGGTGGGCATGGGGGCTCCGGAGATGGTCGAGGGGATTCCGTGCGTACGCCGCGGCTCAGAACGAGAGGATCCGCGTCGGCGTCACGACGCCGTCCACCGGCTGGTCGTGCACCTCCCGCGGCACCTCCTCGACGAACTCGCCGTCGAAGACGATGGCGTACACCGGAGGACATTTTCCCATCGAACCCAGCGTCTTGTCGAAGTAGCCGCGTCCCCAGCCCAGGCGCATGCCCGTGGCATCCACCGCCGCGGCCGGGACGAGGATCAGGTCGACGTCGTTGATGGCCATCGGACCGAGCAGTTCGCCGACCGCCTCCGGCATGCCGTGCAGGCCGGTGACCTCGACGTCGCCCTCGCCAACGGTCCAGTCCAGCAGCCCGTCCTCGCGCGTGATCGGGAAGAGCACGCGGACTCCGCTGGACTCCGCCCAGTCGACGAACGGCCGCGTGTCGGGCTCGGTCGGCATCGAGAGGTAGCACGACAGCGACCGGGCTCCGGTCGAGTCGACCAGCTCGCGCAGGCGCGCGGTGAAGCCCTCCGTCGCCTGCTCGCGCTCGTGCGACGGCATGTTCCGTCGGCGCTCCTTGAGCTCGGCGCGGAGGATCCGCTTGACCACGGTCGGATCGTCGGGCATGGCAGCCATCCTAGGACGATGCCTCCCGCCGCGGCCCACCCGGTGCGGCTACGCTGATGCGCATGACAGATCGGATCACGAAGGCCGTCATCCCCGCCGCCGGCCTGGGAACGCGCTTCCTGCCCGCGACCAAGGCGATGCCGAAGGAGATGCTCCCGGTCGTCGACAAGCCCGCCATCCAGTACGTCGTCGAGGAGGCGGTCGAGGCCGGACTGACGGACGTCCTCATGATCACGGGCCGGAACAAGAACGCCCTCGAGAACCACTTCGACCGCGTGGCCGAACTCGAGTACACGCTCGAGGCCAAGGGCGACACGGCGAAGCTGCAGAAGGTCAACGAGTCCACCGAGCTCGCGCAGATGCACTACGTGCGCCAGGGCGACCCCAAGGGACTCGGGCATGCGGTGCTGCGCGCCGAGATGCACGTGGGCGACGAGCCGTTCGCGGTGCTGCTCGGCGACGACATCATCGACGCACGGGACGTGCTGCTCACGCGGATGCTCGAGGAGCAGACCGCCCGCGATGCGACGATCGTGGCGCTCCTGGAGGTCGATCCCGACAGCATCCACCTGTACGGTGCGGCCGAGGTGGAGGAGACCGACGATCCCGACGTCGTGCGCATCACGGGCCTCGTCGAGAAGCCGGCCAAGGACGTGGCGCCCTCGAACCTCGCCGTCATCGGTCGCTACGTCATCAAGCCCGAGGTCTTCGAGGTGCTGCACCGCACGGAGCCGGGCAAGGGCGGCGAGATCCAGCTGACCGACGCCCTCATGGAGATGGCCGGCGACGTCGAGGGCACGGGAGGCGTCTACGGCGTCGTGTTCCGCGGCCGTCGCTACGACACGGGGGACAAGCTCGACTACATCAAGGCCGTCATCCAGCTCGCCGTCGACCGCGACGACCTCGGCCCCGAGCTCCGCCCCTGGCTGGCCGAGTTCGGCGCCGGGCTCGACGGGGACTGACGTGCCCGCTGTCCCCGTGCCGACCCTCGTGGACGGGTCGCTGACCCTGCGACCCATCCGGATGCGCGATGCGCGCGAGCTCGAGCGCGTGCTGCTCGACAACCGCGGATGGCTCCGGCGATGGGAGGCCACGTATCCGGGCGGCGGCACGGTGATCGACGCGCGGGGGAGCATCCGCAACCTCAACGCGCACGCGCGCGCGGGCACCGCGCTGCCCTTCGTGATCGAGTGGGACGGGCGGATGGTGGGGCAGCTCAACGTCTCCTCGATCACGCACGGCGCACTGGCCTCGGCCTCGATCGGGTACTGGGTGACGCGGGAGGTCGCCGGCCGGGGCATCACGCCGACGTCGGTCGCACTCGCGACGGACTACTGCTTCCGCAGCCTCCGCCTCCACCGGATGGAGATCTGCATCCGCCCCGAGAACGGCCCGTCCCTTCGGGTGGTCGAGAAGCTCGGCTTCCGGTACGAGGGCCTGCGTCGGCGGTTCCTCCACATCGACGGCGACTGGCGCGACCACTTCTCGTTCGCGCTGGTCGCCGAGGAGGTGCCGGGCGGGGTGCTCCGGCGGTGGCGCGAGGGGCGCGCCTCGGCGACCGCCGCGGCCGTCCCGGAGGTCGACCGGATCGCCGCGGCCACCCCCCTTCGGGTGGGTGATCGCTGACACGCCCCGCACCAGTGGGAGCACGGCGCCGCCGTGTCCTACCGTGGTGCCATGGATCCGATCGGCGGCGGTGTACTCGTGGCGGTGGCCGCGACGCTGTGGATCGCCTACCTGCTGCCGAGCTGGCTGCGACGACGCCAGTACCTGAGCACCGAGCGCAACGCCGTGCGACTCCAGCAGACGCTCCGGATCCTCGCCGAGACCGCCGAGGCGCCCGAAGAGGTCCGGGTCGGGGTCACCGCGCGCGAGGTCGCCGCGCAGGAGCGGATCCTCCACGAGCACGAGCTCGCCGCGCGGCTGGAGGCGCAGGCGGCCGAGAACCGGGCGATCGCCGAGCGGCTCGCGGCGGAGGAGGCGGCTGCCGCTGCCGAGCGCGAACTCGAGGCGCGGGCCGAGCGGGCAGCCGCGGAGCGAGCGGCCGCCGAGCGGGCGGCCGCGGCCGCTGCGCGGGCGACGCGCGGGCACGACGCCGGCTCGCGGGCGACGCGCGCCCGCCGTTCGCGCCGGCGGCGCCGGGCCGCGTGCACGCTGCTGCTCCTCGCCTCGCTCATGACCGTCCCCATCGGCGTCATCGTGGTGGCCGGAGGGGGGTCCGTCACCGTCGTGCTCGCCGGGGTCGGTGGCATCGCCGCGGCGATGACCGGCCTCGTCGCGCTCGGCCGTGCCGCATCCGCACCCGTCGCGGTCGTGCCGGCGCCGCCGCGGGTGGCCGAGCCCTTCGAGCCGATCGAGGTGGAGACCGAACCGGCCGAGGGAGGCGAGGGCTGGACCCCGCACCCGCTGCCGAAGCCGCTGCACCTCTCGCGCGGCACGATCGCCGCCAGCGTGATGGCCTCGATCGCCGAGGCGGAGCAGCTCAAGCGCGCCGCCGCCGACGCGGAGCTCGCCGAGCGCGCCGTCCGGATGGAGCCGAAGGTCCCGGTGCTCCGCCCGCCCGCGGCATCCGCCGACCAGGCACCGACGCAGGCGGCCGGCGACGCGGCGACGCGGCGCCCGGCCGCTTCGGCGTCCGAGCCCGAGAATCCCTATGCGCGGATGGGCATCGTCGAGGGCGCCGAGCCGGGTCTGGGCGACCTCGACCAGGTGCTCCGCCGTCGGCGGACGGCGGTCTGATCCGGGTGGTCGGGACCACCCCGTCGGGGATGGTAGAGTCGTTCACGGCTCGGGCCCATGGCGCAGTTGGTAGCGCGTCTCGTTCGCAATGAGAAGGTCGGGGGTTCGAATCCCCCTGGGTCCACCACCGAGCGAAGCCCCCGGAATCCACGCGGATTCCGGGGGCTTCGTCGTGCGGGCTCCTACGCTGGGACCATGAGCGATGCGATCGACGCGGAACGGACCCGGCGGGCGGTCGCGCACGCGCTGACCGGCCGGAGGGACTACGGCGCCGAGCGGCTCGACGAGGCCGATGCGGCGCACGACCCGATCGCGCAGTTCGACCGATGGCTGGCCGAGGCCGACGAGCGCGGCGTGTACGAGCCCAACGGGATGGTGCTCGGCACGATCGACCCCGACGGCACGCCGTCGAGCCGGACGGTGCTGCTGCGCGGCGTGGATGCGCGCGGCTTCGTGTTCTACACCGATCGCATGTCTCGCAAGGGGCGCGCGCTGGCCGCGCATCCCGTCGCCACGCTGCTGTTCCCCTGGTACCTCGTGCACCGGCAGGTCATCGTCACGGGTGAGGTCGCGGAGGTCGACGACGCGGAGTCCGATGCGTACTGGGCGGGCAGGCCGCACGGCTCCCGGATCGCGGCGACCGCGAGCCGGCAGTCGCAGCCGATCGCGGGGCGTGCCGAGCTGGAGGCGCGGGTCGCCGAGCTCGAGGCGCGACTCCCGGAATCCGGCGACCTCGGCCGTCCCGAGCGCTGGGGCGGGTACCGCCTGCGACCGACGCGCGTCGAGTTCTGGCAGGGGCGCACCTCGCGCCTGCACGATCGCCTCGTCTACACGCGCGCAACGGCGCGCGGGGGCTGGCGGATCGAGCGACTCCAGCCGTAGCGCGGTGCCTGCGAGGCGCTGCGCGCTCCGGCCTCCGCGCGCCGGTGGCGCTGCGGCACGAGCGTAGGCTGAAGCGGATGTCGCCTTCCCCCACGCCGGACGCCGCTCCGCGCGCCGACCGCTGGCGCGCCTACTGGGTGTGCGTCGGCGTCGCCGCCCTGACGATCATGGACCTCACCAAGGTCAACGTCGCCCTGCCCTCCATCGAGGAGGCGCTCGGCGCGGGTTCGACCGAGCTCGGACTGCTGGTCTCGGGGTTCGTGCTCGCGTTCGGCCTGACGCTCGTGCCCGCCGGCCGCATCGGCGACCAGGGTTCGCGCAAGGTCATGTTCATCGTCGGGCTCAGCCTGTTCGCCCTCACGAGCCTCGTCTGCGCGATCGCGCCGTCGGCGCTCGTGCTGCTCGTCGGCCGCCTGCTGCAGGGCGTGGCCGCGGGCATCCAGATGCCGCAGGTGATCGGGCTGGTCCAGCAGCTCTTCCAGGGCGCCGAGCGTGGTGCGGCCTTCGGGCTCTTCGGTGCCACGATCGGCGTCGCGACCGCATTCGGTCCCACGCTGGGCGGCCTCGCGATCGCGATCGGCGGCCCCGAGGACGGGTGGCGGGGGATCTTCTGGATGAACGTGCCGCTCGCCCTCGTCGCGATCGCCTTCGCCGCGCGCCTGCTGCCGGGCCGCCCGCCGGGAGAGCGGGCGCGCATCTCGCTCGACCCGGTCGGGGTGGTGCTGTTCGGCCTCGCGGTCGCGGGGCTCATGTGGCCGTTCCTGCTCACGACCGGGTCGCCCGACGACGACCCGGCACGATGGTGGACGCTCGCGCTCTTCGCGTCCGCGCTCGCGGCGTTCCTGTGGTGGGAGCGGCGCTACGAGGCATCCGGCAGGGCCCCGCTGGTGCCGCTCGGCCTCTTCTCGCTGCGCTCCTACCGGAACGGCACGCTGCTGGCGACCGCGTACTTCGCGGCGATGCCGGCCTCGTTCCTGCTCACGACCCTCTTCCTCCAGCAGGGCCTCGGGCTCGCACCGGTGTTCGCGGGCATGGTCACGATCGGCTTCGCGCTCACGAGTGCCGTCAGCTCGTGGCTCGGCGGACGGCTGGTGAACCGGGTCGGACGCCCGCTCGTCGTCGGCGGCCTCCTCCTGCTGCTGCTCGGGATGGGCCTGCTCGTCCTCGCGGCGGTGGTCACCCCGCCGGCGCTCACGCCTTGGATCATGGCGGCCGTCATGCTCGTGGGGGGAGCGGGCGGCGGCCTGGTCATCGCCCCGAACCAGGTCCTCGCGCTCGCCGACGTCCCCGTGCGGGAGGGCGGGCTCGCAGGCTCGGTGGGCCAGCTCGGCCAGCGCATCGGCACCGCGATCGGCGTCGCCGTGGCGCTCTCGCTGTTCTACTCGACGCTGTACCGCGAGGGTGGCGCCGAGGCGCGCATCGACGTGTACCACCAGGCGTACGGCGCGGGGATCGCCGCGGTGGGCGGCCTGCTGGTCGTGGCGCTCGCCGTGGGCCTGCTCGACCTGCGGCAGCGGCGGGTCGGCCCCGCGGGCGCCGACCGCGGGGTCGGGGTTCCGTCCGAACTCGGCTCCGAGTCCGACCGAAGCGGGGCGGACTGAGCGTCCGGTCGCCGCGTCAGGCGGTGACCACGCGCTCGGCGGCGAGCATCGCCTCGAGCTCGGCGGCCGACAGTTCGCGACCGAACGCGGGGTGACCGGGCTCGAGTGCACGGCCGTTGGCGAGCGCGCCGCCGTCCACCGGGTCGAACCCGAGGTCGTCGATGAGGCGCGCGACGATCGCGCGCGCGTCGGCGTCGTCGCCGACCACCGCCAGCGCACGGCGCAGGGGCGACCCGGCCGGCATGGGGTCGTCCTCCATGTCGTGGTAGCCGAGGTGGTTGAGGGACTTGACGACGCGCGCGGCGGGGTTCAGGGCGGCGTGGCGCTCGCTCGTGGTGCGCGCGTCGGCGTCGACCTCCGCGATGTGGCCGTCCACCGGCGGCCAGTAGTTCGTGGCGTCGATCACGACCTTGCCGTCGAACGACGTCCACGGCACGCTCGAGGCCTTGCCGAACGGCACCGCGACCACGATGAGGTCGGCCGCGCGAACGAGTTCGTCGGCGGTGAGGACGCGAGCGCCGGGAGCCACGACCGAGACGAGCAGGTCGAGCGCGGTCTGCCGGGGAGAGCCCGTGATCGCGACCTCGTAGCCGGCGTCGACGAGCAGGCGCGCGAGCGCGGTGCCCACCTTGCCGGCTCCGAAGATGCCGATCACCGGTCGATCCGTCACGTCATCCCCTTCTGCGGGGCTCCACGGCGCACCCGCACCACGCCGGTCGCTCGGCGCCTCACCGTGTGCCAACGCGGACGTCCGTCGCGGCATTCCCGAGGTCCCGCCGGGGCGCAGCCGGACGGAATAGTCTCGGCACTGTCGGAGTTCACGACAGGTGCATGCATGTGCATCGACCGATGGGAGCAGCGGATGGCGCAGCAGTGGGAATTCGGACTCGACACGTTCGGCGACGTGACGCTCGGTCCGGACGGCGAACCCCTCGCGCAGGCGCAGGTCCTGCGCAACGTCGTCGCCGAGGCCGAGCTCGCGGATCGGCTGGGGCTCGACTTCTTCGGGGTCGGCGAGCACCACCGGCACGAATTCGCGATCTCCGCGCCCGAGGTCGTGCTGGCCGCCATCGCGGGCCGCACCGAGCGGATCCACCTCGGCTCCGCGGTCACCGTGCTGAGCTCGGACGACCCCGTCCGCGTGTACCAGCGCTTCGCGACGCTCGACGGCCTGTCGGGCGGCCGCGCCGAGGTGATCCTCGGACGCGGATCGTTCATCGAGTCGTTCCCGCTCTTCGGCTACGAGCTCAGCCAGTACCAGGAGCTGTTCGAGCAGAAGCTCAACCTGTTCTCGGCGCTCCTGCCGCAGGAGCCGGTGACCTGGGAGGGATCGCTGCGCGCGCCGCTCACGGGGCAGCGGGTGTTCCCGACGGTCGAGCCCGGTCCGCTCCGCACCTGGATCGGCGTGGGAGGCAGCCCCGAGTCGGTCGTGCGCGCCGCGCGCTACGGGCTCCCGCTCGTGCTGGCCATCATCGGCGGCAGCCCCGTGCGCTTCGCGCCGCTCGCCGACCTCTACCGCAAGGCCCTCACGCAGTTCGGCCACGAGCCGCAGCCGATCGCGGTGCACTCCCCGGGCATCGTCGCCGAGACCGACGAGGAGGCGCTCGAGACGCTGTGGCCGCACTACGAGGTCATCATGAACCGCATCGGCCGCGAGCGAGGCTGGGGCGCCGTGACCCGCGAGCACTTCGAGGGCGAGGCCGGTCCGAACGGAGCGCTCTACGCGGGCTCGCCCGAGACGGTCGCGCAGAAGATCGCGAACGCGATGCGCACGATCGGGGCCCGGCGGTTCGACCTGAAGTACTCAAACGGCACCCTCCCGCACGAGGCGATGCTGCGGACGATCGAGCTCTACGCCACCCGGGTCGTGCCGCGCGTGCGAGAGCTGCTCGCCGAGGGCTGAGCCCCCCGCGTCAGGTGCCCGACGCCGCTGCGCGCTTGGCCCGGCGCCGCACGGCGGCCCGGAACCAGTCGGCATCCGGCAGCCGGGAGAGGAACGTGCCCGCGAGGATCGTGATGAGCACGTAGCCCGTCGCGAGCGGGGCCAGGGCCGGCTCGATGCCCGATCCCACCGCGAGCCCCGCGATCACGATCGAGAACTCGCCGCGCGGGCCGAGCACGAGGCCGGCGCGCCACTGGCCGAGCGTGCCGACCCCGGCGCGTCGCGCGGCGTATGCGCCGGAGAGGAGCTTCGTCGCGAGCGTGATCGCCGCGAGGAGCGCCGCCGGCAGCAGCATGGACACGATCTGGGTCGAATCCGTCGTGAGGCCGAAGAAGACGAAGAAGATGGCCGCGAACAGGTCGCGGAGCGGCGTGAGCAGCGCGCTCGCGTTCTCGGCCACACGCCCGGACAGGGCGATGCCGACGAGGAACGCGCCGACCGCGGCCGAGACGCTCACCTCCTGCGCGAGTCCGGCGACGAGCATCACGAGGCCGAGCACCCCGAGCAGCAGCGGTTCGGCGTGCTCGGCGGGGAAGAACCGCGAGATGACATGGCCGGAGCGGAGCGCGATCATCAGGATGACGATGACCACCGTGACGGCGACGGCGACGCCGATGGCGCCCTGCACGATGCTCATGCCGACCACGAGGGCGGACAGGACGGGCAGGTAGAACGCCATCGCGAGGTCCTCGACGACGAGGACCGCGAGCACCGAGGGCGTCTCGCGGTTCGACAGGCGACCGAGGTCGCGCAACAGCTTCGCGACGACCCCCGACGAGGAGATCCAGGTCACGCCCGCGAGCGCGACCGCGGCGATCGGCCCCCAGCCGAGCAGGAGCGCGAACGCCGCTCCGGGCAGCGCGTTGAACAGCGCGTCGAGGACCGCGGCGCGACGCGAGGAGCGCAGGCCGATGACGAGCTCCTCGGCGGTGTACTCGAGGCCGAGGAGCGCGAGTAGCAGGATGACGCCGATCTCCGCGCCGGTCGAGAAGAACTCCTCGCTCGCGTCGAACGGCAGCAGCCCGCCGTTGCCGAACGCGAGCCCGAGCAGCAGGTAGAAGGGGATGGGTGAGAGCCCGATGCGGATGGCGAGGCGCCCGAGGAGGCTCATGCCGAGGAGCAGCGCGCCGACTTCGACGAGGAGCAGCGTGGACTCGTGCATCCGGCCCCCAGGATCAGTCGGGGCCGTTGGCGAGCAGTCGGGCCACTCCGTCGAGGCCGCCGCGGGTGCCGACGGCGACGATGACGTCGCCGGCGCGCAGCACGTCGGCCGGGGTCGGCGACGGGATGACGGCCCCGTCGCGCATGATCGCCACGATCGACGAGTGCGTGCGGGTGCGCGCCTTGGTGTCGCCGAGCGGATGGTTCAGGAACGGCGAGTCCGTCGGCAGCGCGATCTGCTCGGTGAACAGGCCGTCGGTGTCGTCCGACAGGCTCGTGAGCCGCGACAGCATGACCGACGCGCCGAGCACGTCTGCGAGTGCGGACGCCTCGTCCTCGTTGAGGGGGATGGTGTCACGGCACTCGTCGGGATCGTCCTCGTCGAACACCCCGAGGTCGCGCTCGCCGTCCCGGTGCGATACGACACTGATGCGCCGGCCGCCCTCGGTGACGAGGTCGTGGCGGTAGCCGATCCCGGGCAGGTCGACCTTCTCGATGCGAATACCCACGCCCCACATGCTAACCCCGCGACCGGACCCTCCGGCCGAGGGACGCTCAGGTCGGCGATATCGGGGCGGCGGGCTCAGTCCGTCGGCGTGGTCCGCGTCGTCATAACGAGCACGGGCGTGCCGCCGTCGTCCTCGATGCCGAACGAGACGCGAGCCGTGCCCAGTTCGCCGAGCGAGCCGGCGTGCGTGCCGCCGCACGGGATCCGGGCCGATGCCTCGGGCAGTCCGCAGACCCAGGTCCGGCGCTCGGTGAGCCCGTCGCCGACGCGCTCGACCCGCACCGGCGCATCGGCGGCGATCCAATCGGCGAGCGTGGCATCCACCGATGCGGCGAGCTCGTCCAGGCCCTCGGCGAGGCCGGTCGCGTCGAAGCCCGCCCGGCGCAGCGACTTGTTCAGGCGATAGCGGTCGACGGAGCCGAACGGCTCGATGCGGGAGGAGGTGATCGCGATCCCGTCGAAGTCGGGGGAGCCGAGGGCGTCCTCGCGTGCGGACTTCGACCAGCGGCCGGCGAGCGCGCGATTCAGGGCGAGGGAGGCGGCGTGGCACGCGGTGTGCCCGAGCGAGAGCTCGCGTCGCGTCGCGGCATCCGCCTCGAGGTCGACGGCGTCGCCCTCGTCGATCCCGGCGTCGGCGTCGACGAGGTGGGCGACGAGGAAGACCCAGCCCTCCGTGCCCGGGCGGACCGGCAGCGCCCCGACGTGCAGGTCGGTTCCGTCGGTCGCCGCGACGACGGCGTCGCGGATCGCGATCTCGCGGTCGTCGACCCGGATCACGCCGGAGTCGGCGGGCTGGTCGGGCCATGCGGCGTCGACGGGGTGGATGCTCGTGCGGTCGGTGATCACCGCGAGTCCTGCCTCGTGCGGGACGACGGCGAGGACCGTGGCCGACTCGGTCAGCGAGCCGGCGGGATAGGTGACGATCGTGTCGGTGTCGGGCAGCCCCATCAGATGCCGGACTCGCGGCGCCCCAGGACGTTGAACGGGATGGCCAGCGACAGGCTGACGCACACGATGCCGGCGAAGAAGACGATCGCCTCGAAGCCGAGGACGACGTCGGCGACGCTGAACAGCCACATGCCGAACACGAACAGCGCCATGGCGATGAGGAACGGGAACACGCTCACGAGGACCTCCTTGGGACGCGGCGACCCGCCGCGGCCGCCAGTCTAGCGATCGGTCGGGGGACCGGAGGACCGTCAGTCCTCCGGCACCGGGCCGAGCCGGGCGTTCGCGATCGTGTTCAGGGCGGCGTCGTCGCTCGACGGATGGAACACCCCGGCGAGGACGTCGCGCTGGAGCCGGCCGAGCTCGTCGCCGGCGAAGTACGTCGCACCGCCTGCGACCCGGACCGCCGCGTCGACCACGTCGCGCGCCGTCTGGACGGTGCGGACCTTCACGCCCGAAAGCTTCGCGAACCACAGCCCGCCGTGGTCGGCGCCCTCGGCGACGTCGCGCGCGAGCACCGTCAGCTGCGGTTCCACGCCGTCGAGCGCGAGCGCCGCCGCGGCGATCCTGCGGCGCACCGCCGGGTCCTCGCTCCGCGGCCGGCCGGTGCGGGCCGACGTCCGGGAACGGGCGGCATCGATCGCGAGCGCGAGCGCCCGTTCGGCGAGGCCGGCGTACACGGAACTGAGGAACAGCTCGAAGCACGCGAAGATCGCGAAGACCATCGGATCGGGGTTCGGACCCGGGTCCAGCCGGCGCACGATGCGGTCACCGGCGGCGACGGCGCCGTCGAGCACGGTCGTCCGGCTCTGCGTGGCGCGCATGCCGATCGTGTCCCAGTCGTCGAGCGCCCGGACATCCGGGTCCTCGCGGTCGATGAACCCGTACACGAGCTTCGGCGCGTCGGGGGAGGTCGAGTCGAGCCCGTGCACGCCGAGCCGGGTCCATGCCGGCGAGAGCGAGGTGAAGATCTTGCGGCCGGTGTACCGGACGCTGCCGTCGGGCTGGGGGTCGGCCGCGGTGCCCGACCCGAAGAGCATGAGGTCGTTGCCCGCCTCGCTGATGCCGAACGCGAAGACCTCGCCGGCCGCGGCCTCGGCGAGGACGAAGTCGAGCGCGTCGTCGCCGCGGTCGTGGAGCAGCCGCGCCACGCCCGTCCAGACCAGGTGCATGTTGATGCCGAGCGCCGTGGCGGGCGCGGCGGTCGCGAGCCGCGACTGCGCCCGCACCAGTTCGGCGAGGCTCCATCCCAGTCCGCCGTGCTCGGTGGGGACGAGCGCGCGGAGGTAGCCCCGGTCGGCGAGCTCGGCGAGGTCGTCGGCGAAGAAGGCGTTCTCGCGGTCGTAGCGCGGTGCGCGCTCGCGGATGCGGGCGAGGAGGTCGTCGTCGAGCAGGGCTTCCGGAGTGGTCGCGGTCGGCACGGCGACAGCCTACGCCGACGGGTCGCGCTCCGTCCCGGCCCCGGCGGCGGACCGGTCGCCGGTCGGTGCGTCGTCGCCCGGCGCGTCGCTGCCGCCGCTCGGCCGGTGCCGGCCGCCGCGCGTGGCGACCACGACGACGCCCACGACGACGACGGCGACCACGATGAGCACGGCAACCCAGGGCAGGAGCACGCCGACGGCCACCAGCAGTCCCGAGACGAAGCCGGTCAGCGCGTTCCAGCCGGCGGCCACGCCGCTCCAGAAGTCGTCGGGTCCCGCCGCGGGCGCGATCCCCTCCGAGAGCAGTTCCACCGTGAGCGTCGAGTACGCGACCTGGTCCGCCAGGAGGTCGCGCCGCGTCGTGAGGCTGTCCAGCTCGGACTGCCGCGTCGTCAGCTCCGACTCGATCGCGATCAGGTCGGCCACGTCGTCGGCCTGGGCGAGCAGGGTGCGCAGGCGGTCGATCGACGTCCGGAGCGACCCGATCCGCGCATCGAGGTCCTGCTTCTGCTGGGTCACGTCGGCCGCCTCGAGCTGGAGCGAGTCGACCTCGCCGAGTTCGCGCAGCGCGGCGAGCACGTCGTCGAAGCCGTCGGCGGGGATGCGCACGACGAGCGTCGCGCGCGCCCGCTGCGTCTCGGTGCCCGGCGTCTCGCTGCGGCTGTCGACCCGGCCATCGGCGCGGCCGACGATCGCGGCCACCTCGCCCGCGCCGTCGATCGGGTCGTCGACCGTGATCGACATCCAGCCGGTGGTGATGACGCTGCGCTCCTCGTCGAGGGTGCCGAACTGCTCGTCCTCCGTGAAGGGCTGCTCGTCGCGCGGCGCGACTCCGCCGTCGGCCGGCGCCTCGAAGCCCACGTCCGGTTCCGGCGCCCCGCCGCCGACGACGGCGTCCTCGGAGCCCCCGCCGGCGATGCTGCAGCCGGAGAGGAGCAGGACGGAGGCCGCGGCCGCGGCGGCGAACCTGGTGCGTCGGCTGGTCATGCGGTCACGGTACCGCCGTGCGCGGTCGGCTCGTCTGGAGGCCCGCTGGGAGTCGGGTCACGATACGGTCGCGGTGGGCTGGGAGTCGGCGACGGCGCGCTCCGGCTCAGTCGTCGTCGGGATCGCGTCCGGTCCGCTCGCCCGACTCGAGCGAGTCGATGGCGGCGAGGTCCTCCGCGTCGAGCGCCACGGAGAAGACGTCGAGGTTCTCGGCGATCCGGTCGGCGCTCGATGCCTTCGGGATGACGATCGTGCCCTGCGCCACGTGCCAGGCGAGGACCACCTGGGCGACCGAGCGGCCGTGCTTGGCCGCGATCGGCTCGAGCACGGGGTCGCCGAGCAGGCGCCCGCGCGCGAGCGGCGACCACGCCTCGGTGCGGATGCCGAGGCGCTCGTGCGCCTCGCGGAGCTCGCGCTGCGGCAGCCACGGATGCAGCTCGACCTGGTTGACGACGGGTGCGACGCCGGTCTCGCCGATGATGCGCTCGAGGTGGTGGGCGTGGAAGTTCGAGACGCCGATCGAGCGCACCCGGCCCTCGTCCCGGAGTCGGACGAGCGCTCGCCAGGTGTCGACGTACCGGTCCCGGGACGGAACCGGCCAGTGGATGAGGAACAGGTCGAGCCGGTCGAGCCCGAACCGGTCCATCGCCACGTCGAAGGCCCGCAGCGTCTCGTCGTATCCGTGGTCGTCGTTCCAGACCTTGCTCGTGACGAACAGGTCGTCGCGCGGCAGGCCCGACCGCCGGACGGCCTCGCCCGCCTCCGCCTCGTTGCCGTAGAGGGCCGCGGTGTCGAGGTGGCGGTAGCCCTGCTCGATCGCGATCAGTGCCAGTCGCGCGGCATCGGCCGCCGGCACCTTGTACATGCCGTAGCCGACCTGCGGGATCGCGTTGCCGTCCGCGAGGTCGATCATGGGTGCGAGGGGTGGATGCGTCATCCGTTCGCCTTTCGTTCCCGTCGGTCAGCTCGGGGTGATGGTGACCGGCTCGGTGTCGGGGATCGGGCTCGCGTCGCGGCCGCGGAGATCGGGATGCCAGCGCCGGGCGAGCGCCGGCACGATGAACCCGAGGAAGGCGAGGGCGGTCGCCGCCCAGAACGCCCCGACCGCGCCGTTCGCGTCGATGAGGAAGCCGGCGACCGCCGATCCGAGCGCGGCGCCGATCAGCTGGCCGGTGCCGACCCAGCCGTACGCCTCGGCCGTGTCGGAGAACTTCACGCTGGCCGAGACGATCGCGAAGAGCACCGCGAGTGCCGGCGCCAGGCCGATCCCGGCGATGAACAGGGTGATCGAGAGCCACCAGAAGTCCATCGCGAACGCGGCCAGCGCGGTGCCGACGAAGACGATGAACATGCGGCGCGCGGTCGACCACGGCCCGATCGGGACGTGCCCGAGGCCGAGGCCGCCCGCGAGGCTGCCGATCGAGAAGATCGCGAGCACGATGCCCGCCTCGGCGCCGTCGTGGCCGAACGCCGCGACCACGCCCGCCTCGATCGCCGCGCAGGCGCCGATGAGGAGGAATCCGACCACCGTCGCGAGCATCACGGGCGGGCGCAGGAGCACCTTTCCGAACGCGCGCTTGGACCTCGGGATGCGGACCCGACCGAGTTCGGGCGAGGCGATGAACCAGACGCCGCCGACGATCATGAGGGCGGCGGCCAGCAGGATGCCCCAGACCGTGCCGACCTGGGTCGAGACGAAGGTCGTCACGACCGGGCCGACGACCCAGATGATCTCCTGGGCCGACGCGTCGAGGGAGAAGAGGGGCGTGAGCTGCCGGGAGTTCACCATCTTCGGGTAGATGGTGCGGACGGCCGGCTGCACGGGCGGGGTCGCGAGCCCGCAGACCAGGCCGAGGAGCATGTAGAGGGGGACCGTGAGCGCGAGCACGCCGATGGCGATGACGGAGGCGGTGCACACGACGAGGGTCGTGACGAGCACCGGCCGCATGCCGAACCGGCCCATGAGCCGGCTGGTGAGGGGACCGGCGACGGCCTGTCCCGTGGAGGTGGCCGCGAGCACCAGCCCGGCGGCGCCGTAGGAGCCGGTCTGCTGCTCGATGTGCAGGAGGAAGGCGAGCGAGAGCATGCCCGACGGGAACCGTGCGGTCAGCTGGGCGGCGATGATGCGAGCGACGCCCGGGGTCTTCAGCAGGTCGGAGTAGCTTGCCACGGTGGCTCAATGCTAGCGACGACGGGGTCGCCGGCTCGTGCTCGTGGGGGATCAGTTCTTCCGTATATAACATCAAAATGATAT
>NZ_JBEPKA010000020.1:0-65930 GCF_040496015.1 Agromyces litoreus
GGGGAACCGGCCTCGTCCTCGACCACGAGGAACACGCCGGAGGGCGGCGTGAACTGCGCGGGATCCGGCCAGGTGGGGCGGTACTCGCCCTGCTCCGCGGGGAACCCGGCGGCACGCTCGGCGAAGTAGCCGTCCAGCAGCCGATGCGCGTCGGGGTCGGTCACGGCGGCGTCGCGGAAGCGGAGCATGGGCCCAGCCTAGGCGCGCGCGCCCGGTTGCTAGGGTGAGTGCCGTGACGATCACGGTGGCGGTCGCGGGCGCGACGGGGAAGATGGGGCGCCTCGCGACCCGGCTGATCGATGAGGCCGAGGACCTCGAGCTGCACGCCGGCCTCGACTCGGGTTCGAGCCTCGACGAGCTGTCCGGCGCCGACGTCGTGCTCGACGTCACGCATCCCGCGGCGAGCCACGCGATCGTCGAGGCCGCGATCGACGCGGGTGCCGCGGTCGTGGTCGGCACGTCCGGATGGTCCCGCGAGCGCATCGCCGAGATCGAGGTCCGGCTGCGCGACTCGGCGTCCACCGGCGGCATCCTGTTCGTCCCCAACTTCTCGGTCGGCAGCGTCCTCGGCACGGCGTTCGCCGCGTTCGCCGCGCGCCACTTCGACTCCATCGAGATCGTCGAGGCGCACCACGCCGGCAAGGTCGACTCGCCGTCGGGCACGGCCGTCCGCACCGCGGAGCTCATCGCGGCCTCGCGCGGCGAGCTCGGACCGGTCTCGGCGCCGCACGCCGACCAGCGCGCCCGGGGTCAGCTCGTCTCCGGCGTGCCGATCCACAGCCTCAGGATGGACGGCGTGCTCGCCGACCAGCGCGTCGTGCTCGGGGGAGCGGGCGAGACCCTCCAGCTCGTGCACACGACGACCGCGTCGACCGCCTACGAGGCCGGGATCCTCCTGGCGCTGCGCACCGCCCCCGAGGCGGAGGGCGTGACCGTCGGGCTCGACGCCCTGCTCGGCCTCGATCTTCCCGGCGACCGATGAGCGGTGCGAAGCTCGGCGCCGTCGTGATGGCGGTGCTGCTGGGCCTCTACGTCGTCCTCGTCGGCTGGCGGGCCGTGCAGTTCGTGCTCACCGGCGAACCCGTGGCCGTCGCCATGGGCGTCGCGCTCATCGTCCTCCCGCTGATCGCGGCCTGGGCGATCTGGCGCGAGTTCGCGTTCGGTGCGCGATCCCAACGGCTCGTCCGACGCCTCGACGCCGAGGGCGGACTCGACCTCGGCCTCCCGGTGCGTCCGAGCGGGCGACCGGAGCGGGCGGCGGCGGATGCCGCGTTCCCCGAGTTCCGCGCCGCCGTCGAGGCCGAGCCGGAATCATGGCGAGCATGGCTGCGCCTCGGACTCGCGTACGACGCGGCCGGTGATCGCCGGCGCGCCCGCGGCGCGGTGCGCCGGGCTATCGAACTGGAGCGGGCTCAGGGCTGAGCAGCGCGTCGATGGCCGACTCGACCGTCGGGTGCCGGAACCGGAAGCCGTCGTCGATGAGGCGCTGCGGCCGCACCTTCTGGCTGGCCAGGAGCAGGTCGTCGGCGGCCTTCCCGAGCGCGGCCTCGAGCACGCGCTCCGGCACCGGGATCACGTACGGCCGGTGCATCCGCTCGGCCAGCGCCGCCATGATGCGATCGGCGGTCGCCGGCGTCGGACCGACCAGGTTCACCGGACCCGACAGGTGGGAGTCGAGCAGGTGCATGATCGCGCCGACCTCGTCGTCGATGCCGATCCACGGCCAGTGCTGCCCGCCCGTTCCGAGCCGGCCCGACACGCCGAGGGAGGTCAGGAGCCGGATCCGCTGCATCGCGCCACCCGGGCCGACGACGATCCCGGAGCGGAACATCACGGTCCTGGTCTCGGGCGGGGCGAGCTTCGCCGCGGCCTCCCATCGCGCGACGACGTCGGCGAGGAAGCCCGTGCCGACCGACGAGTGCTCGGTGAGCAACTCGCCCGGCCGGTCGCCGTAGAAGCCGACCGCGGACGCGCTGAGGAACACCGACGGCGGCGTGCGGGCCTTGCGCATCGCATCGGCGAGCGTGCGCGTCGAGTGCACGCGGGATTCGAGGATCTCGTCGCGCCAGCGCCGCGTCCAGGGCAGCCGGGCCAGCGACGCGCCCGAGAGGTTCAGGACCGCGTCGACGCGATCCATCACGGTGAAGTCGATGATGCCCGAGCCGGGCGACCACGACACCTCGTCCGCGGCCTGCTTCCGCCGGCGCACCAGTCGCACGACCTCGTGGCCGTCGGCGACCAGCCGGTCGCGGACGGCGCTGCCGATGACCCCGGAGGCCCCTGCGACGAGGACCCGCACCGCTACGCGAGCTCCGCCTCGATCGTGATGGCGGTGCCGCCGAGCGCCTTCGAGATGGGGCAGTTCGTCTTCGCGTCGTCGGCGAACGCCTCGAACTCGACCTCGGTGATGCCCGGCACGCGCGCGCTCACGAGCAGGTGACTGCCGGTGACGCCCTCACCGGGCTGGAAGGTCACCGCCGCAGTGGTCTGGATGGACTCCGGCTCGTGGCCGGCCTCGGTGAGGATGTTGGAGAGCGCCATCGAGAAGCAGGCCGAGTGCGCCGCGGCGAGGAGCTCCTCGGGATTCGTCGTGCCGGCCTCGCCCTCGGCGCGCGCCTTCCAGTTCACGGAGAACTCCGCGACCTTCGACGAATCGAGGCGCGTGGTGCCCGAACCCTCGAACAGGCTCCCCGTCCAGACCGTGGTCGATTCGCTCGTCAGTGCCAATGGGTCCTCCTCCTCGAGCCGGGCTCCCAGCCTATCGAGCAGCGGTCGCGGGCGGCAGTCGCAACCGGGGGCGCGTCGCGGCCGACGGATCAGGCGGGACGGATGACGCGTGCACGGACGAGCAGCAGGTAGAGCCGGCATCCGAGGCAGTAGCCGAACACCGCGTTCAGGAACGACGCGACGAACGCGGCGGCCGCCGCGATCGGCACGGCGGCGGGGACGCCGACGAGGCCGAGCACGACGCCGGTCCCGCTCACGACGAGCCCGACCAGCTGGGCGAACGTCGGCGGACGCGGGTCCTCCGTCTCCGCCGGCGGAGCCAGCCGGGGCCGGACGGCGGCGCGGAACAGCACGCCGAACGGATGGCGGGCGACGCCGGCGAGCGCGCCCCACGCGAACAGCAGGGCGAGGGCGCCCAGCAGCGCGAGGGCGGCGGTGGCCGCGCCGGCGACGCCGAGCAGCACCGTGACGAGGAGGAGACCCGAGGTGATCGCGGCGGAGAAGCGCGGCCCGCGGGGATCGATGCCGGGCGGCGGGACCGACGTCGTCAGCGCGGCGGGCTCAGGCGGGGTGCGGGACACGGGACCTCCGGGTGATCGGGTCGATGACCTCGCGAAGCTCGTGGACGCGCGGCGCCCCCGTCACCCGCGCGATGGCGCGGCCGTCGGCGTCGAGGACGAGCACCGTCGGCGTCTGCGTCACGCGGAAGGCGTCGGCGAGATCGGGGCGATGGGTGAGGTCGACGTCGAGGTGACGGACCCCGTCGTACTCGGCCGCCAGCGCGCCGAGCGCCCGCGACGCCGCCGGGCAGCGGCTGCAGTACTCGGTCGAGAACTGGACGAGCGTCGCGTCGGCGCCGAACGCGTCGGCGTCCCGGCCCAGTGCGTCGGCGTCGCGGAGGGTCGTGACCTCGGTCGTGCGCTCCCGCCGGCTCCGGTGCGCGGCGATCCGCCGCACCCGGCCGTCCCGGAGGCGCCAGACCGCGCCGAGCGCCGCGGCGGTCGCGGGCAGGCCGAGCCCGACGACGAGGACCGGCACGAACTCCATGCCACGAAGGCTACGGCGGGCCCCCGCGTCGGGCATCCCGTGTGACGCCCGGTGACGGGGTGACGCGACATCCGCCTCGCCCTGCCGGCGGTCGGCCGCGTCGGGCGTAGCCTTGACGCCGTGGCCAGCGCGATCCCCACCCCGTACGAAGACCTCCTCCGCGACGTGCTCGAGCACGGCACGCCGAAGTCGGACCGCACCGGCACCGGGACGCGCAGCGTGTTCGGCCGGCAGATCCGGTTCGACCTCGCGGAGGGCTTCCCGCTCATCACCACCAAGCGGGTGCACTTCAAGTCCATCGCGTACGAGCTGCTGTGGTTCCTCCGCGGCGACGCGAACGTGCGCTGGCTCCAGGAGCACGGCGTCACGATCTGGGACGAGTGGGCCGACGACTCGGGCGAGCTCGGTCCCGTGTACGGGGTGCAGTGGCGCAGCTGGCCGACCCCGTCCGGCGGCCATGTCGACCAGATCGCGCAGGTGATCGAGCAGATCCGCTCGAACCCGGACTCGCGCCGGCTCATCGTGTCGGCGTGGAACCCGGCCGACATCCCCGACATGGCGCTCGCACCGTGCCACGCGATGTTCCAGTTCCACGTCGCCGACGGCCGGCTCTCGTGCCAGCTCTACCAGCGCAGCGCCGACATGTTCCTCGGCGTGCCGTTCAACATCGCCTCGTACGCGCTGCTCACCCACATGGTGGCCCAGCAGGCCGGGCTCGAGGTCGGCGACTTCGTCTGGACCGGCGGCGACTGCCACGTCTACGACAACCACGTCGAGCAGGTGCGGCTCCAGCTCGGACGCGACCCGTTCCCGTCCCCGACGCTGCGGATCGCCCGCCGCCCCGACTCGATCGACGGCTACCGCTTCGAGGACTTCGAGGTGCTCGGCTACGAGCACCACCCGGCGATCCGCGCCGCGGTCGCCGTATGACCGCGGCCGGCCCCTCGTCACCGGGCCCGACCCCGGGCCCCGGCATCGGGCTGATCTGGGCCGAGGCGCACGGCGGCGTGATCGGCGCCCGCGGCGGCATGCCATGGCACGTGCCAGAGGACCTCGCGCACTTCAAGCGCACGACCGACGGTGCGCCGGTCGTGATGGGTCGACGCACCTGGGACTCGCTGCCGCCACGGTTCCGGCCGCTGCCGGGGCGCGCGAACATCGTGGTGACGCGGCAGGCCGACTGGCGCGCCGACGGGGCCGTGCGCGCGGGGTCCGTCGAGGAGGCACTCGGGCTGGCGGCATCCGACGCCGACGACCGCATCTGGGTGATCGGCGGCGCCGACCTGTTCGCCCGCACGATCGGACTCGCCGACCGCCTGGTCGTCACCGAACTCGACCTCGACGTCGACGGCGACACCTTCGCCCCGGACCGCTCGGCGTGGCAGGTCGTCGCAGCGGATCCGGCGACCGGATGGCGCGCCTCCCGCACGGGCATCCGGTACCGCTTCCTCACGCTCGCCCGCTCGCCCGCTCGCCGCGCGGTGTGGTCGGAGGACGTCATCGGGCGGCCCGGGGGAGCGCGAGCCGATAGCCTGTAGGGCGTGAGTGCAGACAATCCGTTCGGCCAGGTGCTCGTCGCGCTCGTCACGCCCATGACGGCGGACGGCGAAGTGGACTGGCCGGCCGTCGAGAAGCACATCGACGACGTCATCACCGCGGGCGCCGACGGCATCGTCGTCACCGGCACGACGGGGGAGACCTCCACGCTCACCGACCCCGAGAAGATCCGCCTCGTCGAGGTCGGCAAGGACGTCGCGGCGGGGCGCGCGAAGATCATCACGGGCGGCGGGTCGAACGAGACCGCGCACGCGATCGAGCTCTACCGGGCCAGCGAGCAGGCCGGCGCCGACGGCATCATGATCGTCACGCCGTACTACAACAAGCCCACTCAGGCGGGCATCCTCACGCACTTCCGCCTCGTCGCGGACGCGACCGACCTGCCCGTCATCCTCTACGACATCCCGGGCCGAACCGGCGTGCCGATCAGGTACGAGACGATCCTGCGCCTCGCCAAGCACCCGAACATCCTCGCCATCAAGGATGCCAAGGGCGACTTCAGCGAGGTCAGCCGCGTGCTGAACCAGACCGACCTGATGTACTTCTCCGGCGACGACGCGAACGTGCTCCCGCACCTCGCGATCGGCGCCACGGGCCTCATCGGCGTGACGGCGAACATCGCGCCCGCGCCGTACCGCGCGATCGTCGACGCCGTGAACCGCGGCGACCTGGCGGCCGCCACGGCCGAGCACATGCGGCTCGAGCCGCTCGTGCGCGCGGTGATGACCCACGTGCCCGGCACCGTCGCGGCGAAGTACATCCTGCACGGCCTGGGCCGCATCGGCAGCCCGCGCGTGCGCCTGCCCCTCGTCGGGCCCGAGGAGTGGGAGGCCGCGCTCATCGAGGACGAGCTCGACCTCGTGCAGGGCGTGCCCGGCGCCGACTTCCGCAACTTCCGCCCCGACCGGAACGCCGCCGCCGGCGGCGCGCTGCCGAAGGTGGCCGGGACGACCCGCTGACCCACGGCCGGGAGGCGCGGCGCCGACTGCGAGCCGCCGCCGGCCCCGGCCCCGAGACATCCGCGACCACGAGGGTCGCACCGAACTGAACACCGAACGTGAGGAGGGCCCATGCCCGACGACATCATCGACCCCGAGCCGCTCGAACCGGGCACGCTGCGGGTCATCCCCATCGGCGGCCTCGGCGAGGTCGGCCGCAACATGACGCTGTTCGAGATCGACGGCAAGCTGCTGATCGTCGACTGCGGCGTGCTCTTCCCCGAGGAGCACCAGCCGGGCGTCGACCTGATCCTGCCCGACTTCGGGTTCCTGCGCGAGCGGCTCGACGACGTCGTGGCCGTCGTGCTCACGCACGGTCACGAGGACCACATCGGGGCCGTGCCGTACCTGCTCAAGCTGCGCGCCGACATCCCGCTCGTGGGTTCGCAGCTCACGCTCGCGCTCGTCGAGGCGAAGCTCAAGGAGCACCGCATCGCGCCGTACACCCTCACCGTGAAGGAGGGGGCGCAGGAGCGGCTCGGGCCGTTCGAGCTCGAGTTCGTCGCGGTCAACCACTCGATCCCGGACGCGCTCGCGGTCGCGATCCGGACCGAGGCCGGCACCGTGCTCGCCACCGGCGACTTCAAGATGGACCAGCTCCCGCTCGACGGGCGGCTGACCGACCTGCGCGAGTTCGCGCGCCTCGGCGAGGAGGGCGTCGACCTCTTCCTCGTCGACTCGACCAACGCCGACGTGCCCGGCTTCACGCCGCTCGAGCGATCGATCGGTCCGGTGCTCGACGAGGTGATCGCGCGCTCGCCGCGCCGGGTCATCGTCGCGAGCTTCTCGAGCCACGTGCACCGCGTGCAGCAGGTGCTCGACGCCGCGCACCAGAACGGCCGGCGCGTGGCGCTCCTCGGCCGCTCGATGGTGCGGAACATGACGATCGCCGCCGACCTCGGCTACCTGAAGGTGCCCGAGGGCGTGCTCGTCGACTACAAGAAGGCCGGCGACATCCCCGACGACCGGATCGTCTACATGTCGACCGGGTCGCAGGGCGAGCCGATGGCGGTCCTGAGCCGGATGGCGAACCGCGACCACCAGATCGAGATCGGCGAGGGCGACACGGTGATCCTCGCCTCCAGCCTGATCCCCGGCAACGAGAACGCCGTGTACCGCGTGATCGACGGCCTCACGAAGCTGGGTGCGAACGTCGTGCACAAGGGCAACGCGAAGGTCCACGTCTCCGGCCACGCAGCCGCGGGCGAGCTGCTGTACTGCTACAACATCCTGCAGCCGCGCAACGTCCTGCCCGTGCACGGCGAGTACCGACACCTCGTCGCCAATGCGCGGCTCGCGCGCGACACGGGCATCCCGGCCGAGCGCACGTTCATCGCCGAGAACGGCACCGTGCTCGACCTGCGCGACGGCGAGGTGCGCGTCGCGGGCCAGCTCGACCTGGGCTTCGTGTACGTCGACGGCTCCACGGTCGGCGAGATCACCGATGCAGATCTGAAGGACCGCCGCATCCTCGGCGAGGAGGGCTTCATCTCGATCATCGTGGTCGTGGACGCCTCGACCGGCCGGGTCATCGTCGGACCCGAGATCCACGCGCGCGGCTTCGCGGAGGACGACGCGGTGTTCGAGGACGTCAAGCCGAAGATCGTCGCCGCGCTGGCGGATGCCGCGAAGCACGGGGTGCGCGACCCGCACGCCCTGCAGCAGACCGTGCGGCGCACCGTCGGCAGCTGGGTGAACCGCCGCCTCCGCCGCCGGCCGATGCTCGTACCGCTCGTCATCGAGGCGTAGCGCCGACGGCCGCGACCGCTGCGGCCCCCGGGCGACGGATGCCCCGGCATCCGTCGCCCGAAACATCCCGGAAACGGCCGCCGCGTACCATCCGTGCATGGCGGCCTTCTCCATCCGGCCCGCGGGTCCCGCGGACGGCGGCTTCCTCGCCGACATGGTCGTCGAGGCGGCGAACTGGCGGGCGGGTGCGACGCGTCCGCGTCCCGCGGTGCTCTCGGACCGGCGCCACGCGGCCTACGTCTCCGGATGGCAGCGGCCGGCCGATCGCGGCGTGCTCGCCGTCGATCCGGAGGATCGGCCCGTCGGCGCGGCCTGGTACCGGCTGTTCGCGGCCGACCGACCGGCTGCGGGCTTCATCGCGACCGGGGTGCCCGAGCTGATCATCGGCGTCCGCCCGCTGTGGCGCGCCCAGGGCGTCGGTCGCGCGCTGCTGCGCGCCCTCACCGACGACGCCCGTTCCCGCGGCTACGCGCGGCTGGCGCTGTCGGTCGAGCACGGCAACTTCGCGCACGACCTGTACCGCTCCGAGGGCTTCGCGGTCGTCGCGACGGCCGACGGGCGCGACACGATGGTCCGCCGCCTCGCCTGATGCGGCGGACGCCGAGCACCTCGCCGTGAGGTGGCCCGTCCCCGCCTCGGTCACCCGACACTCGTGGACGCTGCGCGCCGCCGTCGGCGGCGGGCCGTAACGTGGAACCCATGGCTACGAGCACGAAGTCGAACGGGCGCGCCCCGCGCTCGTCCGGGCGCGGCTCGTCGACGCGCACCGCACCCACGAAGAAGCTGCCGGCGCAGCGCTCCTCGTCGCGCACCACGCGCAGCGCGACGGCGAAGCCGGAGAGCGAAGGGCTGCTGGTCCGCGCCTGGATGGGCCTCGCCCACCTCACCGGCGCCGCCGCCCGAGCGCTCGGGCCCGAGACGCTCTCGAAGGAGGAGCGTCGCGACGGCCTCCCGTTCTTCATCGTCCTGCTCGCGGTGTCGGGCGCGATCGTCGAGTGGTTCTTCATCAACGACGACCTGGCGCGCTCGCTCGACGCCTACACGTTCGGGGGGCTCTTCGGTCGCGTGGCCTTCGCCCTGCCGGTGGTGATGCTGGTCTTCGCCGTGTGGCTCTTCCGCCACCCGAGCTCGGTGCACGACAACACGCGCATCGGCATCGGACTCGGCATGCTGCTGATCACCGTGTCGGCGCTCTGCCACCTCTTCGGCGGCCAGCCCGAGCCGAGCGAGGGCATGCCGGTGCTCGCCCAGGCGGGCGGCATCCTCGGCTGGATGCTCGCCGCGCCGCTGGTCCTGCTCATCACCGACACCGGCGCGGCCGTCGTGCTGGTGCTGCTCGCGCTGCTGTCGCTGCTCATCCTGACCAAGACGCCGCCGAACCGGATTCCGCAGCGCTTCCGCGAGCTCTACGAATGGCTCTTCGGTGCGATCGACGATGAGGCGGACGACGCCTCGGAGCGGTCCTCGAAGGCCGACGCGACGTCCCGCACGGCCTCCAAGCGCCGCGGCAAGGGGCAGCGCAGCGAACAGGTCGAACTCGACGGGGTCGACGACGAGGAGGCGCCGTCGGGCGGACTCCTGCCGTGGTGGCGGCGGAACGCGTCGAACCGCGAGGAGGACCCGGAGTTCGCGGAGTCCGGGGCGGAGGGCATCACCGAGGTGTTCGGCGCCGGCTCGGCGGCCGGCAGCTTCGAGACCCCGCTCGAGGGGGTCACGCCGGCCGATCCGTACGGCGCGGGCGTGATCGACGACCTCGAGCGCGCCGAGTCCGCGCTGCAGCGCTTCACGGGTGAGGTCCCGGCCGGCGGCACGGCCCTCCGCGGCGACGACGCCGCGGCGACGCAGGCGATCGCCCCGGCGGGCGCGGCCGGAGCGGCGCCCGCCCCGGTCGCGGTCGGCGGTGCCCCCGCCGCCGCACCGGGCGCGCCCGCACCCGAGGGGGAGGCGGACGCCGACCAGCCGGACCGTCCCTACCACCTCCCCGCCGCGTCGACCCTCGCCGCCGGCGCCCCGGCGAAGACCCGCTCCGCGGTCAACGACGAGGTCGTGCGGCAGATCACCGGCGTGCTCGAGCAGTTCGGCGTCGACGCGAAGGTCACCGGCTTCTCGCGCGGCCCGACGGTCACCCAGTACGAGATCGAGCTGGGCCCCGGCGTGAAGGTCGAGCGGGTCACCGCGCTGTCGAAGAACCTCGCGTACGCGGTCGCCTCGAACGAGGTGCGCATCCTCTCGCCGATCCCCGGCAAGTCGGCGATCGGCGTCGAGATCCCGAACGCCGACCGTGAGACGGTGACGCTCGGCGACGTCCTGCGCTCCGGTGCCTCCGTCAACGCGAAGCATCCGATGACCATCGGCGTCGGCAAGGACGTCGGCGGTGGGTACGTCGTGGCGAACCTCGCGAAGATGCCCCACCTGCTCGTGGCGGGCTCCACCGGCTCGGGCAAGTCGAGCTTCGTGAACTCGATGATCACCAGCCTGCTGATGCGGGCGAAGCCCGCCGACGTGCGGATGGTGCTCATCGACCCGAAGCGCGTCGAGCTCGCGCCGTACGCGGGGGTGCCGCACCTGATCACCCCGATCATCACGAACCCGAAGAAGGCGGCCGAGGCGCTGCAGTGGGTCGTCAAGGAGATGGACATGCGGTACGACGACCTCGCGTCGTTCGGGTTCCGCCACATCGACGACTTCAACCAGGCCGTCGTCAACGACGAGATCAAGCTGCCGCAGGGGAGCGAGCGCAAGCTCAAGCCGTACCCGTACCTGCTCGTCGTCGTCGACGAGCTCGCCGACCTCATGATGGTCGCGCCGCGCGACGTCGAGGACTCGATCGTCCGCATCACCCAGCTGGCCCGTGCGTCGGGCATCCACCTGGTGCTGGCGACGCAGCGACCGTCGGTCGACGTCGTCACGGGCCTGATCAAGGCCAACGTGCCCTCGCGGCTGGCCTTCGCGGTGACGAGCGTCACCGACAGCCGCGTCATCCTCGACCAGCCGGGTGCTGACAAGCTGATCGGCCAGGGCGACGCGCTCTTCCTGCCGATGGGGGCCTCGAAGCCGATCCGCGTGCAGGGCGCGTGGGTCACCGAGCACGAGATCGACCGCGTCGTGAAGCACGTGACGCGCCAGGCGCGCCCGGAGTACCGGAAGGACGTCGAGGCTGCCGTCGAGAAGAAGGAGATCGACTCCGACATCGGCGACGACCTCGAGCTGCTGCTCGCGGCGGCCGAGCTGGTCGTCTCGACGCAGTTCGGATCGACCTCGATGCTGCAGCGCAAGCTGCGCGTCGGGTTCGCGAAGGCCGGCCGGCTCATGGACCTGCTGGAGTCGCGCGAGATCGTCGGGCCGTCCGAGGGGTCGAAGGCGCGCGATGTCCTGGTGACGCCCGAACAGCTCCCGGGCGTGCTCGCGAAGCTGCGCGGCGAGGAGCCCGCGCCGGCACCGGCCGCCGCGCCGGCCCCCGCACCGGCACCGGGCGCGTCGACCGGCGAGGTCGCCCCGCCGTCGCCCGCCCCCGCACCGGCCGCCGCCGACGACCGCTACGACGATCCGGTGGGTCGCGAACCTGCGGGACTCGAAGAGGTCGACGGCGGATCGGACGAGGACGCCTGGGGCCTGACCGGCCGCGACTGAGCGACGGATAGGCTGGGGCCATGACCGCTCCGGAGCGCCCCGATCGCACGTCGAACTGGAACCTGCCGAACGCGATCACGGTCGTCCGCATCGTCATGGCGCCGGTGTTCTTCTGGCTGCTGCTCGCCGACGGCGGCGCCGACGGGCCGATGCGGTGGTGGGCCGCGGTCATCTTCATCGTCGCGATCTCGACCGACTGGGTCGATGGGCACCTGGCCCGTTCGCGCGGCCTCGTCACCGACCTGGGGAAGATCCTCGATCCGATCGCCGACAAGCTGCTCACCAGCGGTGCACTCGTCTGCCTGTCGATCCTCGGCGAGCTCTGGTGGTGGGTGACGATCCTCATCGTCGTGCGCGAGGTCGGCATCACGGTGTGGCGCCTGATCGAGCTCCGGCGCGGCACCGTCGTCCCCGCGTCGTCGGGCGGGAAGGCGAAGACGTTCGCCCAGGCGATCGCGATCTCCCTCTTCCTCACGCCGCTCTGGACGATCGTGGGCGACTGGATCCTCTGGGTCAACTGGGCCGCCATGGCGGTCGCCCTCGCGCTCACGGTGTGGTCCGGACTGCTGTACGTGCGCGACGCGATCCGCCTCGCCCGCGAGCACCGCGCCGAGTCGCGGTAACGGGTCCGGATGCGCGGGCACCGGTCGGCGGACCATCCGGAGGTCGCTGCCGCCGTCACCGAGCAGGTGGCCGACGCCGCACTCCGGGACGTGACGGCGAGCCTGATCGCGGAGCTCGTCGCGCGGGACCTGCGGATCGCCGTCGCCGAGTCCCTCACCGGCGGCCTCCTCTGCGCCGAACTGACCCGGATCCCCGGCGCCTCGCGCGCCGTCAGCGGTGCGGTCGTCGCCTACGCGACTCCCGTCAAGCACACGCTGCTGTCCGTGCCCGCCGAACTGCTGGCCGAGCGCGGACCGGTCGATCCGGAGGTGGCCCGGCGGATGGCCGAGGGCGTGCGGCACGCGGTCGCCGTCGACGGCGATGATGCGGACGTCGGCATCGCCACCACGGGTGCGGCCGGCCCCGACCCGCAGGACGGCGCTGCACCGGGCACGGTCTTCGTCGGGATCGCCTGGCCGGGCGGCAGCGTCGCGGTGCCGCTCCGGTTCGAGGGTGATCGTGGGGAGGTCCGTCGGGCGACGGTCGAGGCGGCCGTCCGCGAGACCCTCGCGCGCGTGATCGGGCTTCCGGCCGGTCGCTGAGCCGCACGCGAGCGCACCCGGCACGGCGGCCTCAGCGGGGCGTCATCCGGTAGCGGTGCTCCGGCCTGCCCGCGGTCCCGTAGCGCGGTGCGACGTCGGCGGCGCCGACCGCGACGAGATGCTCCAGATAGCGCCGGGCGCTCACCCGCGACATCCCGACGGACTCGGCGATCTCGGCCGCCGAGGCGTCGACCTCGCACGCCGCGAGGTCGGCTTCGACCCGGTCGAGCGTGATCGGCGACAGGCCCTTCGGCAGCGGTGGCGCGGCGACGGCGGTGCCGAGCAGCCGGTCGACCGCCCCCTGGTCGAGCTCGGCGGCGACCTCCACGCGGTCGGCCAGCAGTCCGCGCCGGACCTCATCGAGCCGCTTGGCGAGGCTGGCGCGCGAGAACGGCTTGACGAGGTAGTGCCGAACGCCGAGCTGACGGGCGCGTCGGACGGTGTCGAGGTCGCGCGCGGCGGTCACCGCGACCACCTCGACGTCGTCGCCGATCGCGCGGAGCCGGCGCAGCACGTCCAGTCCGCCGAGGTCGGGGAGGTAGACGTCGAGCAGCACGAGGTCCGGGCGGTGCCGGGCGACGGCCCGCAGGGCCTCGGAGCCGGTGTGCGCCTCGGCGACGACGGTGAACCCGGGCACGGCGTCCACGAAGGCCCGGTTGACCCGGGCCACGGCGAGGTCGTCGTCGACGATGACGACGCGGAGGTCGCTCATGAGCGCTGCGCCTCGCGTCGGGTCGCCGCGCCGTCGAGCGCAGGGGCGGACGCTCGCCGGCGCGCCGACGCATCGGACCCCGCCGACCGGCCCGGAACCGGCAGGTCCACGGTGAATCGGGCCCCTCCGTCCGGACCCCGTTCGACGTGCGCCTCGCCGCCGAGCCGACGCGCGACGCGTCGGACGATCGTGAGGCCGATCCCGCGACGCGCCTTGCCGCCGGCGGGGGACTTCCCCGTGACGTCCGGTTCGAAGATCGCGGCCCGCAGCTCCGCCGGCACGCCCGGTCCGTCGTCGTCGACGCGGACTTCGATCGCGCCCGGAGCCCGGTCGTCGCGGATGCTCGCCGTGACGCGGCCGCCCAGGACGCAGGCCTCGACCGCATTGTCGAGCAGGTTGCCGACCACGGTCACGAGGTCGGTGCGGAAGTCGGCGTCCTCGATCGGGGCGAGGTGGGAATCGGGGTCGAGCTCGAGCTCGATGCCGAGCTCGTGCGCGAGCGAACGCTTGGCCAGCACGAGGGCGGCCGTCTCGACGTCGGCGATGCCCGCGCGATCGGCGAGCGTGGACAGCGGGCCCCCGCCGCCCACGCGTTCGATGTAGGCGATGGCGGCATCGACGTCGCCGAGCTCGAGCAGGCCGCTCACGACGTGGAGCGTGTTGGAGAACTCGTGCGACTGTGCCCGGAGGCCGTCGGCGAGCCCCTGGGCGCCCTGCAGCTCGCGGAGCACGGCCTCGAGCTCGGTGCGATCCCGGAGGATCGCGATGGAGCCGATCTCGCGACCGTCGACGCGGACCCGGTCGCTGTGCACGAGGAGCACGCGCTCGCCCGAGAGCACCAGCGTCTCCGGTTCCTGGCCGGCGGCGATGACGCCGGCGAGCTCCGGGTCGACGACGTCCGCGACGGGTCGTCCGAGCACCGCATCGGGCTCCGCGATCTCGAGCAGCCGCGCCGCGGCGTCGTTCACGAGCACGAGTCGATCGCGCTCGTCGACGGCGACGAGCCCTTCGCGGATCCCGTGCAGCATTGCCTGCCGCGTCTCGAGCATGCCCCGGATCTCGTCGGGCTCCAGCCCGTAGATGCGCCGCCGGATGACCCGTCCGATCCACGCCGAGCCGACGACGCCCGCGAGTGCGGCGACGGCGAGGGCGGCGAGCAGCCCGCCGAGGCCGCCGAGGAAGTCGGCGCGCAGCTCGGACTCCAGGATGCCGACCGAGACCTGGCCCATGACCTCGCCGTCGTCGTCGAAGATCGGCACCTTGACCCGCCACGACGGGCCGAGCGTGCCCGTCTGCGTGCCGACGTAGACCTGGCCGGACAGCGGGATGGTCGGGTCGGTCGAGACCGGCTCGCCGATCCGGTCCGGGTTCGGGTGCGAGTAGCGGATGCCCGCGGCATCCGTCACGACGACGTACGTGACGTCGGAGGCGTTGCGCACCACCTCAGCGACCGGCTGGATGACGGCGCTCGGATCGTCGTCGTCGAAGGCGCCGAGGATGACCGGCAGCCGCGCGACCGACTGGGCGACCGCGATCATGCGGTCCTGGTAGGCCTCGCGGAGCTGGTGCTCCTGGATGAGCATCGCGGTGACGCCGGTCCCGACGACGGTCACGAGCACGATCGCGACCTGCAGCAGCAGCAGCTGCATCCCCAGCGTCATCGACCGGCCCACCGCACAATTCTGCCGCACGCCGCGGCGCCCCCGGCGCCCCCGCCCGTGACCGATACGACCGAAACGTCCGCAACGACCGATACCTCCCTTACGACCGCAACGTCCTCCGCTGTGCCGGGCCGCCCTAGCGTCGGGACTCCGGATCGTCCGCCCGGCGAAGAGGCCGGGCACTCGAGGAGGAGCATTGCGATCACACACCCGGCCGTCCCCTGCGGCCATCCCCGTCCGAACCCGCTCGCGCGGCGTCCGCGCCGCCGTCGCCGGCCTCGGCCTCGTCTCGGCACTCGGCCTCGCGGCGTGCGCCTCGCCGGCCGCATCGTCGGAGTCGGGCCCCGAGGCCGCCGCGTCGCTCGACGCGGTCAACGTCATCGCCCCCGCCGACCCCGGCGGCGGCTGGGACCAGACCGCTCGATCGATCGCGCAGGTCCTGACCGACGAGGGCCTCGTCGGCTCGGCACCCGTCCAGAACATCGGCGGCGCCGGTGGCACGGTGGGCCTGGCCTCCCTCGCGAACGAGAAGGACCCCGAGACGCTCATGATCACCGGCCTGGTGATGGTCGGCGCGGTCGAGACCAACGCCTCGCCGGTGCGCATCGAGGACATGACGCCGATCGCCCGGCTCACGGAGGAGGCGCTTGTGCTCGTCGTGCCGGACGAGTCGCCGTACCGGAGCACGGAGGAGCTGGTCGAGGCCATCGTCGAGCAGGGCGCCGCGATCTCCGTCACGGGCGGCTCGGCCGGCGGTGCCGACCACATCCTCGCCGGGATGCTCGTGACCGAGGCGGGGGTCGACCCGGCCGACGTCCCCTCCACGCTCAACTACATCCCGAACTCGGGTGGCGGTGAGGCGGTGACGATGCTGCTCGGCAACACGGTGCAGGCCGGCATCTCGGGGGTCGGCGAGTTCGTCGAGCAGATCGAGGCGGGGGAGCTCCGCGCACTCGCGGTCTCGTCGCCCGAGCGCGTCGACCTGCTCCCGGACACCCCGACGCTCGGCGAGGAGGGCTACGACGTCGAGCTCACGAACTGGCGCGGCCTGCTGGCGCCGGGGGGCATCTCCGAGGCGGATGCCGACGCGCTGCGCGACCTGGTGACGGACCTGCACGCGACGGGCGCCTGGACCGACACGCTCGAGCTGAAGGGCTGGGCGGACGCGTTCCTGGTCGGCGACGACTTCTCGAGCTTCCTCGACGGCAACATCGACGAGGTCTCGCAGACGCTGCAGACGATCGGCCTGGTCTCCCGGTGACCGGATCGTCCCCGGCCCCCTCCGGCGCGTTCGCGCCGGAGGGGGCCCTCCCGCCCCGGGCGGTCCCCGTCGGCGAGTTCGCGTTCGCGGGCGCCGGACTGCTCGTCGGCGTCGGCACGATCCTGGGCGCCGGCGCCATCCGGGTGCCGCCGGGATCGGCGAGCGTGCTCGGTCCCCGCGCGTTCCCGTACGCCGTCGGCGCGCTGCTCGTGCTCGCCGCGATCGCCGTGCTCGTCGGACTGCTCCGCGGGCGTCGCGGCGTCCCCGACGACGGCGAGGACGTCGATCCCGACGCGCCGACCGACTGGGCGACGGTGGCCAAGCTCGTCGTCGTCTTCCTCTCGCAGCTCGTGGTCATCGAGTTCGCCGGCTGGCCGATCGCCGTCGCCGTCGTGTTCGGCGGCGCGGCCATCGCGCTCGGCGCGTCCCGCCGGTGGGCGGCCCTCGGCATCGGCCTCGCGCTCGGCGTGGCCACCCAACTCGTCTTCGGCACCTGGCTCGGGCTCTCGCTGCCCGCCGGTCCCCTCCTGAACTGGATCCCGATCTTCCATGGATAGCCTCACCGCCCTGCTCGAGGGCTTCGCGACCGCCATCCAGCCGCAGTACCTGCTGACCGCGTTCTTCGGCGTGTTCATCGGCACCGCGGTCGGGGTCCTGCCCGGCATCGGTCCGGCGATGACGGTGGCACTGCTGCTGCCCCTGACCTACACGCTCGACCCGACCGGCGCGATCATCCTGTTCGCCGGCATCTACTACGGCGGCATGTACGGCGGCTCGACCACCTCGATCCTGCTCAACACGCCCGGGGAGTCCGCGTCCATCGTGACGGCGCTCGAGGGCAACCGGATGGCCAAGGCCGGTCGTGGCGCGGCCGCGCTCGCGACGGCGGCCATCGGATCGTTCGTCGCCGGGACGGTCGCCACCCTGCTGCTCACCTTCCTCGCCCCCGGCATCGCGAGGCTCGCGGTCCAGTTGGGACCCGCGGACTACTTCGCGCTCATCGTCGTGGCGTTCCTCACGGTCGGCGCGCTGCTCGGGTCGAGCGTCCCGCGCGGGCTGGTCTCGCTCGGGTTCGGCCTCGTGCTCGGGCTCGTCGGAACGGAGGTCCTCTCCGGACAGCAGCGCTACACGCTGGGCGTCCCGAGCCTCGCCGACGGCATCGACGTGGTGCTCATCGCCGTCGGGCTCTTCGCCGTCGGCGAGACGCTCTACGTCGCGTCGCGACTGCGTCACGGTTCGGTGCGGGTCATCCCGGTCGACCGCGGATGGCGCAGCTGGCTCTCGCGCGACGACCTCCGGCGCTCGTGGAAGCCCTGGTTGCGCGGCACCGCGATCGGCTTCCCGATCGGCACGATCCCGGCGGGCGGCGCGGACGTCGCGACCTTCCTCTCGTACGCCGCGGAGCGGCGCCTGGCGAAGGGCGCGGCACGCGCGCAGTTCGGACGGGGTGCGATCGAGGGCGTGGCCGGCCCGGAGTCGGCGAACAACGCGGCCGCGGCCGGCGTGCTCGTGCCGCTGCTCACGCTGGGCCTGCCCACCACGGCCACCGCCGCGATCATCATCTCGGCGTTCCAGTCGTACGGCATCCGCCCGGGTCCGCTGCTGTTCGAGAACCAGTCGGGGCTGGTCTGGGCGCTCATCGCGAGCCTCTACATCGGCAACGTGCTGCTCATCGTGCTGAACCTGCCGCTGGTCGGGATCTGGGTGAAGGTGCTGCGCATCCCCCGGCCGTACCTGTACGCGGGCATCCTCGCGTTCGCGGGGCTCGGCGCCTACGCGCTCCACTTCAACGTGGTCGACACGCTCACGCTGATGGCCGTCGGGTTCGTCGGGTTCCTGATGCGACGGTACGGGTACCCGGTCGCGCCGATGGTCGTCGGCGGCATCCTCGGGCCCATGGCGGAGGAGCAGCTCCGGAAGTCGATGGCCATCAGCCAGGGCGACCCGACGTACCTCGTGCACAGCCCGTTCGCGATCGTCGCGTACGGCACGCTCGCGGTGATCGTGGCGACGGGCGTGTGGCTGAAGCGACGGCGGGCGCGACTCGAGTCCTCTCCGGCGCTGGTGCCGACCGGGGCGATCCCGACCGCGGACGCGCCGCCGCCCGCCGAGGCAGACCCGGCACGCGGGAACGCCGCGGGCGGGGAATAGCCCGCGTGAACTCCCTGTTACAGGTAGCGGTTTCAGAGCAAAACACCAGTGACCACGGGTAGGCTCGGTGAACGGGAAGAGGCGCTAGACTGACCTCCCCGCACCGGCCCGGGCAACGGGGTCGCAGGCAGACGAGGGAGGTTCCGATGGTTCTGGTTCGACAGGAGATCGGCGACGTGCTGAGGGACTTCCGCCTGCAGAAGGGCCGCACCCTCCGCCAGGTCGCCAGCAAGGCGAGCGTCGCGCTCGGCTACCTCAGCGAGGTGGAGCGCGGCCAGAAGGAGGCCTCGAGCGAGATCCTCGCGTCCGTCGCGGACGCGCTCGACACTCCCATCTCCGTGATCATGCACGAGGTCGGCGACCGCATCGCGGTGCTGGAGGGGCTCAGCGCCCCGTCGGTGCCCGACAGCCTCCCCGACGAGCTGGTTGCGGAGTTCGACGCGGACATGATGGTCCGCTGATCCAGCGTTCTCGTGAACGGCCGGTCCGCGGACCGGCCGTTCGCATGTCCGGAGGTGCCCGTGAAGCGAAGTGAGTTCGCGCTCGCGGTCGAGCAGGAGTTCGGCCCCGGGTACGGCGACGTGGTCGTGAGCGACCTCGTGCTCGTCGACCTCGGCAACCGCACGGCCCGCGAGGCGCTCGCGGCGGGCATGCCGCCGCGCGACGTGTGGAGCGCGCTGTGCGCCGCGACCGACGTCCCGGAGGAACGGCGCCACGGCGTCGGCCGGCCCGAGCCGGGGGAGCGTTCCAACCGCTGATCGGGTGACCGAAGACGCGTTCGACACGCCGATCCCGGCATCGAACATCCGTTCGGTTGCTGCGCTAGGCTCCTCACCAACGGAGGGGATGACGCGATCATCCACATCGGCGGCCGACCAGCCGCGGATGTCGGTGGCCGGCCGTACGGTCGGATGCGTCGGAACATTCCGCAACCGCCTTGTCGCGAGACGTGCCGGGTCACGGCCAAGCACGCGGAAACGACAGCCTAGAGGCAGCCGTCACCCACACGAAGGAGCACCGATGCCATCTCCCGCAGACCGCGAGAAGGCCCTCGAGACCGCACTCGCCCAGATCGACCGACAGTTCGGCAAGGGGTCGGTGATGCGCCTCGGGAGCGAGGAGCGCGCGCCGGTCGAGATCATCCCGACCGGGTCGATCGCCCTCGACGTCGCGCTCGGCGTCGGCGGTCTTCCGCGAGGCCGCATCATCGAGATCTACGGTCCGGAATCGTCCGGTAAGACCACCCTGACCCTCCACGCCATCGCGAACGTGCAGCGCGCGGGCGGGATCGCCGCGTTCATCGATGCGGAGCATGCGCTCGACCCCGAGTACGCGAAGAAGCTCGGCGTCGACATCGACGCGCTCCTCGTGTCGCAGCCCGACACGGGTGAGCAGGCGCTCGAGATCGCCGACATGCTCGTGCGCTCCGGCTCGATCGACCTCGTCGTGATCGACTCGGTCGCCGCGCTCGTGCCCCGTGCCGAGATCGAGGGCGAGATGGGCGACTCCCACGTCGGCCTCCAGGCGCGCCTCATGTCGCAGGCGCTGCGCAAGCTCACCGGTGGGCTCAACCAGACCAAGACCACGGCCATCTTCATCAACCAGCTCCGCGAGAAGATCGGCGTCTTCTTCGGCAGCCCGGAGACCACCGCGGGCGGCAAGGCGCTGAAGTTCTACGCCTCGGTGCGTCTCGACATCCGGCGCATCGAGACGCTGAAGGACGGCGGCGACGCCGTCGGCAACCGCACTCGCGTCAAGATCGTGAAGAACAAGATGGCGCCGCCGTTCAAGCAGGCCGAGTTCGACATCCTCTTCGGCGTCGGCATCTCGCGCGAGGGCAGCCTCATCGACTACGGCGTCGACCAGGGCATCGTGAAGAAGTCGGGGGCCTGGTACACCTACGACGGCGACCAGCTCGGGCAGGGCAAGGAGAACGCCCGCAACTTCCTCCTGCAGAACCCCGACATCGCGGCCGACATCGAGACGAAGATCCTCACGAAGCTCGGCATCGGCCTCCCGGCCGGCGCGGCGGCTCCCACGCCGGTCGCCAAGGTCGAGCCGATCGCGGCCAAGCGCAAGGGCGCGTAGCGGGCGAACGCATGGGCGACCAGGGCAACGAGCGGCTCGCGCCGGTCACCTACCTGCCGTGGGTGGTGTCGTCGGAGGACTCCGACGCCGCCACCCCGGCGGCGTCCGCGCGCGCCGCGCGCGCCGCGCGCGCGGCGGGTCCCGACCGCAGGCCCTCGGTCGCCGTGGCCGACGACGAGACCGGTCCCGAGCGCGACGACCGGATCGACCGGATGATCGTCGGCCGGCTGCGCCGCTCGTCGCTGTCCGTCGCCGAAGTCCGCGCCATCCTCGTCGAGCACGGCCTCGACCCGATCGAGGTCGAGGAGTGGGTCGAACGATACGAGCGGCTCGGCTACCTCGACGACCGGCGCCTCGCGGAGCAGCTCGTGCACAGCCACGGCGCGCGCCGCGGTCGGGGCAGCGGCGCGCTCCTGCATGAACTCGGTCGCCGGGGCATCGACGACGACCTCGCCCGCGAGGCGGTCGAGGCGCTCGATCCCGACGTCGAGTTCGAGCATGCGCTGGCGATCGCCGAGCGCCGGGCCCGGCAGCTCGCCGGCCTGGATCGCGTGGTCGCCGAGCGCCGCCTCGCGGCGTTCCTCATGCGACGCGGCTACGGCTCCGAACTCGTGCGGCGCGCGGTCGCGGTCGCGCTCGACGCCGAGGCCGATGCCGGCGGCCTCCGCTGACGGCGGGGGCCGGACGCACGGCTCGTAGACTGGTGCGATCATGAGCACCATGCACGAGGCGATGCCCGCGACCGCGGAGCCCGACGCCGCACCCACGGCCACGCCGCGCACCTACGAGGTCCGCACTTACGGCTGCCAGATGAACGTGCACGACTCCGAGCGACTCAGCGGGTCGCTCGAGGCTGCGGGCTACGTGCCCGCCGACGGCGCGGAACCCGACGTCGTGGTCATCAACACGTGCGCGGTGCGCGAGAACGCCGACAACAAGCTCTACGGGAACCTCGGCCACCTGGCCGGCGTCAAGCGCCGCCACGAGGGCATGCAGATCGCCGTCGGCGGCTGCCTCGCCCAGAAGGACAAGAACGTCATCCTCGAGAAGGCGCCGTGGGTCGACGTGGTGTTCGGCACGCACAACATGGGGTCCCTGCCGAGCCTGCTCGAGCGAGCCCGGCACAACGACGAGGCGCAGCTCGAGATCCTCGACGCGCTCGAGGTCTTCCCGTCCACGCTGCCCACCAAGCGCGACTCCACCTACTCCGGCTGGGTCTCCATCTCGGTCGGCTGCAATAACACCTGCACGTTCTGCATCGTTCCGGCCCTGCGCGGCAAGGAGAAGGACCGTCGGCCGGGCGAGATCCTCGCCGAGGTCCAGGCACTCGTCGACGACGGCGCCGTCGAGGTGACCCTGCTCGGGCAGAACGTGAACTCCTACGGCGTCGAGTTCGGCGACCGGCAGGCCTTCGGCAAGCTCCTCCGCTCCGCCGGCGGGATCGACGGGCTGGAGCGCATCCGCTTCACGAGCCCGCACCCGGCCGCGTTCACCGATGACGTCATCGACGCCATGGCCGAGACGCCGAACGTCATGCCGCAGCTGCACATGCCGCTGCAGTCGGGATCCGACCGGATCCTGAAGGCCATGCGCCGCTCCTACCGCTCCGAGAAGTTCCTCGGCATCCTCGACCGTGTCCGGGCGAGGATCCCGAACGCCGCCATCTCGACCGACATCATCGTCGGCTTCCCCGGTGAGACCGAGGAGGACTTCCGGGAGACCCTGCGGGTGGTCGAGGCCGCGCGGTTCGCGTCGGCGTTCACCTTCCAGTACTCGATCCGTCCCGGCACGCCCGCGGCGACCATGGACGACCAGGTGCCCAAGGAGGTCGTGCAGGACCGCTACGAGCGCCTCATCGCGCTGCAGGAGCGCATCTCGTGGGAGGAGAACCGGAAGCTCGTCGGCACCCCCGTCGAGGTGCTGGTCTCGACGGGGGAGGGCAAGAAGGACGCCGAGACCCACCGGATGAGCGGGCGCGCCGAGGACAGCCGCCTCGTGCACTTCGAGCTGCCGGAGGGATCCGACGTCCCCCGTCCGGGAGACGTGGTCTCCGTCGAGATCACGCAGGCGGCGCCGTTCCACCTGCTCGCCGACTCGGTCGACGGCGCGCCGCTGCGGATCCGACGCACGCGCGCCGGCGACGCCTGGGATCGCGCGCAGGCGGAGAGCTGCGGCATCCCCGCTGCGGCGGGCCCGACGTCCGCGGCCGGCCCGGTGTCGCTCGGCCTTCCCACCCTCCGCATCGGAGGCGAGCCGCTGACGAGTCCGGGCGTCGGCACCATGCCGATCTACGACCCCGCCGACGGCCAGCGCTGACGTGACGCTCATCGCGATCGTCGGCGCCACGGGCACCGGGAAGTCCCGCTTCGCGCTCGACGTCGGGCATGCGATCGCCGCGACCGGACGACCCGCCGAGGTCGTGAACGCCGACGCCATGCAGCTCTACCGGGGCATGGACATCGGCACCGCCAAGCTGCCCGTCGCCGAGCGCGAGGGGGTGCCGCACCACCTGCTCGACGTGCTCGAGGTCACCGACGAGGCGTCCGTCGCCGCCTATCAGGTGGCCGCCCGGCGCGCCGTGGAGGACGTCGTGGCGCGAGGAGGCGTCGCGCTGCTCACCGGCGGCTCCGGACTGTACGTCTCGAGCGTCATCCACGACCTCAGGTTCCCGGGCACGGACGCCGCGATCCGGGAGCGACTCGAGCGCGAGCTCGAGGAGGTCGGGCCCGGACTCCTGCACCGACGCCTGCGCGAGCTCGACGCGGAGACGGCCGCGAGCGTAGATCCGCAGAACGGGCGTCGGATCGTCCGGGCGCTCGAGGTCATCGAGCTCACGGGCGAACCGAAGGCCGCGCGCCTGCCCGAGCAACCCGTCCCGTGGCGTCCCCACCGCATCGTCCACCTGCGTGCCGAGCGCTCCGAGCTCGTCGCCCGCCTCGACGCGCGCGCGGCGGGGATGTGGGCCGACGGGCTCCTCGACGAGGTCCGATCGCTGATCCCCGCCGGGATCGAGCGCGGGGTGACCGCGCGGAAGGCGATCGGCTACGCCCAGGCGCTCGCGCAGCTGCACGGTCGGACGACGGAGGCCGACGCCATCGCCGAGACGCAGGCCCTCACCCGCACGTACGCCCGACGGCAGGTCGGCTGGTTCCGGCGGTACGCCGCGGCATCCGTCGTCGATGCCCTCGACCCGGCCGCGGTCGCGGCCGAGGTCGAACGCCAGGCGCGCGTCGACTGACACCCCCGCCGGCTCCATAGACTGGTGCGATGGCGTTCGAACTGCGCTTCACCAAGGGCCAGGGCACGGGCAACGACTTCGTGCTGTTCAGCGACCCCGAGGGCGAGCACGAGCTCGAGCCATCGCAGATCGCGGCCGTCTGCGACCGCCGCTTCGGCGTCGGCGGCGACGGCCTCATCCGCGCCGTGCGCTCCGAGCGCCTCGCGGCAGGCGGGGCGGCGCTCGCGGAGGACCCGCTGGCGACGTGGTTCATGGACTACTGGAACGCCGACGGCAGCGTCTCGGAGATGTGCGGCAACGGCATCCGCGTGTTCCTGCGGTACCTGATCGACCAGGGGCACGTCGCGCCGGCCAACGGCGAATGGGTCGCGATCGGCACGCGTGCGGGGGTCCGGCGCGTCCGCGTGTCGCCGGGCGGGTTCGAGGCCGACCTCGGCGCCTGGCGCCTCGACGGGGGCGAGCCGCTCGTCCGCGCGAAGAACCTCCCCGTCGCACGTCCCGGCCTCGGCATCGACGTCGGCAACCCGCACGTCGTGGTCGCGCTCGCGGACGACGAGGAGCTGGACGGGCTCGACCTCGGTTACGTCCCGGTGCTCGACCCGGAGCCGCAGTCGGGTGCGAACGTCGAGTTCGTCGTGCCGGCCGACCCGCTCGTGGAGGCCGGGCGCGGCCGCATCCGCATGCGCGTGCACGAGCGGGGTTCGGGCGAGACGCTCTCGTGCGGGACCGGCGCGGTGGCCTCCGCGCTCGCGGTGCGGTACTGGGCCGGCGAGGGCGCGCCCGACGAGTGGATCGTCCGCGTGCCCGGCGGAGCGGTCGGCGTGCGCATGGAGGCCCGACCGGACGGCGAGCACGTGTACCTCTCCGGGCCGGGCGAGCTCGTGTTCGACGGCGTGCTCAGCCTCGTCTGATCCGCCACGCCGACGGGACCCCGGCGGCGGGCCCGGTCATCGCCCGCGGGTGACCGCGAGCAGGCGGAATCCCTTGGACGACGCCGCCCGGGCGACCTCCCAGCCCTCGCCGAGCTCCTCCGCGAGCCAGCGCTGCAGGGAATCCGCGCCGAGGTTCTTCTGCACGACGAGCCAGGCGGTCGCCCCGGGCTCCAGGCGGGGGAGCCACTGCCGCAGCAGTGCGTGCAGCTCGGCCTTGCCGATCCGGATCGGCGGGTTCGACCAGATGGCCGCGAATCGGACGTCGTCGGGAACATCCGCGGGCTGCACGGCGTTGACACCCGACAGGCCCAGGCGGCGGGCGTTGCGCCGGACCAGGTCGAGGGCGCGGTCGTTGACGTCGACCGCCCAGACCGTGGCGTCGGGCGCCGTCAGACCGAGGGTGAGCGCGATCGGCCCCCAGCCGGCACCGAGGTCGAGCACGTGCCCGGTCGACGGAGGCTGCGGGACCTCGTCGAGCAGGACCCGGGTTCCGAGGTCGACGTGGCCGGGGCTGAAGACCCCGCCCGCGGTCTGCACCTCGACCTCCCGGCCGGCCAGGCGCACGGGGATCGTCCGGAGCGCCTCGCGGTCGGCGGGCTTGGACGAGAAGTAGTGCTCCTGCGGCATACGGGGAACCTATCGCACCGAACGGAAGTAGGCTTGAGCGGATGAACGACGCCGAATTCGACACCCACGACGACGCGATCGCGCGCGTGCTGCGCAGCGCCGACGCGAGTGCCGGCGTCTCCCGCTTCGGTGCCTCGGGCGCCACCTCGATCCAGCGCGACGCGTTCCGCTCGACCGACGGCGACGGCACCGACGGCGAGCAGTACGACCGCGAGGAGCGCGCCGCGCTCCGCCGCGTCGGCGGCCTGTCGACCGAGCTCGAGGACGTCACCGAGGTCGAGTACCGACAGCTGCGCCTCGAGAACGTCGTCCTCATCGGCGTCTACGCGCAGCGGTCGCTCGACGACGCCGAGAACTCGATGCGCGAGCTCGCGGCGCTCGCCGAGACCGCCGGCGCGCGCGTACTCGACGGCGTGCTCCAGCGCCGCCCGCACCCCGACCCCTCGACCTACCTCGGGCGCGGCAAGACCGAGGAGCTGCGACACCTCGTCGCCTCGCTCGGCGCCGATACGGTCGTGGCCGACACCGAGCTCGCGCCGAGCCAGCGTCGTGCGCTGGAGGACGCCGTCAAGGTCAAGGTCATCGACCGCACGGCCGTCATCCTCGACATCTTCAGCCAGCACGCCAAGAGCCGCGAGGGCAAGGCCCAGGTCGAACTGGCGCAGCTCGAGTACCTCCTGCCCCGCCTGCGCGGGTGGGGCGAGTCGATGTCCCGACAGGCCGGCGGCCAGGTCGGCGGGGCCGGTGCGGGCATGGGCTCCCGCGGCCCCGGTGAGACGAAGATCGAGCTGGACCGGCGTCGCATCCACTCGCGGATGGCGAAGCTCCGCCGCCAGATCGCCGGCATGAAGCCCGCGCGCGAGGCCAAGCGGGCGAACCGCAAGCGCAACGCGGTGCCGTCGGTCGCCATCGCGGGCTACACGAACGCGGGCAAGTCCAGCCTGCTCAACCGGATCACGGGCGCCGGCGTGCTCGTCGAGAACGCCCTGTTCGCCACCCTCGATGCCACCGTCCGGCGGAACACGACCGCCGACGGCCGGGTCTACACGATCGCCGACACCGTCGGGTTCGTGCGGAACCTGCCGCACCAGCTCGTCGAGGCGTTCCGCTCGACGCTGGAGGAGGTCGCGGATTCCGACCTCATCGTGCACGTCGTCGACGCGGCGCATCCGGACCCCGCGCAGCAGATCGCGACGGTGCGAGACGTCATCGGCGAGGTCGGCGCGCGCGAGCTCCCCGAGCTCGTCGTCTTCAACAAGGCCGACCTCATCACGCCCGAGGACCGCCTGGTGCTCCAGGGACTGGAGCCCGGCGCGGTGTTCGCCTCCGCGCGGACCGGTGAGGGCGTCGCCGAGGTGCTCGCCGCGATCGCGCGGATGCTGCCCGACCCCGCGGTCGAGGTCGACCTGCTGGTGCCGTACGACCGCGGCGACATCGTCTCCGCGCTGCACGAGACCGGTCGCGTGCTCTCCATCGAGTACGTCGAGGACGGCACCCGGATCCGGGCGCTCGCATCGCCGGAGCAGGCCGCGCAGCTCGAGCCGTTCCGCGCCGTCGCGGCCGCGTAGCCGTCCCCCTCGGCGCCACGGGCCGCCCCGCACCGGCTCCCGAGTCACTCGTCGTAACAACCGGGTCCGTCCTGCGGGACCCGGCGTATCGTCGCACCTGATCGTGGCGAGCGGCCGGATGCCGCCCGTCGAGGAGCGACCGCCGAGCCCGGCACCCGCCCGCGAGACCCGCCAGCCGTGACGGCCGGCCGGGCGCGGCGTGCCGTGACCCGACCGACCGGTCCGGCCCGCCACCTGGAGCGACATGACCGGAACGGAGCCCGACGGCGCGGTCGACCGGCCGAGGCCGCCGATCTCGTTCGAGCTGTTCCCGCCGCGGTCGGATGCCGCGGCGATCGCGCTCGGCCGGACCATCGACCGCCTCGCCGAGGTCGACCCGGCGTTCATCTCCGTGACCTTCGGTGCGGGCGGCTCCAGCCGTGACCGATCGCTGACGGTGCTGCGCTACATGCTCGAGCACACGCGCGTCGAGCCGATGGCGCACCTGACCTGCGTCGGATCGAGCCACGCCGAGGCGAACCGCCTCGTGCGCGAGTTCCTGGACGCCGGGGTCACGAGCTTCCTCGCCCTGCGCGGCGACCCGCCGGCGGGTGTCGAGGATGCGGCCGACGCCATCGGCGACCTGCACAGCGCGGCGGAGCTGGTCCAGCTCATCCACCGGGTGCAGGAGGAGCGCGAGCCGTTCGGCCAGTCCCGCATCCCGGGGATGCCGGGCGTGACCGCCATCCGCGAGCGACCGCGGCCGGAGCGCGTCGCGGTCGCGGCCTTCCCCTCGGGCCACCCGCGTTCGCGCGGGTCGAGCCAGGACGTCGACGTGCTGCTCGCGAAGGAGGTGGCGGGCGCGAACCTCGCGATCACGCAGCTCTTCTGGCACGCCGACGACTACCTCGGGTTCGTCGAGCGGGCGCGTGCCGGCGGCGTGACCATCCCGATCCTGCCCGGCATCATGCCGGTGACCACGCCCGCCCGCCTCGCGCGGCTCGAGCAGCTGACCGGCGTGCCGGCGCCCTCCGGCCTCGCGATCGACCTCGAGATCGAGCCCGACGCCGATGCGCAGTTCGAACTCGGCGTCGACCATGCCGCGCGCCTCGCGAGCGACGTCCTCGACGGCGGCGCCCCGGGCCTGCACCTCTACACCTTCAACCGCCATGAGGCCGTGCTCGCCGCCCTGCACCGGCTGGGCCTCGCCACCACCCCCGCCCACGCGGGCACCGAGAGGAACACGAGAGAACGATGACCGCACCCGCATTCCCCACCGGAACGATCCTCGGCTACCCGCGCATCGGCCGGCGACGCGAGCTCAAGCGCGCCGTCGAGGCGTTCTGGGCCGGTCGGATCGACGCCGCGGAGCTCGAGCGGACCGCCGCGGAGCTCCGCGCCGCGACGCGCGAGCGCCTGGCCGGCCTCGGCCTCGGCCGCGGCGACTCGGCCATCCCGGAGAGCTTCTCGTACTACGACCAGGTCCTCGACGCCGCCGTCGCGGTCGGCGCCGTGCCGAGCCGGTTCGCTCGACTGCTCGACGCCGACGGGCGACTGGATCTCGCGGGCTACTTCACGGTGGCGCGCGGCGAGGGCGTGGACGCGCCGCTCGAGATGACCAAGTGGTTCGACTCCAACTACCACTACCTCGTGCCCGAGATCGGCCCGGAGACCGCGTTCGAGGCGCACGCCGACGCGCTCGTCGCGCAGGTGCGGGAGGCCCGCGAGGCGGGGTTCACGACCCGACCGGTGCTGGTCGGCCCCGTCACGCTGCTCCTGCTGTCGAAGGCAGCGGACGGCGCACCCGACGGGTTCCGCCCGCTCGACCGGCTCGCCGACCTCGTGCCCGTGTATCGCGCGATCCTCGCCGAGCTCCGTGACGCGGGTGCCGAGTGGGTGCAGTTGGACGAGCCCGGACTCGTGAGCGAGAGCCTCGACGAGCCGCGCGACCGCGTGCTCGAAGCGACCTCGGCGGCGTACGACGCGCTCGGCGGAGCCGAGGACCGGCCGGCGCTCTTCGTGGCCGCCCCGTACGCCTCCCTCGGCGACGCGCTGCCGGTGCTCGCCGCCACCCCGGTCGAGGCGCTGGGACTCGACCTCGTCCGCGGCGGACGCCCGGAGCAGCTCGACCCGGTGACCGAGGAGGCGCTCGCCGCGAAGGTGCTCGTGGCCGGCGTGATCGACGGCCACAACATCTGGCGCGGCGACCTCGCGCAGGCGTTCGAGCGCGCGGAGGCGCTGCGCTCCGTCACCGGAGCGGTGGCGGTGTCGACGTCGACCTCGCTCCTCCACGTCCCCCACGACGTCGAGGACGAGACGGCCCTCGACGCCCGCCTGGCGGGATGGCTGGCGTTCGCCGACCAGAAGGTGACGCAGGTCGCCGTGCTCGCACGCGGGCTCGCCGACGGCCGGGACGCGATCGTCGCGGAACTCGACGCGGCGTCCGCGTCGCTCGCCGACCGCGCGGCAGCGCCCGGCGTCCGGGTGCCGGCGGTGCGCGAGCGCCTCGGCGCGCTCGACGCGTCGGCCTTCGCGCGCCCCGCCTACGACGACCGCGTCGCCGCGCAGGAGGACCTCGCCCTCCCGGCGCTGCCGACCACGACGATCGGCTCGTTCCCGCAGACCGCCGAGATCCGTCGCGCCCGTGCTCGACTGGTCCGCGGCGAGCTCGACGCGGCCGGGTACCGCGAGCTCATGCGCGAGGAGATCGCCCGCGTCATCCGCCTGCAGGAGGACCTCGGCCTCGACGTGCTCGTGCACGGCGAGCCCGAGCGCAACGACATGGTGCAGTACTTCGCCGAACTGCTCGACGGGTTCGCGGTGACCGAGCACGGCTGGGTGCAGTCCTACGGCTCGCGGTGCACTCGTCCGTCGATCCTCTGGGGCGACGTCTCCCGACCGGCGCCGATGACGGTCGAGTGGTCGACCTACGCGCAGTCGCTCTCGGAGAAGCCGGTCAAGGGCATGCTCACTGGGCCGGTCACGATCCTCGCCTGGTCGTTCGTGCGCGACGACCAGGCGCTCGGCGACACGGCCCGGCAGGTCGCACTCGCGCTGCGCGACGAGATCGGCGACCTCGAGCGGGCCGGCATCCGCGTCATCCAGGTCGACGAGCCCGCGCTGCGCGAGCTGCTGCCGCTGAAGCGCGCCGACCAGCCCGCGTACCTCGACTGGTCGGTCGGCGCGTTCCGCCTCGCGACCGGGGGCGCGGCGACGGCCACGCAGGTGCACACGCACCTCTGCTACTCCGAGTTCGGCGTGGTCATCGACGCGATCCGCGCCCTCGACGCCGACGTCACCTCGATCGAGGCGGCGCGCAGCCGCATGGAGGTGGTCGGCGACCTCGCCGCGAGCGGGTTCGACCACGGCGTCGGCCCGGGCGTCTACGACATCCACTCGCCGCGAGTGCCGAGCGTCGACGAGGTGCGCGCGCTCCTCGAGCGCGCGGTGGACGGGGTGCCGGCCGGCCGCCTGTGGGTCAACCCGGACTGCGGGCTCAAGACGCGCGGGTACGACGAGACGGTGGCGTCGCTGGCGAACATCGTCGAGGCGACGAGGTCGGTGCGCGAGGCCGTCGCGGTCCCGGCCGCCTGACCCCGGCGCGGGGCGGATGCCACGAGCGCGAGCCTGCGGCATCCGCCCCCGCGCCGTCGACGGCGGGCCGGCGCCTAGACGGTGCGGAGCACGGCGACGACCTTGCCGAGGACCTCGGACTCGTCGCCGAGGATCGGCTCGAACGCCGAGTTGCGGGGGAGCAGCCAGGTGTGGCCGTCGCGCTGGCGGAAGACCTTCACGGTCGCCTCGCCGTCGAGCATCGCCGCCACGATCTCGCCGTTCTCCGCCGTCTTCTGCGCACGGACGACGACCCAGTCGCCGTCGCAGATCGCGGCGTCGATCATCGAGTCGCCGACGACCTTCAGGATGAAGAGCTCGCCCTTGCCGACGAGCTGGCGGGGGAGGGGGAACACCTCGTCGATCTGCTGCTCGGCGGTGATCGGGACGCCCGCCGCGATGCGCCCGACCATCGGCACCATGGCGGCGTCGCCGACGGGTGCGGGCTCGGATGCGGCGGGTCGGCTCTCGGAGCCCGGGACGTCGATCAGGATCTCGAGCGCGCGGGGGCGGTTCGGGTCGCGTCGGAGGTACCCCGCGAGCTCGAGCTGGTTGAGCTGGTGGGTGACGCTCGAGAGCGAGGACAGCCCGACCGCGTCGCCGATCTCGCGCATGCTCGGCGGGTAGCCGCGTTCGGCGACGGAGGCGCGGATGACCTCGAGGATCGAGAGCTGCTTCGGGCTGAGGGTCTTGCGCCGACGAGACCGCCCGCCCGCGCCGCGTGCCTGGTCGGTGTCGATGCTCACGTGCCTCGCCTCTCGTCGGGACCGCCTCGGCCCGCGTGTCGGTGGTCGGTGTTCGACTGTCGTCGGAACATTCGAAACTGTATCCGCCTCGCACGCGCGCGACAAACATCCGTTCGAGTGTGTCGCGGATCAGGAGCCGGAAATCCCACCTTCCGGTGCTTGCAGCCTCGAATGTTCGAAGATATATTCGGAACACAGCTTCGCATCCGGCCCTCCCGGCCGAGGGTCGGATGCGTGGCTGGACCCGGGAGGTGCGGAATGAGTGCAATGGTGATCGGAACCGTCGGCGCGACGCCGACCATGCCCGGCTTCGGCCGCGTGGTGGCGAAGACGCGTCTCAGGCTCACCCGGCGCGGTCGAGTCGTCTTCACCGCGCTCGCCGCGCTCCCGATCATCGCGGGCGTGCTCGTCGGGGCGCTCTCCTCGGGTGGCGCCGTCGCCGGCGTCGACGACGGGCGAGCCGCGGTGGCGTTCGAGACCGTCGTCGTCGGGGCCGGCGACACGCTCTGGGGCATCGCCGAGGCGGTCGCGCCGACCGCCGATCCGCGCGACGTGATCTACGAGATCATGCGACTGAACGGCCTCCGCGATGCAGTCGTGCAGCCCGGCCAGGAGCTCGTGCTCCCCGCCGCCGAGTAGGCGCCTCGCCGCCCGGTCGGCGTCCCGGACGACGCCGCAACACGGGTGGCACCGCGGATAGCATTGATCGGTGACGAGTCTCGACGACCTCCCCATTCGCGACGACCTCCGCGGGAAGACGCCCTACGGCGCTCCGCAGCAGCACGTCCCGGTCGCGCTCAACGTCAACGAGAACACCCATCCGATCCCGGAGGACGTCGCCCACGACATCGTGGCCCGGGTCGCCGCGGCCATCATCGGCCTCAACCGCTACCCCGACCGCGAGTTCACCGAACTCCGGAGGGTGCTGGCCGACTACCTGGGGCACGGTCTCGCGGCCGATCGGCTGTGGGCCGCGAACGGATCCAACGAGGTGCTGCAGCACATCCTGCAGGCCTTCGGCGGGCCCGGACGCACGGCGCTCGGCTTCGGCCCGACCTACTCGATGTACGGCCTGCTCGCCTCGGGCACCGGCACCGGCTGGATCGCGGCGGAGCGCGACGCCGACTTCGAGCTCTCCCCGTCGACCGCGGTCGCCGCGATCGAGGCGAACGACCCCGACGTGGTGCTCCTGTGCTCGCCGAACAACCCGACCGGCACGCCGCTGTCGCTCGAGACGATCGCCGCGGTGGCCGACGCCGCGCGCGGCGTCGTGGTGGTCGACGAGGCGTACCAGGAGTTCGCCGACCCGGGCGAAGCGAGCGCGCTGACGCTGCTCGAGGGTCGGCCCCGGCTGCTCGTCTCGCGCACGATGAGCAAGGCGTTCGCGTTCGCCGGGGCGCGCGTCGGCTACCTCGCCGGCGATCCGGCGGCCATCGACGCCCTCCGGCTCGTGCGGCTGCCGTACCACCTCTCCGCGCTCACCCAGGCGGCCGCGCTCGGGGCCCTCGCGCACGCCGACGAGATGCTCGCGATGGTCGACGAGATCCGCGGGCAGCGCGACCGCATCTCGCTGGAGCTCACCGCCATGGGGTACCGCCCGTACCGCAGCGGTGCGAACTTCGTCCTCTTCGGCGGCGTCGCCGACCCGCATGCGGTCTTCACGGCGCTGCTCGAGCGCGGCATCCTGATCCGGGAGATCGGACTGCCCGGATGCCTCCGCGTGACCGCCGGCACCGAGGCCGAGACCACGGCGTTCCTCGAGGCGATGGCCGCGTTCGCGCCCGGGGCGACGGCGGCCCCGTGACCGGCCCCGGGCCCCACGACGACCGCGCGAATAGGATGACGGCATGAGCACCGACCGCCCCGATCGCACCGCGCGCGTGCAGCGCGAGACCAGCGAATCGAGCATCGACCTCTCGATCGACCTCGACGGAACCGGCGCGAGCGACATCGAGACGAGCGTGCCGTTCTACGACCACCTGCTGACGGCGTTCGCGAAGCACTCGCTGACCGACCTCCGGGTCCGCGCCTCCGGCGACATCGAGATCGACGTGCACCACACCGTCGAGGACGTCGGCATCGTGCTCGGCACCGCGATCCGCCAGGCGCTCGGCGACAAACGCGGCATCTCCCGGTACGGCGACGCGCTCGTGCCGCTCGACGAGGCGCTCGCGCAGGCCGTGGTCGACATCTCCGGGCGGCCGTACCTCGTGCACACCGGTGAGCCCGCGGGCTTCGAATTCCACCTCATCGGCGGTCACTTCACCGGATCGATGGTGCGCCACGTCTTCGAGGCGATCGCCTTCAACTCGGGGATGACGGTCCACGTCGACGTGCGCGGCGGACGCGACCCGCACCACATCGCCGAGGCCGAGTTCAAGGCGTTCGCACGCGCCTTCCGCCAGGCCAAGGCGTTCGACCCGCTCGTGACCGGCATCCCCTCCACGAAGGGAGCGCTGTGAGCGGCGCGACCCGCGTGGCCGTGCTCGACTACGGATCCGGCAACGTGCACTCGGCGGTGAAGGCGCTGGAACGGGCGGGAGCCGAGGTCGAGCTGACCGCGAGCCGTCAGGCGGTGATGGAGGCCGACGGGCTCGTGGTGCCCGGCGTCGGCGCGTTCGCCGCGGTCATGGCCGGCCTGCGCGCCGTGCGTGGCGACGAGCTCATCGACCGACGCCTCGCAGGCGGTCGCCCGGTGCTCGGCATCTGCGTGGGCATGCAGGTGATGTTCGAGCGCGGCGTCGAGCGCGGCGTCGACACCGAGGGCCTCGGCGAGTGGCCCGGCGTCGTCACCGAGTTGCCGAGCGACGTGCTGCCGCACATGGGCTGGAACACGGTGCGACCCGACCCCGGTTCCGTGCTGTTCGACGGACTCGACGACGAGCGGTTCTACTTCGTGCACTCCTACGCCGCCCAGGACTGGCACCTCGACGTCATCCCGCCGTTCCCGCAGCCCCGGCTGACGTGGTCCGAACACGGCGGCCGCTTCCTCGCCGCGGTGGAGAACGGCCCGTTGTCGGCGACGCAGTTCCACCCCGAGAAGTCCGGAGAGGCCGGAATCCGGCTGCTGGCGAACTGGATCGGCTCGCTCGGCTGAGCGGCGGTGGCCGGCGTGATCCCCGATTCGTCATCGGCACTCGGGTGCGGACTAGGATTCTGTGACTGTGCCGAGGCCGCGACCGAGCGGCATCCGATCCGAGGACAGTGATGAGTGAGTTCAGCAAGACCCCCCGCCTGGTGCTGCTTCCCGCAGTCGACGTGGCGGGCGGCAAGGCGGTCCGCCTGACGCAGGGCGAGGCGGGCACCGAGACGAACTACGGCGACCCCGTCGACGCGGCGGGCGACTGGGCCGAGCAGGGCGCCGAGTGGATCCACCTCGTGGACCTCGACGCGGCGTTCGGTCGAGGTTCGAACGCCGGCGTGCTGAAGAAGGTCATCCGCCAGGTCCGCGGTGTGAACGTGGAACTCTCCGGCGGCATCCGCGACGACCGCTCGCTCGAGAACGCCCTCGAGATCGGCGCGAAGCGCATCAACCTCGGCACCGCCGCCCTCGAGAACCCCGAGTGGGCCGCGTCGGTCATCGCGCAGTACGGCGAGGCCATCGCGATCGGCCTCGACGTCCGCGGCACCACGCTCGCCGCACGTGGCTGGACGAAGGACGGCGGCGACCTCTGGCAGGTCATGGATCGCCTCGAGGACGCCGGTGCGGCACGGTACGTCGTCACCGACGTCACGAAGGACGGCACGCTGCAGGGGCCGAACGTCGAGCTGCTCCAGCGCATCATGGATCGCACGCGGCGCCCGGTCATCGCCTCCGGCGGCGTCTCGAGCCTCGACGACGTCGCGGCGCTCCGCCAGCTCGTGCCGCACGGCCTCGAGGGCGCCATCATCGGCAAGGCCCTCTACGCGGGTGCGTTCACGCTGCCCGAGGCGCTGGATGTCGCATCCCACTGATCCCGGGGCCGACTCGGCGGGCCGCCCGTGGGCGGGCCGGTCGTTCCAGTCGAACCCGCACGCGGCCGACGACGGGCGCATGCCCGAGGTGCTCGGCGCCGCCCTCGCCCGGTTCCGTTCGGGCGATGGGGGCCCGGCCGACGTGGTCGCGGCGTTCGGTTCCTCGCGCCTGCTGATCCCGCTGCTCGCCGAGCTCGGCGACGGCGGCACCGAGGTCGGCGCGCACGGCCATGCCGTGGACAAGAGCCAGGAGCTCTCGATCGTGACCGTCGAGGGCCCGGACGGGCGGCGCGTGCTCCCCGTCTTCGGCTCGGTCGAGTCGATGTCGGCATGGAACCCGGCCGCGCGGCCCGTGCCCGCGGACGGCGTGCGCGTCGCCCTGGCGGCGGCCGACGACGGCACGGAGCTCGTCGTGCTCGACCCCGGCTCGTCGAGCGAGTTCGTCCTGCGGCGGCCGGCCGTCTGGGCGGTGGCGCAGCAGCGGGCGTGGCGGCCCCCGTTCGAGTCCGACGCGGTGCGTGAGGCGTTCGAGCGCTCGATCGGCGGTGAGCTCGCGGTGCTCGGCGTCGACCTCGAACCCGGCGACCCCGACGCGCGCCTTCGCGGTCCCGAGCTCGTCGTCCGGCTGCGCCTCGTGGCCGGCCTCACCCGCGAGGAGCTCGACGCGACGACCGCTCGGCTCGCACGGCGCTGGGCGGCGGACGACGCGATCGCCACCGGAGTCGACTCGCTCGCGGTCAAGCTCGTCGCGGGGGATCCCGCGGCCTGAGCCGTACTCCTCGGCGTCGATGCCCGCCCTGCCGGTGGGGACCTCCGTCCGTTGACGCTCGTCGAGCGACGGGTGCAGGATCGCAGTGCGCGCGTCGATGCGCCGGAGGCAGGTGGAGCGATGCCCGAGACACCCGACGAGGCCCTCGGTACGGTCAGGTCCGCGACCTACGACGACGAGCTGATGGAGCAGGCGCACCGGTCCGCCGCGGAGTGGCTGCGCAGCCTGCCGGAACGCCCGATCCCGCCTCGCGCGAACGTCGACGAGGTGGCGGACGCACTCGGTCGTGAGCTTCCCGAGGGCGGTGAGGCCGCCGACGCGGTGATCGCCCGGCTGGCAGGCAAGACCGAGCCCGGCCTCATCGCCATCGGTTCGCCGCGCTTCTACGGATGGGTGATCGGCGGGACGCAGCCGGTGGCGCTCGCGGCCGACTGGCTCGTCTCGGCGTGGGACCAGAACGCCGGGCTCCGCCTCATCACCCCAGCCGCCGCCGCGGTCGAGGAGGTCGCCGGCGAGTGGATCCTCGACCTGCTCGGCCTGCCCGCCGAGAGCGACGTCGGGTTCGCCACCGGCGCCACGATGGCCCAGTTCGCCTGCCTCGCGGCCGCGCGAGACGAGGTGCTCCGACGTGCCGGTTGGGACGTCGAGGAGCACGGGCTGGCCGGCGGGCCGCGCATCCGATGGATCGCGGGAGAGGAGCGCCACGGAACGATGGATCTCGCCGCGCGGTACGCCGGACTCGGGGCGCCCGCCGTGGTCGCCTCGGATGACCAGGGCCGGATCGACGTCGCCGCGCTCGCCGAGGAGCTCGCGCGAAGCGAGGGCCCGGTCATCGTGGCCCTGCAGGCGGGGAACATCCACTCGGGGGCGTTCGACCCGTTCGCCGAGGCGTGCCGGGTGGCGCACGCGGCCGGCGCGTGGGTGCACGTCGACGGCGCGTTCGGCCTGTGGGCCGCCGCGTCTCCTCGCCTCCGTCATCTGACGCCCGGCCTGGCGGATGCGGACTCGTGGTCGACCGATGCGCACAAGACGCTCAGCGTGCCGTACGACTGCGGCATCGCGATCGTCCGGGACGCTGCGGCGATGCGGCGCGCGCTGAGCATGCACGCGAGCTACCTGCAGGCCACGTCGGTCGGTGCGGACCCGCACGAGAAGGTCGCCGAGCTCTCGCGCCGGGCCCGCGGAATCCCGACCTGGGCCGTGCTGCGGCATCTCGGTCGTGCCGGCCTCGCGGCGCTCATCGACCGGCTCGCCGGCTCGGCGCGGATCATCGCCGACGGCCTCGCCGAGCTGCCGGGCGTCGAGGTGCTGAACGAGGTCGTCTTCACGCAGGTGTGCGTCGCCCTCGAGGACGATGCCGCGACCGAGGCGCTGAGCGCGGCGCTCTGGGAGGACGGCGAGGTGCTCGCGATGACCTCGCGCTGGCACGACCGGGCCGTCGTGCGGTTCTCGGTCAGCAACTGGGGCACGGACGCCGCGCAGGCGCGGCGCACGGTCGACGCCGTCGCGCGGGTGCTGGGGGAGCTGCGCTGGGGAGCCCGGTGACGGCCGCCGTGTCGGCGGCATCCGGTTGAATGGAGGGATGACCGGGGCATTGGACTCGTTCGCGCCCGCGACGCGCGCATGGTTCACCGAGTCCTTCCATGAGCCCACGCCCGTGCAGGATGCCGCGTGGCGTGCCATCGCCGCGGGCGAGCACGCGCTCGTGGTGGCGCCGACCGGGTCGGGCAAGACGCTCGCGGCGTTCCTCTCCGCGATCGACCGGCTGCACCACGAGCCCGATCCCCGGGTCGACGCGGCGACGGGCGAGGTGGCCGCGCGGCCTCCCCGACGCACCCGGGTCGTCTACCTCTCGCCGCTCAAGGCGCTCGGCGTCGATGTCGAGCGCAACCTCCGGGCGCCGCTCGTCGGGATCGCCCGCACGGCGGCGGCGCTCGGCGTCGAGGTGCCGGAGGTCTCGGTGGGCGTGCGTTCGGGCGACACCTCGCCCGCGGATCGGCGTGCCCTCGTCTCGCGGCCGCCCGACATCCTCATCACGACCCCCGAGTCGCTGTTCCTCATGCTGACCTCGCAGGCGCGCGAGACGCTCACCGGCGTCGACACCGTGATCGTCGACGAGATCCACGCCCTGGCGGGGACCAAGCGCGGGGCGCACCTCGCGCTCTCGCTCGAGCGCCTCGACGAGCTCACGAGCGCGCCCGCGCAGCGGATCGGCCTCTCGGCGACCGTGCGGCCGCATGAGGAGGTGGCGCGGTTCCTGGCCGGCACCCGCCCGGTCTCGATCGTCGCCCCGCCGTCCGGGAAGCGCTTCGACCTCCGCGTCACGGTCCCGGTCGACGACCTCGGCGACCTCTCCGGCGAGACGGGCGGATCGGTCTGGCCGCACGTCGAGGAGGCGATCCTCGACCAGGTGCTGGCGCATCGCTCGACCATCGTGTTCGCGAACTCGCGCCGGCTCGCCGAGCGGCTGACGGCCCGGCTGAACGAGTTGTGGGCCGAACGCAACGCCCCGCCCGACGACGGGTCGGACGACCCGGGCGACGCGGAGCCCCCGCCCTCCGACGCGATCGTCGCGCCCGCCGACGGCGGTGCCGAGGCGCCGACCCGCACGGGCACGGCCGTCCTGCGCCGGCCGCCCGCCGAACTGCCCGGCGCCTCCGGCATCACCTCCGGCGCCGAGCCGGTGATCGCGCGCAGCCACCACGGCTCGGTGAGCAAGGAGGAGCGGGCCGACGTCGAGGCCGCCCTCAAGGCCGGACGACTGAAGTGCGTGGTCGCCACGTCGAGCCTCGAGCTCGGCATCGACATGGGCGCCGTCGACCTGGTGATGCAGGTCGAGTCGCCGCCGTCGGTCGCGAGCGGCCTCCAGCGCCTCGGCCGGGCGGGCCACCAGGTGGGGGAGGTCTCGAAGGGACTGCTCTTCCCCAAGCACCGGGCCGACCTGCTCCACTCCGCCGTCGTCGCCGAGCGGATGGTGGAGGGCGGGATCGAGCCGCTGCGGATCCCGGCCAACCCGCTCGACGTGCTGGCCCAGCAGACCGTCGCCGCGTCGGCGGTCGACGAGTGGGAGGTCGAGCACTGGTTCGACGTGGTGCGTCGGGCGGCGCCGTTCGGCACGCTGCCGCGTTCGGCGTTCGATGCGACGCTCGACCTGCTCGCGGGTCGGTACCCGTCCGACCGCTTCGGCGAGCTCCGGCCGCGCATCGTGTGGGATCGGGATGCCGGCACGATCGTCGGTCGGCGGGGTGCGCAGCGGCTCGCCGTCACGAGCGGTGGCACCATCCCCGACCGCGGCATGTTCGGCGTCTTCATGGTCGGCGACGCCGGGCCCGGCCGCCGGGTCGGCGAGCTCGACGAGGAGATGGTCTACGAGTCGCGCGTGGGCGACGTCTTCGCGCTCGGGGCCACGAGCTGGCGCATCCAGGAGATCACGCACGACCGCGTGCTCGTCTCGCCGGCGTTCGGCGAGCCCGGACGGCTGCCGTTCTGGAAGGGCGACGGCATCGGCCGGCCCGCGGAGCTCGGCGCCGCGATCGGCGCGTTCATCGGCGAGATCGCGGCGGCCGACGAATCCGCCGCGATCGCGCGGACCGAGTCCGCCGGCCTCGACGAGCGCGCGGGCGCGAACCTCGTGCGCTTCATCGCCGACCAGCGCGAGGCCACGCGCATCGTGCCCGACGCCGAGCACCTCGTCGTCGAGCGCTTCCGCGACGAACTCGGCGACTGGCGGGTGGTGCTGCACTCGCCGTACGGCATGCGCGTGCATGCGCCGTGGGCGCTCGCCGTCGACGCGAGGGTGCAGGAGCGCCTCGGCGTCGAGTCGCACGCGGTCGCCAGCGACGACGGCATCGTGCTGCGCATCCCCGACACCGCCGACGAGCCGCCCGGCAGCGAGCTGTTCGAGTTCGAACCGGAGGAGCTTGCCCAGCTCGCGACCGAGCGGGTCGGCGATTCGGCGCTGTTCGCCTCGCGGTTCCGCGAGTGCGCCGCCCGGGCGCTGCTGCTGCCGCGACAGAACCCCGGGCGACGCTCTCCGCTCTGGCAGCAGCGGCAGAAGGCCTCGCAGCTGCTCGAGGTCGCGCGCGACTACCCCGACTTCCCGATCGTGCTCGAGGCCGTGCGCGAATGCCTCCAGGACGTCTACGACCTGCCCGCGCTCGCCGCGCTCGCCGAGCGCATCCGCGGCCGTCGCGTGCGCTTCGTCGACGTCGCGACCGAGACCGCCAGCCCGTTCGCCGCGAGCCTGCTGTTCGGGTACGTCGGCGCGTTCATGTACGAGGGCGACGCCCCGCTCGCCGAACGCCGGGCCGCCGCGCTGTCGCTCGACCCGGGACTGCTCGCCGAGCTCCTCGGCACCGTCGAGCTGCGCGAACTCCTCGACCCTGCGGTGGTCGAGGAGACCGAGCGGATGCTGCAGCGCCGCCATCCCGATCGGCTCGCGCGCGGCGAGGAGGGGGTCGCCGACCTCGTGCGGGAACTCGGACCGCTCACGGCCGCCGAGGTCGCCGACCGCGTCGGCGACGGGACGGATCCGGCGGCAGCCGTCGAGGCGCTCGTGACCGCGCGTCGCGCGGTCCGCGTTCGGTTCGCGGGCACCGAGTGGGTCGTCGCCGTGGAGGACCTGAGCCGCCTGCGCGACGCGCTCGGCGTGCCCATCCCGCCCGGGCTGCCGGAGGTCTTCGGCGAGGCCGTGCGCGATCCGCTGGGCGACCTCGTCGGACGGTTCGCGCGCACCCGCGGGCCGTTCACCACGACCGCCGTCGCCGAGCGCTTCGGCATCGGCGCCGCCGTCGCGCACACCGCGCTCGCCCGGCTCGCGGGGGAGCGGCGACTCGTCGAGGGCGCATTCCTCCCGCACGGCAGCGGCGCCGAATGGTGCGACCCCGAGGTGCTCCGCCGCCTGCGGCGGCGCTCGCTCGCCGCGCTCCGCGAGGAGGTGGAACCGGTCGCCCCGCGCGAGTTCGCCCGGTTCCTGCCCGACTGGCAGCACGTCGGCGGACGCCTCCGCGGCGTGGACGGCGTCGCGGCCGTGGTCGAGCAGCTCGAGGGGGTCCGGATCCCGGCCTCCGCGTGGGAATCCCTCGTCCTGCCCGCGCGCATCGCCGACTACCGCCCCGAGTTCCTCGACGAGCTCACCGCGTCGGGCGAGGTGCTCTGGGTCGGGCAGGGCGCGCTCGCCGGCGACGACGGCTGGCTGAGCCTGCACCTGGCCGACACGGCGAAGCTCACGATGCCGGCCGCGGTCGACCAGCCCCTCGACGCGATCGAGACCGAGCTGCTCGCAGCGCTCGGCGGGGGCGGCGCATTCTTCTTCCGGCAGCTCGCCGATGCGGTGGGCGCGACCGAGGACGCGCCGCTGCTCGACGCGCTCTGGCGGCTCGCGTGGTCCGGGCTCGTGACCAACGACACCTTCGCCCCCGTCCGCGGACTGCTCACCGGCGGCGGTGCCCATCGCACGCGGGCGAGCGCGCCCCGCGCACGGGTGCGCGGCCGATCCGTGTCCCGACGCGTCCTGGCGTCGGCGGCAGCCGCGGCCGAGGGCGCGCGCACGCCGCGGTCCGTGCCGCCCCGCGCCGCCGGGCGCTGGTCGGTGCTGCCCGTCCCGAGCGACGCCGCCACCGCCCGCGCCCACGCGCTCGGCGAGACGCTCCTCGAGCGATACGGCGTCGTCACGCGCGGATCGGTGATGGCCGAGGACCACCTCGGCGGCTTCGCCCTCGCGTACCGCACGCTCGCCGGGTTCGAGGAGAGCGGGCGGGTCCGTCGCGGCTACTTCGTCGACGGCCAGGGCGGCGCGCAGTTCGGCACGAGCGCGGCGATCGACCGGCTCCGGCAGGCGCCGCAGGGTGCCGCGGTGGCGCTCGCGGCGACCGATCCGGCGAACCCGTTCGGCGCGGCGCTCGACTGGCCGGAGCCGACGGCGGAGCTCGGTCATCGGCCGGCGCGGAAGGCGGGCGCGGTCGTCGCGATCGTCGACGGCGACGCGGCGTTCTACCTCGAGCGCGGCGGGCGCACGGCGCTGGTGTTCACCGACGACGACGAGGTGCTCGTCCGGGGTGCATCGGCGCTGGTGGAGGCCCTCGCGCGCGCCCGGGGTGCGCGGTTCCGCGTCGAGACCGTCAACGGTGCGGGCGTCTACGGGTCGGTGCTCGACGTGCCGTTGCGCGGCGCCGGATTCCGCGAGACCCCGCAGGGTCTGCGCTTCGAGGCGAGGAGCTGAGGTGCCCGAGGGCGACACCGTGTTCCGCGCCGCCCGGCGCCTCGACGACGCCCTCGCGGGTGCGGTCGTCCGGCGCAGCGACATCCGGGTGCCCGCCCACGCCACGGTCGACTTCGCGGGCGACACCATCCACTCCGTCGGCAGCAGGGGCAAGCACCTGCTCATGCGCATCGGGGAACGCGTGCTGCACACGCACCTGAAGATGGAGGGCGAGTGGCGCCTGGTCCATCCCGGCCGACGCTGGCCCCGTCCCGGTCACCGTGCGCGCGCGATCATCGAGACGGCGGATGCGACGGCCGTCGGCTTCGACCTCGGCGTGGTCGAGGTCTTCCCCGCCACCGAGGAGGAGTCGCGGCTCGCGCACCTCGGGCCCGACCTGCTCGGCCCGGACTGGGACGCCGCCGAGGCGGCCCGGCGCCTGTCCGCGGCCCCCCAGGTTCCCGCGATCGTGGCCCTCGCCGATCAGCGCAACCTCGCGGGCCTCGGCAACGTGCTCGTCAACGAGGTCTGCTTCCTGCGGGGCATCCGCCCCGACCGGCCGATCGGCGAGGTCGAGCTCGGGCCCGCGCTCGACCTGGCGCGCCGGGTCATCCACGCCAACCGCGACCGGATCGAGCGGACGACGACCGGCGACACCCGACCGGGCCGTCGCCTCTGGGTCTACGGCCGCGCGGGGGAGCCGTGCCGACGCTGCGGCACGCGGATCGAGCACGGCCGGTTCGGCCGCAACGACGTCGAACTGCGCGAGACGTCCTGGTGCCCGCACTGCCAGACCTGAGCGGCGGCAGGCCTGAGCGGCGGCGCGGGGCTGGGGCGCTCAGGTCAGGTGACGGGGCCGGTCCACTTCTCGCCCGGGCCCTGGCCGATCGCATCGGGGATGGTCGAGGCCTCGCGGAACGCGAGCTGCAGTGAGCGGAGGCCGTCGCGCAGCGATCGTGCGTGCATGTCGCTGATCTCGGGAGCGCCGGCGGTGATGAGGCCGGCCAGCGCGTTGATCAGCTTCCGGGCCTCGTCGAGGTCGACCTGCGACGCCGGGTCGTCGGCGAGGCCGACCTTCACGGCCGCAGCGCTCATCAGGTGCACCGAGGCCGTCGTGATGACCTCGACCGCGGGCACGTCGGCGATGTCGCGCGTCGCGTCCGCCACGGCCTGTTCGGCACCGATCTCGGGGTCGTCGTGCTCGGGCGCACGCGTGTGCTCGGGCGAAATGTCGCTCACGGGGATCCTCTGCTAGACTACTGCGGGCTCCGGGGCCAGTCCCCGGTACGAAAGTGGAGAGACTCCCACCCGCGCATACCGCTTCATCAAGGTTACCGGGTCGTTCGCACTCCGCTTCCCCGCTCCGGCGGGGGAGCAGCAAGGGTGCCGCATGAGCCCACGGTGAGAATCCGTGGGGCGTCATCGCGTGGATTTCCGCTCTCGTCGTCGGGCGGCATCCGTCTCCCGATGAGCTGGAAGAGCAGTTCGAGCAGAGGAGACACGCATCAGCGATCCGCGTACCAATGACCGTATCCGCGTCCCCGAGGTCCGCCTCGTGGGCCCGAGCGGAGAGCAGGTCGGCGTCGTGAAGATCGAGGTGGCACTGCGGCTCGCGCAGGAGGCCGACCTCGATCTCGTCGAGGTCGCGCCGAACTCCCGTCCGCCGGTCGTCAAGATCATGGACTACGGCAAGTACAAGTACGAGGCTGCGCAGAAGGCGAAGGAAGCCCGGCGCAACCAGGCGAACACGATCCTCAAGGAGGTTCGGTTCCGCCTCAAGATCGACAAGCACGACTACGAGACCAAGATGAAGCGCGCCGTCGGCTTCCTGAAGTCCGGCGACAAGGTCAAGGCGATGATCCTCTTCCGGGGTCGCGAGCAGTCGCGTCCCGAGATGGGCGTCCGCCTCCTCCAGCGCTTCGCGGAGGACGTCGCCGAGTACGGCACCGTCGAGCACAACCCGACGATCGACGGCCGCAACATGGTCATGGTCATCGCTCCCCTGAAGAACAAGTCCGAGGCCAAGGCCGAGGCGAATGCACAGCGTGCTGCGGCCAAGCAGCGTCCTGCGGCGGACTCCGCCGACGACGCGCCGCAGACGGCGACGGCCGACGAGGCCTGAGCCAGCACCCGCGTCCGCCACTGCGGTGGCGGCAGAACCAAGGAGATACACGAGAGATGCCGAAGCAGAAGACCCACTCCGGGTCCAAGAAGCGCTTCAAGGTCACCGGCAGCGGGAAGATCAAGAAGCAGCAGGCCGGGATGCGCCACAACCTCGAGGGCAAGTCCTCGGTGCGCACCCGTCGTCTGAACCAGGACAAGGTCGCCTCGGCGCCCGACACCAAGGTCATCAAGAGGCTGCTCGGTCGCTGAGCGACGAGACCCGGTAAGGAAGAAACAGAGCAATGGCTAGAGTCAAGCGCGCAGTCAACGCGCACAAGAAGCGTCGGGTCATCCTCGAGCGCGCCGAGGGCTACCGCGGGCAGCGGTCGCGCCTCTACCGCAAGGCGAAGGAGCAGGTCACCCACTCGCTCGTCTACTCGTACAACGACCGCCGCAAGAAGAAGGGCGACTTCCGTCGCCTCTGGATCCAGCGGATCAACGCCGCGGCCCGCCAGAACGGCATCACGTACAACCGCCTCATCCAGGGCCTCGGCCTCGCGGGCATCGAGGTCGACCGTCGCATCCTCGCGGACCTCGCGGTCAACGAGCCGGCGGCCTTCGCGGGCCTGGTCGAGAGTGCCAAGCAGGCGCTCCCGAAGGACGTGAACGCTCCGAAGAACGCGGCCTGATCGCGATTCGCAGCACGCAGGCGGCCCGGTACCCGAGTGGTGCCGGGCCGTTCGCCGTCTCCGGGCCGGATGCGGCGTCCCGGCGCGCGCGACGGCGGGCCGCGCGCATCCCTCGCTAGGCTGGCCGTGTGCTGGAGAACCCGAGGTCGCCGCGAGTGCGGGCCGTCGCGAAGCTCGCGAAGAAGCCCGCGCGCCAGGAGACGGGCATGTTCCTCCTCGAGGGCCCGCAGGCCGTCGCCGAGGCACTGACCTTCCGGCCCCAGCTGCTCGTCGAGCTGTACGCCACCCCGACGGCGCTCGAACGCTACGCCGACATCGGCGACACGGCGATCGACGCGGGCGTCGACGTCGAGTACGTCACCGAGGAGGTCCTCGAGGCGATGGCCGACACGGTCACGCCGCAGGGCTTCGTCGCCGTCTGCCACCAGTTCCCGACCGCCGTGAAGGACGTCTTCGCCGCCGAGCCGAAGCTGATCGCCATCCTCGAGGAGGTGCGCGACCCCGGCAACGCCGGGACGATCGTCCGGGCGGCCGATGCCGCGGGCGCCGATGCCGTCGTCTTCACCGGACGTGCGGTCGACCTCTACAACCCGAAGGTCGTGCGCTCGTCGACCGGGTCGATCTTCCACCTGCCGGTCGCCGTCGGGGCGCAGCTCGAGGACGTGCTCGCGAGAGCCCGCGAGGCGGGGCTCACCGTCATCGCGGCCGACGTGAAGGGCGAGGACCTGCTCGAGGCGCGCCGCGACGGCGTGCTCGCCCGGCCCACGGCGTGGCTCTTCGGGAACGAGGCGCGTGGACTCCCGGACGACAAGCTGGAACTCGCGGACCGGGTCGTGACGGTGCCGATCTACGGCCACGCGGAATCGATGAACCTCGCGACCGCGGCGTCCGTGTGCCTCTACGAGAGCGCCTTCGCCCACCGCGACTGACGTCCGCGCGTCGCGGCGGAAGTCACGAAACGGTAAACCCCCCGCTCGGGCGGTGGCCGCCGGAACCCGCTGAGCCCTAGTTTGGGGGAATGCCGGCCGATACCGATCCACGCACGTCGAACATCTCGGTCCGCCGCGGCGAACCGCTCGTCGTCGTCGACCACGTCGACAAGTACTTCGGCGACCTCCACGTGCTCAACGACATCAACACGGTCGTGAACCGCGGCGAGGTCGTCGTGGTCATCGGCCCGTCCGGTTCGGGCAAGTCGACCCTGTGTCGCGCGATCAACCGGCTCGAGACGATCGACTCGGGCACCATCACCATCGACGGCGACGTGCTGCCCGAGGAGGGCGCCGCGCTCGCGAAGCTCCGCGCCGACGTCGGCATGGTCTTCCAGTCGTTCAACCTGTTCTCGCACAAGACCGTCCTCGAGAACGTCACGATCGCCCCGATCCGGGTCAAGCGGATGTCGCGGAAGGACGCCGAGGCGAAGGCGATGGAGCTCCTCGAGCGCGTCGGCGTGGCGAACCAGGCGAAGAAGATGCCCGCGCAGCTCTCGGGCGGCCAGCAGCAGCGCGTCGCGATCGCCCGCTCGCTCGCCATGAACCCCAAGCTCATCCTCATGGACGAGCCCACGAGCGCGCTCGACCCCGAGATGATCAACGAGGTGCTCGACGTCATGGTCGGCCTCGCCGAGCAGGGCATGACCATGATCGTGGTCACCCACGAGATGGGCTTCGCCCGGAAGGCCGCCGATCGCGTGCTCTTCATGGCCGACGGCGCCATCGTCGAGGAGGCCACGCCGAGCGAGTTCTTCGACAACCCGCAGAGCGACCGCGCCAAGGACTTCCTCTCGAAGATCCTGGACCACTAGACCTCCGCCGCCACGAGCGGCGAAGGACCCGAACGAAGAGAAGAGATGAGGCACGACATGAGACGCAGCAGAATCGCCCTGGTGGCGGCCGCGGCCGCGACCGCGCTCCTGTTCGCCGGCTGTGCGAGCGACTCCGGTGATGGTGACGGAGGCGGCACGACCGTCGAGGAGTCCCCGGAGTTCGACGAGGGCACGACGATGGCCGCGCTCGCCGAGGCGGGCACCGTCACGGTCGGCACGAAGTTCGACCAGCCGCTGTTCGGCCTCGTCGGGCCCGACGGCATCCCGGTCGGCTTCGACGTCGAGATCGCGAAGATCATCGCCGCCGAACTCGGCATCTCGGCCGACCAGATCGAATGGGTCGAGACCGTGTCGGCGAACCGCGAGCCCTTCATCGAGAACGGCCAGGTGGACTTCGTCGTCGCGACCTACACGATCAACGACGACCGCAAGCAGGTCATCGACTTCGCCGGGCCGTACTTCGAGGCCGGCCAGTCGATCCTCGTGCTCGCCGACAACGAGGACATCATGAGCGAGGACGACCTCGTCGGGCAGCCGGTCTGCTCGGTCACGGGCTCGACCCCGGCCGCGAACCTCAAGGACCTCGGCGCCGACGTCATCGAGACCGACACGTACAGCAACTGCCTCGAGCCGCTCCGCAGCGGCCAGGCCGTGGCCGTCTCCACCGACAACGTGATCCTCGCGGGCCTGGTCGACCAGAACCCCGGCGAGTTCAAGGTCGTCGGCGAGCCGTTCACGTCGGAGCCGTACGGCATCGGCGTCATGAAGGGCGACGACGACTTCCGCTCGTTCATCAACGACGTCCTCGAGCAGTCCTACGAGGACGGTTCGTACGAGGCGGCGTGGGAGGCCACCGCCGGAACGGTGCTCGAGTTCCGCGACCCGCCGGCCGTCGACCGGTACTGATCCGCACGTGAGGTCCGGGCGCTGACCGCGCCCGGACCTCCCGGGTCGGCCCTCCGGCCCGCTGCACAGGAAGGAAGCGCGTGGACGCGGTCTTCGACAACTTCCCGTTGTACCTCGAGGGGTTCGGCACCACCGTGCTGCTCCTCGTCGTCTCGGGCATCGCCGCCCTCGTGATCGGCACGCTGATCGCGGCCATGCGCATCTCGCCCGTGCCGTCGCTGCGGTGGTTCGCGACCGGCTACACCGAGATCGTGCGGAACACGCCGCTCACGCTCGTGCTGTTCTTCTGCGCCTTCGTCCTCCCGGTGCTCGGATCCCGCCTCGACTTCGTGACGGCCGCCATCATCGGCCTGTCGGTGTACACCTCGCCGTTCGTCGCCGAGGCGCTGCGCTCCGGCGTGAACGGCGTGCCGGTCGGCCAGGCCGAGGCCGCACGAAGCGTCGGGTTCGGGTTCGCGCAGACGGTCGGCCTGATCGTGCTGCCGCAGGCCTTCCGGATGACCATCCCGCCGCTCATCAACGTCTTCATCGCGCTCACGAAGAACACGTCGGTCGCCGGCGGCTTCTTCGTCGTCGAGCTGTTCGCGGTGGGCCGCACCGTCGCGAACGCCCGCGGAGACCAGGTGATCCCGGTGCTGCTGGGCGTCGCCACCTTCTACCTGCTCATCACGGTGCCGCTGGGCCTGCTCGCAGCGCGCCTCGAACGACGTTGGGTGGTGCAGCGATGACCGGGACGAGCGTCCTCTTCGACGCCCCGGGCCCCAGGGCCCGACGAAACTCCACGATCGCCTCCGTCGTCGGCGGCGTCGCGATCCTCGCCGGCGCGACCTGGCTCTACCTCACGCTGAACGCGCCGCGCGGTGAGCTGCCCGGGTACTTCGACCCGAGTCGATGGGAACCGCTGGCCGAGCCGATCGTGTGGCAACGGCTCATCACGGTCGGCATGTGGAACACGCTGCGGGCCGCGTTCACGGCGTCGGTGCTCGCCGTCGCGCTCGGCATCGCGTTCTCGCTCCTGCGCAGCGCGCGGAGCCGGTGGGTCCGCATCCCGACGGCCGTCGTGCTCGAGTTCGTGCGCGGCATGCCGGTCCTGCTCATGATGCTGTTCATCCTGCTGGTGCTGAACACGGGATCGTTCTGGGCCGTCGTCGCCGCGCTCACGCTCTACAACGGCGCGCTCATCGGCGAGGCGCTGCGCGCGGGCCTCGCCGCGCTCCCGAGGGGACAGCGCGAGGCGGGGCTCAGCCTCGGCATGCGCCCGATGCAGTCGAAGATGCTGATCGAGTTCCCGCAGGCGTTCCGCCAGATGCTGCCGATCATCATCGCGCAGCTCGTGGTGCTGCTGAAGGACACCTCCCTCGGCTACATCGTCGGCTACCTCGAGCTGCTGCGGGTCGGGATGAACCAGCTCGCGTCGTTCTACGGCAACTACTACCTGTTCTCGTTCTTCGTCGTCGTGCTGGTGCTCTACCTCGCGATGAACCTGTCGCTCTCGTGGCTCGCGCGGTGGGTCGCGCGGCGGACGGAGAGCCGCACGGGCAGGCCGGCGCCGAACCCCGACGAGGAGAACGAGGAGCTGCTGAAGGGGGTCGCGACGGCGAACGCCGAGTCGCGGCAGACGCCGGGCTCCTGAACGGACCCGTTCCTCGGTGACGCGGGTGCATCGGCGCCCCGACTAGACTCGTTGTTCGTGTCCGAGCCCCTCCAGATCACCGAACCGGCCGTCGCTGCCGCGGTCGATGCGGCACTCGCCGCGATCGCCGCTGCGGGCGACTCCGCCGCACTGAAGGCCGTCCGCACCGAGCACACCGGCGAGAAGTCGACGCTCGCGCGACTGAACGCCTCGCTGCGGTCCATCCCCAACGACCAGAAGGCCGCCCTCGGCAAGCTCGTGGGCTCCGCCCGCGGTCGCGTGAACCAGGCGTTCGCCGCCCGCGAGGCCGAGATCGTCGCCGCCGAGGCGGAGGCCCAGCTCGCCGCTGAGGCCGTCGACGTGACCGCGCTGCCGTCGCGGTTCACGCCGGGTGCGCGGCATCCGCTCGCGCTCCTGCAGGACCGCGTCTGCGACGTCTTCACCGGCATGGGCTGGGAGATCGCGGAGGGCCCCGAGGTCGAGAGCGAGTGGTTCAACTTCGACGCGCTCAACTTCGACGCCGATCACCCCGCACGCGCGATGCAGGACACCTTCTTCGTCGATCCGCCCGAGTCCCACCTCGTGATGCGCACCCACACGAGCCCCGTCCAGGTGCGCTCGATGCTCGAGCGCGAGGTGCCGATCTACGTGCTCGCGCCCGGACGCGTGTACCGCACCGACGAGTTCGACGCCACGCACCTGCCGGTGTTCATGCAGTTCGAGGGCCTCGCAGTCGACAAGGGCCTGACCATGGCGCACCTGCGCGGCACGCTCGACCACTTCGTGAAGTCGATCTTCGGCGACGAGGCCAAGGTGCGCCTCCGCCCCAGCTTCTTCCCGTTCACCGAGCCCTCCGCCGAGCTCGACTTCTGGCACCCGACCTTCAAGGACGGGCCGCGCTGGATCGAGTGGGGCGGTTGCGGGATGGTGCACCCCAACGTGCTCCGCGCCGCCGGCATCGACCCCGAGGTGTACACGGGCTTCGCCTTCGGCATGGGCATCGAGCGCGGGCTCATGCTCCGCAACGGCGTGCAGGACATGCGCGACATGGCCGAGGGCGACATCCGCTTCTCCCAGCAGTTCGGAATGGTGGTCTAGAACATGCGAGTGCCGATCAGCTGGCTCGCCGAGTACGTCGATCTCTCGCCCGGGACCTCCCTCGAGGACGTCCACGCCGCGCTCGTCCGCGTGGGCCTCGAGGAGGAGGACGTGCACACGTTCGACCTCCAGGGACCGATCGTGGTCGGCGAGGTGCTCGAATTCGTCGAGGAGCCGCAGACCAACGGCAAGACCATCCGCTGGTGCCAGGTGCGCGTGGCGCCCGAGGGCGAGACGGCGGCCGACGGCGGCGACGCCGTGCACGGCATCGTCTGCGGCGCGCGGAACTTCCTCGTCGGCGACAAGGTCGTGGTGACCCTGCCCGGCTCGGTGCTGCCGGGACCGTTCCCGATCGCCGCGCGCAAGACCTACGGGCACGTCTCGGACGGCATGATCGCCTCGGCGCGCGAGCTCGGCCTCGGCGAGGAGCACGACGGGATCCTGCGACTGTCGACGCTCGGCATCGACGCGCCCGTGGGCACCGACGCCATCGCACTGCTCGGCCTCGACGACGCGGCGGTCGAGATCAACGTCACGCCCGACCGCGGCTACGCCTTCTCGATCCGCGGCGTGGCGCGCGAGTACGCCCACGCGACCGGGGCCGTCTACCGCGATCCGGCCGGGCAGGTCGCCGCGGCCGAGCCCGCGGACGGCGACTTCCCGGTCGAGGTCCGCGATGAGGCGCCGATCCGCGGGCGCGTGGGCGCGAGCGTGTTCGCGACGCGGATCGTCCGCGGGATCGACCCGACCCGGACCACGCCGGCGTGGATGGTCGCGCGGCTCACGCTCGCCGGCATCCGCTCGCTCTCGCTGCCGGTCGACATCACCAACTACGTGATGCTCGAGCTCGGCCAGCCGATCCACGGGTACGACCTCGACGCCCTGCGCGGCGGGATCGTGGTGCGTCGCGCAACCACGGGGGAGACGCTCGAGACCCTCGACGGCAAGGTGCGCACGCTCGACCCGGAAGACCTCCTCATCACCGACGACCGCGGCCCGATCGGGCTCGCGGGTGTGATGGGCGGCGCCGACACCGAGATCGGCGACGGCACCCGCAACGTGCTGATCGAGGCGGCGAACTTCGATCCGGTCTCCATCGCGCGCACCGCGCGTCGCCACAAGCTGCCCAGCGAGGCGTCCAAGCGGTTCGAGCGCGGCGTCGACCCCGCCATCGCCGCGGCCGCGGCCGGGCGCGTCGCGCAGCTGCTCGTCGACCTCGCCGGTGGGACGGCGGACGAGACCGGGTCGCTGATCCGCGAGGCGCCCGAGCGCGAGGCCGTCCACCTCGCCGCCGGCTTCGTCTCCGGCCTGATCGGCGTCGAGTACACGGACGACGAGGTGCACGACGCGCTCGCCGAGATCGGTGGTGCCGTGACCCGCGTCGAGAGCGGCTTCGAGGTCGTCCCGCCGTCGTGGCGTCCCGACCTCACCGGGGCCGTCGACCTCGCCGAGGAGGTCGCGCGACTGCTCGGCTACGACCGGATCCCGTCCGTGCTGCCCGTCGCCCCGCCCGGGCGGGGGCTCACGCGTGCGCAGCACGTGCGCCGCAGCGTCGCCGACGCCCTCGCGGCGGCCGGTGGCACCGAGGTCCTCGCCTTCCCGTTCGTCACGGAGGCCGAGAACGCGACGTACGGTTCGGCCGAGGGCTCGCCCGTCGCCGGGGTGAAGCTCGCGAACGCGCTCGACGCCTCGACGCCGTACCTGCGCCGCTCCCTCATGCCGGGGCTCGTCGGCGTCGCCCGTCGCAACCTCTCGCGCGGTTTCACCGACCTGGACGTGTTCGAGCTCGGGCTGGTCTTCCTGCCCGAGCCGGGCCGCTCCTACGGTGCGGCCGAGCTCCCCGTCGGCTCCGAGCGGCCGTCCGCCGACGTGCTCGAGGCGCTCGACGCCGGCATCCCCGCGCAGCCCCGTCACGTGGGCGTGCTGCTCGTGGGGGAGCGGGTGGCGAAGCAGCCCGGACTCCCGGCGGAGGAGGTCGGCATCGTCGACGCGCTCGACGCGGTGCGACGCATCGCGCGCGCCGCGGGCGCCGAGGTCGAGTTCGTGCAGGGCTCGCACCACGCGATGCACCCCGGCCGCACCGCCGAGGTCCGCGTCGCCGGCACGCCGGTGGGGTATGCCGGCGAGCTGCATCCCGCGGTCACGGCCGAGGCCGACCTGCCGCGGGTGGTCGCGGTCGCCGAGGTGGACCTCGATGCGATCACGGCGCTGGCCGGCGACACCGTGGAGGCGGGCGTGATCGGCACCCTGCCCGCCGCGACGCAGGACCTCTCACTCGTCGTGGGTGCTGAGGTTCCCGCCGCGGCGGTGGCGGCCGCCGTGCACGAGGGCGCGGGGGAGCTCCTGGAGCACCTGCGCCTCGTCGACGACTACCGGGGCACCGGCGTTCCGGAGGGGATGAAGAGCCTGACGTTCGCGCTGCGCTTCCGAGCCGCGGATCGCACGTTGACGGCCGCCGAGGCCAGCGAGGCGAAGCTCGCGGGTGCGGCGCTGGCCGCCGAGCGCACGGGTGCGGCGATCCGCGAATAGCGCCGATCCCCGTCCACGAGGGGCGTCCGCGCCGGCACCCGCCGGCACGGACGCCCCTCGTCGTATCCCGCGTCCCTCGCCTGGGGTCTCGCCGCCGCACGAGGCGCGGCGGTACCGTGGAGCATGGCCGAGCTCAAGACGAAGCCGACGGGGGCGTCGGTGTCCGAGTTCCTCGACGCGGTCGAACCCGCCGGGCGGCGGGCCGACGGGCTCGAGCTCCGGGAGCTCTTCGACCGCGTCACCGACACCGACGGCGTCATGTGGGGCCCGTCGATCGTCGGCTACGGCGTCCTCCACTACCGCTATGCGACGGGCCGCGAGGGCGACTGGATGGTGGTCGGGTTCTCCCCGAGGAAGGCCTCCGTCTCCTTGTACGGCCTGCAGACGCCGGGCGCCGATGAGCTCATCGATCGCCTGGGCAAGGTGAAGGTCGGTGCCGGCTGCCTCTGGATCGGACGGCTCGACACGGTCGACGTGCACGTGCTGGAAGCGCTCGTCGACCGCGCCTGGGTGCGCGCCCGCGGCGACGAGGTCTGACCCGGGAGCCCCCGGCGGTACCGAGCGGCCGCCGGGTTTGGCGGCGGTGGGCGCGTGCGGCTATGGTCGCAGCATGTCCACCGTCCGGCCCGCCGACCGCACGCGCGTCTCGCGTGCCGTCGTGCTGCGCGGCCGACGTCGGGGCGAGCGCCGAATCCAGGCGACTCCCGCGGCGGCCTGAGCCTGCCGCCCTGGGCGTCGCCGGAGCCGTAACCCCCGTTCGATCAGCCCATAAGGTGGATTCATGACGTATACCGTCGCCGTCTCCGGCGCGTCCGGCTACGCGGGCGGCGAGTTGCTGCGCCTGCTCGCCGACCATCCCGACTTCGACGTGCGCACCGTGACCGCCCACTCGAACGCCGGCCAGCCGCTCGCGGCCGTGCAGCCGCACCTGCGCAGCTACACGCACCTCACCCTGAAGGAGACCTCCGCGGAGACCCTCGCCGGGCACGACGTGGTCTTCCTCGCCCTGCCGCACGGCGCCTCGGGCGGGATCGCGGCGCAGCTGCCCGACGACACGCTCGTCGTCGACTGCGGCGCCGACCACCGGCTCGAGGACGCCGAGGACTGGGCGGCGTTCTACGGCGGCGAGTTCCACGGCGCCTGGGAGTACGGCGTGCCGGAGCTGCCGCGCATGTCGAGCACGCAGCGCTCGCGCCTGGCGGGCACGCGCCGCATCGCGGCCCCGGGATGCAACGCGTCGACCGTCGCGCTGTCGCTCGCTCCCGGCATCCGCGCGGGCGTCATCGAGGACGCCGACCTCGTCTCGGTGCTCGCGGTCGGACCGTCGGGCGCGGGCCGGGCGCTGAAGGCGCACCTGCTCGGCTCGGAGATCCTGGGCTCCGCCAATCCGTATGCCGTCGGCGGCACGCACCGGCACATCCCCGAGGTGCAGCAGGCGCTGCGCTGGGCCGGGGCCGCGGCGCCGACGATCTCGTTCACGCCGGTGATCGTGCCGATGTCGCGCGGCATCCTCGCCACCTCGACCGCCCGCGTCGTCCCGGGCACGGACGCGGCCGCGGTGCGCGCGGCGTGGGAGGACGCCTACGCCGGCGAGCCGTTCGTGCAGGTCCTGCCCCTCGGGCAGTTCCCGCGGACCGCCGACGTGCTCGGCGCGAACACGGCGTTGATCGGCCTGGCCGTCGACGAGGCCGCCGGCCGCGTCGTCGTGGTCACGGCGGTCGACAACCTCGTCAAGGGCACCGCAGGTGCCGCCATCCAGTCCGCGAACATCGCACTCGGCCTCGCCGAGGCGACCGGGCTCCCCGTGAACGGAGTCGCACCATGAGCGTGACCGCACCCGCCGGATTCGAGGCCGCGGGCGTCGCGGCCGGCATCAAGCGCTCGGGCGCGCTCGACCTCGCCGTCGTCGTCAACCGGGGACCCCTGTCGAGCGCCGCAGCCGTGTTCACGTCCAACCGGGCCAAGGCCAACCCCGTGCTGTGGTCCGAGCAGGTGATCCGCGACGGCGCGGTCTCGGCGATCGTGCTGAACTCGGGCGGCGCCAACTGCTTCACCGGCCCGGAGGGCTTCCAGGTCACGCACCGGACCGCCGAGACCGCCGCATCGGCCCTCGACGTCTCCGCAGGAGACGTGCTCGTCTGCTCGACCGGGCTCATCGGCGAGCAGCTCGACGGCGAGGTGGTCGAGGAGGGCGTGCTCTCCGCCGTGGCCCGGCTCGGCTCCGACGAGGCCGCCGGCACCGATGCCGCGCGCGCCATCATGACGACCGACACCCGGCCGAAGACGGTCGAGGTCGTCGTCGACGGCTGGCGCATCGGCGGCATGGCGAAGGGCGCCGGGATGCTCGCCCCGGGCCTCGCCACGATGCTCGTGGTCCTCACGACCGACGCGGTCGTCGACGCCGGCACGCTCGACGCGGCCCTCCGCCGCGCGGTGCGCGTGAGCTTCGACCGTCTCGACTCCGACGGCTGCATGTCCACGAACGACCAGGTCACCGTGCTCGCCTCGGGCGCCTCACGGGTCGAGCCCGATCCCGAGACCTTCGCCGATGCGCTCACGACCGCGTGCGACGACCTCGCCGCGCAGCTGCAGGCCGACGCCGAGGGCGCGAGCCACGACATCGCGATCGAGGTGCGCGGCGCAGTGACGGAGGACGACGCCGTCGAGGTCGGCCGCTCGGTCGCCCGCAACAACCTGTTCAAGGCCGCGATCTACGGCAAGGACCCGAACTGGGGTCGCGTGCTCGCCGCCATCGGCACGACCTCGGCGGAGTTCGACCCGTATCTCGTCGACGTGACCATGAACGGCGTGCGCGTCTGCCATGCGGGCCGGCCGGACCGTCCGCGCGATGAGGTCGACCTCGCACCGCGCGCCACGCACGTGCTCATCGAGCTGCACGCCGGCGAGGCCGCTGCGACGATCCGGACGAACGACCTCACGCACGACTACGTGCACGAGAACAGCGCGTACTCGAGCTGAGATGGACGAGGAGCACATGAGCGCAGTCCCCGATCCGACCGTCGAGGCGGACGCGCGCGGCGACGCCGCGGTGGCCGCGCGCAAGGCGGGCACCCTCATCGAGGCGCTGCCCTGGCTCAAGCGCTTCCACGGCGAGACCATCGTCGTGAAGTTCGGCGGCAACGCGATGGTCAGCCCGGAACTCCAGCGCGCGTTCGCCGAGGACATGGTGTACCTGCGCTACGCGGGCATCCGACCCGTGGTGGTGCACGGCGGCGGTCCGCAGATCTCCGCGATGCTCGATCGGCTCGGCATCGCCAGCGAGTTCCGGGGCGGGTACCGGGTGACCACGCCCGAGACGATGGACGTGGTCCGGATGGTGCTCTCCGGCCAGGTCAACCGGGAGCTCGTCGGCCTCATCAACGAGCACGGCCCGCTCTCGGCGGGCCTGTCGGGCGAGGACGCCGGACTGTTCCGCGGCCGCCGCCGCGGCGCGGTCGTCGACGGCGTCGAGGTCGACCTCGGCCTCGTCGGCGACGTCGTCCGCGTCGACCCCGAGGCCGTGCTCGCGCAGCTCGAGGCCGGACGCATCCCGGTCGTCTCCTCGATCGCGCCGGACCTCGAGCGCCCGGGCCAGTCCCTCAACGTCAACGCCGACTCCGCGGCGGCATCGCTCGCGGTCGCCCTCGGCGCGGCGAAGCTCGTCATCCTCACCGACGTCGCCGGGCTCTACCGCGACTGGCCCGACCGGGAGTCGCTCGTCTCGGAGATCGACGTCCCGGAGCTGGAGGCGCTGCTGCCGTCGCTGGAATCCGGGATGATCCCGAAGATGACCGCCTGCCTCGAGGCGGTCGCCGGCGGCGTGCCGAAGGCCGCGATCATCGACGGCCGCGTGCCGCACTCGATCCTGCTCGAGATCTTCACGACGCAGGGGATCGGCACGGAGGTCGTGGCCGCGACGGCGGATGCGGCGGATGCGGAGGCGGCGTCGTGACCGGCACGAACGACTGGCGCGCGCACTACGCCGATCGCATGATGCGGACGCTCGGCACCCCGCTCGCCCGCCTGGAACGCGGCGAGGGCGCCTGGGTCTGGGACGACGAGGGCACCCGGTACCTCGACTTCCTGGCCGGCATCGCGGTGAACTCGCTCGGGCATGCGCACCCGGTCTTCGTGGACGCCGTCGCCCGCCAGGCCGCGACGCTCGCGCACGTGTCGAACTACTTCGCGACGCGGCCGACGATGGAACTCGCCGATCGACTGACCCGACTGGCGGGAACGGGCGACGCCGGCCGCGTCTGGTTCGGCAACTCCGGCGCCGAGGCGAACGAGGCCGCCTTCAAGCTCGCACGACGGAACAACTCCGGTGGGGCGCGGAGCCGGGTGCTCGCGCTCGCCGGCGCCTTCCACGGCAGGACGATGGGCTCGCTCGCGCTCACCGGCAAGCCCGCGCTGCACGACGGCTTCGAACCGCTCCCCGGCGGCGTGACGCACCTGCCATCGACCGTGGAGGCGCTCGAATCGGCGATCGACGAGTCGGTCGCCGCGCTCATCGTGGAACCCATCAAGGGCGAGGCCGGCGTGCTCGACCTGCCGCAGGGGTACCTCGAGGCCGCTCGCGAGCTCACGGCCCGGCACGGTGCGCTCCTCATCATCGACGAGATCCAGACCGGCGCGGGCCGGACCGGCGAGTGGTTCGCCTTCCAGCACGCGGGCATCCTCCCGGACGCGGTCACGGTCGCCAAGGGCATCGGCGGCGGCTTCCCGATCGGCGGCCTGATCACCTTCGGCCACGCCTCCGACCTGTTCTCCAAGGGCCAGCACGGCTCGACCTTCGGCGGCAACCCGCTGGCGACGTCCGTCGCGGGCGCGGTGCTGGGAGAGATCGAACGCGCCGGGCTCGTCGAGAACGCCGCCCGACGCGGCGTCGAGCTCCGCGAACGCGTGCGCCGCCTCGGCTCCCCGCTCGTGGGCGAGCTCCGCGGCCGTGGCCTGCTCGTCGGCATCGCACTCGACGAGCCGGTGGCCGCGCACGTCTCCGCGGCCGCGATGGCCGAGGGGCTCATCGTGAATGCGGCGAACGACTCCACCATCCGCATCGCCCCGCCGCTGATCATCGGCGACCAGGAGCTCGACGAGTTCGAGGCCCGCTTCGGCCGGGCCCTCGAGACCGTCGCCGCCTCCCTCTGACCACCCCGCTCGCCCCGCGCAGAACGGAGCCCCATGACCCGCCACTTCCTCCGCGACGACGACATCACGCCCGTCGAGCAGGCCGAGATCCTCGACCTCGCCGAGCGACTCAAGGCCGACCGCTGGGCCGAGACGCCGCTCGCGGGCCCGCAGACCGTCGCCGTCATCTTCGACAAGTCCTCCACCCGAACGCGCGTGTCGTTCGCGGTCGGCATCGCCGACCTGGGCGGCTCGCCGCTGGTCATCTCCACCGCGAACAGCCAGCTCGGCGGGAAGGAGACCCCGTCCGACACCGCTCGCGTGCTCGAGCGGATGGTCTCGGCCATCGTGTGGCGCACCTACGCGCAGGCCGGTCTCGACGAGATGGCCGCCGGCACGCGGGTGCCGGTCGTGAACGCCCTGTCGGACGACTTCCACCCGTGCCAGCTGCTGGCCGACCTGCTCACGATCCGCGAGCACAAGGGCTCGCTCGCCGGGCTCACCGTCGCCTTCCTCGGCGACGGCGCGTCGAACATGGCGCAGTCGTACCTGCTCGCCGGCGCGACCGCCGGCATGCACGTGCGCGTCGCCTCGCCGCAGGAGTTCGAGCCCGCCGCATCCGTCGTCGCCGACGCGTCGCGCATCGCCGCGGGCACCGGCGGCTCCATCGCGCTGCACGCCGACGCGGCCGCCGCCGTCGACGGCGCGGACGTCGTGGTCACCGACACGTGGGTCTCGATGGGCAAGGAGGACGAGAAGGCGCACCGCGTCGCCACGTTCGGCGCCTACGCGGTCGACGCCGAGCTCATGGCCCGCGCGAAGCCCGACGCCGTCTTCATGCACTGCCTCCCCGCCGACCGCGGGTACGAGGTCGCCGCCGACGTCATCGACGGCCCCCAGTCGATCATCTGGGACGAGGCGGAGAACCGCCTGCACGCGCAGAAGGCACTGCTCGTGTGGCTCCTGGCACGGAAGGACGCGTGAGCATGGCCGAGCAGCACGGCACGAACGAGGGGTCGCTCTGGGGCGCCCGCTTCGCCGGCGGGCCGTCGCCCGAACTGCAGCGGCTGTCGAAGTCGACGCACTTCGACTGGCAGCTCGCCCCCTACGACCTCGCCGGGTCGCGAGCGCACGCGCGTGCGCTCGCCGCCGCCGGCTACCTCGACGACGACGAGCTCACGCGCATGCTGGTCGGCCTCGATGCGCTCGAGGCGAAGTTCCTCTCCGGCGAGCTCCTCGCCGCCGAGTCCGACGAGGACGTGCACGGCGCGCTCGAGGCGGCGCTCATCGCCGAGGTCGGACCGGAACTCGGCGGGAAGCTCCGTGCGGGCCGCAGCCGCAACGACCAGATCGCGACGCTGGTGCGGCTGTACCTGAAGGACCACGCCATCGTCATCGGCCGCATGCTCGTGCACCTCATCGACGCGCTGTCGGCGCAGGCCGACGCGCATCGCGCGGCGATCATGCCCGGTCGCACGCACCTCCAGCACGCGCAGCCCGTCCTCCTCGCGCACCACCTGCTCGCGCACGGCTGGGCGCTCTCGCGGGACCTCGAACGACTCGTCGACTGGATGAAGCGCGCGGACGTGTCGCCGTACGGCGGTGGGGCGCTCGCGGGCTCGACCCTGGGCCTGGACGCGGCATCCGTCGCCCGAGACCTCGGCCTCGCCCGCCCGGCCGAGAACTCGATCGACGGCACCGCCAGCCGCGACATCGTCGCGGAGTTCGCGTTCGTCGCGGCGATGATCGGCCTCGACCTCTCGCGCATCTCCGAGGAGGTCATCCTCTGGAACACCCGCGAGTTCGGCTTCGTCACGCTCGACGACGCGTACTCGACCGGCTCGTCGATCATGCCGCAGAAGAAGAACCCCGACATCGCCGAGCTGGCGCGCGGCAAGTCCGGGCGGCTCGTCGGCAACCTCACCGGGCTGCTCGCGACGCTCAAGGCGCTGCCGTTCGCCTACAACCGGGACCTGCAGGAGGACAAGGAGCCCGTCTTCGACTCCGTCGAGACGCTCGAGGTGCTGCTCCCGGCGTTCACGGGCATGGTCGCGACGCTCACCTTCCACACCGAGCGGATGGCGGAGCTGGCGCCCGCAGGGTTCTCGCTCGCGACGGATGTCGCGGAGTGGCTCGTCAAGCGCAAGGTCCCGTTCCGCGACGCCCACGAGATCACCGGCGCACTCGTCCGCCACGCCGAGGAGCGCGGACTCGAGCTGCACGAGGTCGATGACGCCGCGCTCGCCGGGATCTCGCCGCACCTCGAGCCCGGCGTGCGCGAGGTGCTGACGATCGAGGGGTCCGTCGCGAGCCGAGACGGGATCGGCGGGACCGCCCCCGGACGGGTGGACGCGCAGTTCGCGGCGCTCGCCGACCGGGTGCGGCACCTGGTCTCGGCCCTGCCGAGCGTCGACGAGTGACGCGGGGCGGGGCGCCCGACGCGCTCGCGGAACCCGAGCGCGACTGGTTCCGACGCGATCCCGTCGAGCTCGCCCCGCTGCTGCTCGGGGCCGAGTTCGGCCACACGTCGGTCGACGGCACCGTGGTCGTTCGCCTCTCCGAGGTCGAGGCGTACCGCGGCGTCGGCGTCGACCCGGGGTCGCACTCGTTCCGTGGCCGGACGGCCCGCAATGCGGTCATGTTCGGCGACGGCGGCCACCTCTACGCCTACTTCACGTACGGGATGCACGTGTGCCTGAACGTGGTGGCCGGGTCGTCCGGCACCTCCGGCGGCGTGCTGCTGCGCGGCGGCACGATCGTGGACGGCGCCGACCTGGCCCGGGTGCGGCGGCCGCGGTCGTCGGAACGGGATCTCGCGCGGGGCCCGGCGCGGCTGGCGCAGGCGCTCGGCGTGCCGCTCGCGGCCAACGGCTCGGACCTGCTCCAGCCGCCGTTCTCGCTCCGCGTCCGGGTGCGCCCGCCGCACGCGGAGTCCGGTCCGCGCACGGGCGTCGCGGGTGCGGGCGGTGCCGCGGAATATCCCTGGCGGTTCTGGATCCCCGGCGATCCGGGGGTCTCGCCCTATCGCCGGCACCCGCGTTCCCACTGACGGCCGGTGCGCCCCTGGCGGCGGGCGGAGTCGCTCAGCGGACGGCGAGGTGCACGGCGAGCGCCGCGGCGGTGGCCCAGATGAGGCTCGCGAAGGTCCCGATGATGAACCGCTCGCGGGCCTCGGGCGCCTCGAGCTCGGTGAAGCGACCGACGCCCTTCACCGCGACGACGATCGCCAGGCCCTCGGGGAATCCGGCGATGATCGCGCCCGCGGTCGCGAGTCGCTCGAGGATGCCGATCGTCAGTCCGCCGCGGAGGACCTCACGCCGTGCCGGCGCGATGCCGGGCGCTGCCGGCTCGTCGGAGCGGACGGAGACGAGGATGCCGCCGTGCGCGCCCGGGGGCGTGCTCGTCCCCATCGCGAGGCGGAGGGCCGTGGCCGCCGAGGGACTGCCGCCGAACACGGCGACGACCAGGCCCAGGAGGCCCGCCAGCGGGGCGGCGACGGTCGGCAGGGGATCGGCCGCGGTGGAGGCCGCGACGATCGCCAGGCCCAGGGTGCCGGCGGCGGCCCAGAGCAGCATCGGGCGGGGCCGCAGGAAGGCGAGGACGGAGAGGACGGCCGCGGCGGCGAGGGCGCCGAGGATCACCGTCCATCCGGCGACCGAGATCGCAGCGACGACATTCACGGGTCCTCCGCATCCTCCGGCGTTCGGGTCCGCCGGACGCGTCGAGCATAGCGACGGTGCGCGCGGCCGCGTCGGCGTCCGGCGGAGCGTCGCCGTCAGCCGTCGTCGGCCGCACCCCCGTCGAGGCCGGCGACGAGTCGGATGATCGCCGGGCGCGCCTCCTCGTCGGCCGTCCACATGGCCGTTCGCAGCCGCTGGCTCACGGCGGCGTCCGAGATGCCGAGCCGTTGGGCGGCATCCTTCTGCGATCGCCCGCCGGCCACCAGGTCCACCGCCTCCCACCCCTGCGTCGTACGGCGTTGGCGGAGCAGCAGGAGGAGGCGCGCGAGCGACTCGACCTCCTCCGGCGGCACCGGCGCCGAGGTCGCGGCCGGCGCACGCAGCGCGAATCGCGCGTCGGCCCTCTTGGCCGCGTCGACGGCCTCGCGCGCGGCGAAGAAGGCGTCACCGGTCGCCATCCGCACGGCATCGGGCAGGGGTTCCCGGACCTCGCCCACCCCGAGGCCGATGCTCCAGTGGCCGTCCCTGGCGAGGTCGAGGATGACGTCGGTCGCCGTCTCGGCATCGGCGGTGAGCAGTTGCAGCTCGTCGCCGGCGGTCTGGTCGACGGGCAGGCGGAGTCGGTCGCCGTACCGTTCCTGGAGGTGCTCGCGCATGGCGGCGGATCGGTCGACGTCGGTCCGGCTCCCGACCTGGTCGGCGGTGACGACGTACATGCGGCCTCCTCCGTGGTGAAGCGTCAGGGCTTCACTGCTTCTAGTGAAGGATACAAGCTTCACTCGGGCGATTCAAGGCTCGGGCACGATCGACCGGGCCGCGGCCGCTGCTAGCCTTTCTGACGTGTCCGACCCCGCGATCCTCGCCACGCAGCAGAACGACCCCTCGTTCGACGACGTCTGGGAGGAGCTGCGCTGGCGCGGGCTCGTCCACGTCTCGACCGACGAGTCGGCCCTGAAGGAACTCCTCGCCGGCGAGCCGATCACCTACTACTGCGGGTTCGATCCCACGGCACCGAGCCTGCACCTCGGCAACCTGGTGCAGATCCTGACCCTGCGCCGGCTGCAGCTGGCCGGCCACAGGCCGCTCGGCCTCGTCGGCGGTTCGACGGGCCTCATCGGCGATCCACGCCCCACGGCCGAGCGCACGCTCAACACCAAGGAGACCGTCGCCGAGTGGGTCGGCCGGCTCCGCGCCCAGGTCAGCCGCTTCCTCTCGAGCGAGGGCGAGAACGCGGTCCGCATGGTGAACAACCTCGACTGGACCGAGGGGCTCTCGGCCATCGACTTCCTGCGGGACATCGGCAAGCACTACCGTGTCGGGACCATGCTCAAGAAGGACGCCGTCGCGTCGCGGCTGAGCTCCGACGCGGGCATCAGCTACACCGAGTTCAGCTACCAGATCCTCCAGGGGTTCGACTTCCTCGAGCTCTACCGCCAGTACGGCTGCGTGCTCCAGACCGGCGGCAGCGACCAGTGGGGCAACCTCACGAGTGGCACCGATCTCATCCACCGGGTCGAGGGGCGCAGCGTGCATGCGATCGGCACCCCGCTCATCACGAACTCCGACGGCACGAAGTTCGGCAAGAGCGAGGGCAACGCGATCTGGCTCGACGCCGAGATGTGCAGCCCCTACCGCTTCTACCAGTTCTGGCTCAACGCGGACGACGCCGACGTGATCGACCGGCTCAAGGTGTTCACCTTCCTCTCGCGAACGCGCATCGAGGAGCTCGAGCAGAAGGTCGCCGACGAGCCGTTCCGGCGCGAAGCGCAGAAGGTGCTCGCCCACGAGGTCACGACCCTGGTGCACGGCCCGGATGCCACGGCCGCCGTCATCGCCGCGTCCGAGGCCCTCTTCGGCCGAGGCGAGCTGGCGGGCCTCGACCACGGCACGCTCGAGGCCGCGCTGCGCGAGCTGCCGCACACCGACGCCGCCGCCGACGCGACGATCGTGCAGCTGCTGGTCGACACCGGACTGGTCGCGAGCCTGAGCGAAGGGCGTCGCGCCGTCGCCCAGGGCGGCGTCTCCGTCGACAACGTGCGCGTCGAGGACGACGCCGCGACGATCGGCGACCGAGCCGGGAACGGAGGGATGGCGGTGCTGCGCCGGGGGAAGAAGACGCTCGCGGGCGTCTTCGTGAAGTAGGCGATCGTGACGCGCGAGGCGGCCGACCGGCTCCTCGCACGCGTGTGGTCCGAGCTCGACCGGGACCCCGGCGAGCTGGGGTCGCTCGCGCCACTTCCCGAGGCCGCCCTGCCGGCGCGTCTCGACGTCTCGGCGCTCGCGGTGGCATCCGTCGCGGCGGCGAGCCTGGCCGGATGGGCGCGCATCGCCGAGCCGAGCTCGATCCGGCTCGACGGTGCTCGCATCGCCTCGGCGTTCCAGGGCGAGCGGATCGCGCGGTTCGACGGTGTCGCGCCCGAGGTGTGGTCTCCGCTGTCGGGCTTCCGCCGTGCCGGCGACGGCTGGGTGCGCACGCATGGGAACTACCCCCATCATGCTGCGGCGCTCCGGCGGGTGCTGGGGCTGACCGTCGACGGTCCGGTCGCCGCGGAGGACGTGGACGCCGCGGTCGCGGCCCGCGACGCGCGGTCGCTCGCGGGCGAGGTCACCGCCGAGGGCGGCATGTGCGTCGTCGTCGCGCGCGAGGACCCCGAGGCGGATGCCGCGTGGCGGCGGACACCGCTCGTCGAGGTCGAGCGGCTCGACACCTCCGATCGACCGGTCGGCGGTGGTCGACGGTCCGCCGGTCCCGCCCGAGCGCCCCGGACAGAACCGCTCGCGCGCCGACGGGCGGTGGGAGCGTCCGGTGCCGCACCGCTCGTCGGAATCCGCGTGCTCGACCTGACCCGCGTGATCGCCGGACCCGTCGCGACCCGGACGCTCGCCCTGCTCGGCGCCGACGTGCTGCGCGTCGACCCGCCCCATCCGCCGGAGATCGAGTGGCAGCACCTCGAGACCGGTCCTGGCAAGCGCTCGACGCGACTCGACGTGCGGGTGGCGGATGACGCCGCCCGACTGGATGCGCTCCTCGGGTCCGCCGATGTCCTGGTGCTCGGATACCGCCCCGCCGCGCTGGATCGGCTCGGCCTCGCGCCTGCGACGCTCGCGCGGTCCCATCCCGGGCTCGTCGTGGCGCAACTGTCCGCATGGGGGTTCGACGAGGAGGCGGGGGAGCGGGGCGGGTTCGACAGCCTGGTGCAGGCGGCCTCGGGCATCTCGTTCGTCGAGGGTTCGCCACAGGCGCCGGGAGTCCTGCCTGCGCAGGCCCTCGACCACGCCACGGGGTACCTGCTCGCGGCGGCGATCGTCACCCTGATCGAGCGACGGGAGCGGCGCGGCGGGGCCTGGCTGGCACGGATGTCGCTGCGTCGTACCGCGGCCGAGTTGCTCGGGATGCCGAGGCGAGCCGCGCCCGGGCCCGCCGGGCTCGACGACGCGGTGCGCGATGCGATCGCCGAGGAGTTGTCCGGGCCGGCCGGCGAGCAGCGTCTCGCGGCGCCGGCGATCGCCTCGCCGGACGGCCCGATGCGGTGGCGCGACGCACCCCGGCGGTGGGGCTCGGATCGGCCGGAATGGGCGGCCTGACGCGCGACACGCCCGGGATGCAGGACCGAGTTGCGGGAGTGCCGACGGCTACGTAGAGTATTCATTCGTTGCCCCAAAGGAGCGAGTGAAGCGAGAAGCTCCACCTCCTCAAGCGGCACGATCCCGAACCCCTCGATCCTCATCGATCCCGGGGTTCGAAGCATCCGGATCGGTCCCACGGGATCCCCGGGTGAATGACGAACATCGCTTCGGATGATCGACTCGCGTCGAGCGGGTCGTGGAACCGGGTGCGTCCGTTCCTTGAGAACTCAACAGCGTGCACTATGTTCAATGCCATTTTTTTGAACCCCGTCCTGCTTTTCGGAGTGGGCGGAGATTTCTTTG
>NZ_JBEPKA010000021.1:0-57946 GCF_040496015.1 Agromyces litoreus
GGAAACGCCCGGACCCATTCCGAACCCGGAAGCTAAGACTCGCAGCGCCGATGGTACTGCAGGGGCGACCCTGTGGGAGAGTAGGACACCGCCGGACATTCATTGGAGAATGGCCACCCGAAGACGGGTGGCCATTCTTCGTTAACAGCGGGTCTCCGACGGCCCGAGAGTACGGTTGAGTCCGTAGGACTCCCAGGCAGGACGACAGGTACACCGTGAGCGATTCCACGCAGGATCCCGGCGAGCGCCGGAACAGCCGCGACGACGATCGCCGCGGACGACCCGATCGCCCGCGAGGTGCCGACTCACGTCGTGACGGCGGGCGCCCGGACGGACCCCGCGGGGGGTATCGGTCCGACCGATCCCGCGACGGCGGAGCACGGTCGGACCGCGACGACCGCGGGCGCGCGAACGGATCGCGCGACTCGAGGGGCGGTCAGCGCCGGGATGGCGACCGCTCGTACGGTTCGCGCTCCGGTGGATCCTCCGACCGCTCGCGAGACGGGGAGCGTTCGTCCGGTGCGCGTCGGGACGGTGACCGTTCCTACGGTGACCGTTCCTACGGTTCGCGCGACTCGAGGGGCGGTCAGCGTCGGGACGGCGACCGCTCGTACGGTGCGCGTCGGGATGGCGACCGTTCGTACGGTTCGCGCTCCGGTGGATCCTCCGACCGCTCGCGAGACGGCGACCGCTCGTACGGCGCGCGTCGAGACGGCGACCGTTCCTACGGTTCGCGCGACTCGAGGGGCGGTCAGCGCCGGGATGGCGACCGTTCCTACGGTTCGCGCTCCGGTGGATCCTCCGACCGTTCGCGAGACGGCGAGCGTTCCTACGGTTCGCGTCGGGACGGCGACCGTTCCTACGGCGATCGCTCGTACGGCTCCCGTCGCGACGGCGACCGAGCGCGCAGCGGCCACGACGACCGGCGGGATCGCGGCGCGGGCGCGCCGCGCCGTGGCGAGCGTCCCGGCGGCTCGCGCGAACCTCGCCACGGTGGGCGCATCGCCGGCCGACCCGACGCTCGCGGAGGCGATCGCGGGCGTGAGCGCGCCGCACGCGAGCCGGGGTACGGTGCTGCCGAGCTGGCCGTCCGTCCGCGTCAAGACGACCCGCCCGTGGCGGAGCGCATCCACCCGAAGGACCTCGACTCCGCCGCGCGAGCCGAGCTGAAGACGCTGTCGAAGGAGAACGCCGACTGGGTCGCGCGGCATCTCGTCGCGGCATCCGAGGCGCTCGAGGACGATCCCGCGCTCGCACACCGGCACGCGCTGTCGGCGTCGCGGCGTGCCGGCCGTGTCGCCGTGGTGCGCGAGACCCTCGCGATCACCGCGTATGCGACCGGGGACTTCGCGCTCGCGCTCCGCGAGTTGCGGACGTACCGTCGCCTGTCCGGCCGCGAGGACCAGATCGCGCTCATGGTCGACAGCGAGCGCGGCGTCGGCCGCCCCGACCGCGCGCTCGAACTCGGTCGCTCGGTGGATCGCGCATCCCTGCCGGCGGCCGTCCAGGCCGCGCTGGCGATCGCGATGTCGGGCGCCCGTCTGGACCTGGGCCAGGCCGACCTCGCCCTGGCCGAGCTGGAGGTGCCGCAGCTCGACCCCGATCGCGCGTTCTCCTACAGCCCCGCGCTGTTCTCCGCGTACGCCGAGGTGCTGGCCGAGCTGAACCGGCCGGAGGACGCCGCGCGCTGGCGCGAGCTGTCCGAGCGCGCCGAGGCGGCGCTCGAGAGCGCCCGGCCCGACTTCATCGAGGTCTTCGAGCTCGAGGACGACGAGGCGCCGATCTCGATGCCCGACGCCGACGCGCCGGACGCGGACGCCGACGCGTCCGACGAATCCGCGGCGCCCGTCGAGGGGCCGGCCGAGGACTCGCCGCAGTCCGACCGTGAGGCGGATACGGCCGCGCCTCCCATGCAGGATGGTGCGCCGGAGGCATCCGACCCCGCCGATGCGATCGAACCGGAGGTGGCCGCCATCCTCGAGGAGACCGCCGACCTGGACGACGCCGACGGACCGGCCGGCGACCCCGAGCGGGCATGAGTCCGGTCTTCGGACCCGGTCGGTCGACGCCCACGCCCCTCGAGGGGATCGACGCGGTCTTCGCCGACCTCGACGGCGTGGTCTACGCGGGTGCGCACGCGATCCCGCACGCGGTCGAGAGCCTCAACCGGGTCGCGGAGACGATGCCCGTCGCGTACCTGACGAACAACGCGTCGCGCACCGACGACCAGGTCGCCGCGCACCTCTCCTCGCTGGGACTCGCACCGGCTGCGCGCGATGTCGTCACGTCCCCGCAGGCCGCGATGCGGCTGCTGTCGACATCCGTCGCACCGGGATCCCTGGTGCTGGTCGTCGGCGGTGACGGGATCATCGCCGAGCTCGAGCGCGGGGGCTACCGTGTCACGCGGTCCGCCGACGATTCGCCGGACGCCGTGATGCAGGGATTCCATCCGGACGTCGGATGGCGGCAGCTCGCCGAAGCCGCGTTCGCGCTGAACGCGCACGGGGGACCGGGCGAGCCCGGGGGCATCCCGTGGATCGCGACCAACATGGACTGGACGATCCCGGTCGACCGGGGCATCGCGCCGGGCAACGGCACGCTGGTCTCCGCCGTCCACACGGCGGCCGGACGGTTCCCGGAGGTCGCAGGCAAGCCCGAGGCGCCCATCTTCGACGAGGCGCGCGAACGCTTCGGCGCGGATCGCCCCCTCATGGTGGGCGACCGGCTCGACACCGACATCCGGGGAGCGAACCGGGCGGGCGTCGCCTCGCTGCTCGTGCTGACGGGCATCGACCGCGCGAAGCAGGCGCTGGCCGCGGACGCCGCGAGTCGACCCGACTTCATCGTCCGCGACCTGGCCGGCCTGCACGAGCCCTACCCCGAGGTCCGGCGGCGGCGCGGCTCGGTCCGCGTGGGCCGCGCCGAGGTCCGCGTCGACGGGCGTCGCGTCGTGATCGAACGGGACGGCGACGACGGGCTCGACCTGCTGCGTGCGGCATGCGTGGCGATCTGGGAGTGCGGAACCGCGATCCACGCCCTCGAGGTCCCGGAGCGTCTGTACCGCTGACGCCGCCACCGTGGCGTGCCCACCGGCCATGACGGCGGGAGCAGGTAGCGTGGAGGGGTGAGTACAGGAGACCTCGACGTCGACGAGCCGATGGAGAGTCCCGTCGACCTTGCGGTCGCCTCGGCCGACGCGCTGGCGTCGATCGATGCCGCGCCGCTCGAGGAGCGTGCCGCAGGGTTCGATGCGCTGGCCGAGCAGCTGCGTCGCGAGCTCGAGCGGTCGGATCCGGCGCGTCCCGCGGGCTGATCGGTGGCGCAGGAGCGACTCGACACGGCGTTGGCGGCACGGGGGCTGGCGCGCTCCCGTTCGCACGCCGCCACGCTCATCGCCGGCGGTGCGGTCCGCGTCGACGGAGCGCCGGTGACCAAGCCGTCCCATCGCGTGACGCACGACGCCGTGATCGAGGTCGCCGGCGCCGATCACTACGTCAGCCGAGCGGCGCACAAGCTGATCGCCGCTCTCGATGCGTTCCGCGTCGATCCGGACGGCCGGATCGTGCTCGATGCCGGCGCCTCGACCGGCGGGTTCACCCAGGTCCTGCTCGAACGCGGCGCGGCGACCGTGCTCGCCGTCGATGTCGGCCACGGCCAGCTCGCACCTGAACTGCACGGCGCGCGCGGGCTCGTCCTCGTCGAAGGCTGCAACGTGCGGCACCTCGATCCGCCCACCCTGGCGCGACTGACCGGCGTGGCGGAGTCGCCGTCGCTGGTGACGGCGGACCTCTCATTCATCTCGCTGACGACCGTGCTTCCGGCGCTGCGCACGACCGCACGGGACGACGCGGAGTTCGTGCTGCTCGTGAAGCCGCAGTTCGAGGTGGGTCGCAGCGGCACCCGCGAGGGCGTCGTGCGCGACGCCGCGGCTCGCGCGGACGCGGTCATGCATGTGCTGTCGGCCGCCCACGACCTCGGCCTGCGCACGGCCGGCGTCCTGTCCTCCCCGATCGCCGGCACCCACGGGAACCGCGAGGTGCTCGTGCTCCTGAGCGCGGTGAGGGGAGCCGATCCGTCAGAATGGTCGGGTCGGGTCACAGAAGCGACAGGAGGGCTCACGGCGTGAGCGATGCGCGGCATTTCCTCGTGGTCTCCCACACGGGTCGCACCTCCGCGCTGGAGGCGACGGCCGACGTGTGCGGTCAGCTGGCCGCGGCCGGCGCGGTGCCGGTCGTCGCCGCCGAGCAGTGGCACGACGTGATGACGGCGCTGCCCGAGCTCGAGGGGGTCGTCAAGCGCTTCGAGGAGGTCTCGCCGTCGGCGATCGAGCTCGCGATCGTGCTCGGCGGCGACGGGACCATCCTCCGGGGCGCGGAGCTGACGCGCGACCATCCGGTCCCGCTCCTCGGGGTCAACCTCGGTCACGTCGGGTTCCTCGCCGAGAGCGAGCGCGACGACCTCGGCTACACCGTCGGCCGGGCGCTGGCGCGCGATTACACCGTCGAGGAGCGGATGACGCTCTCGGTGCGCGCGAAGGTCGGCGAGGAGGTCGTGTACGAAGGGTGGGCGCTCAACGAGGCGACGCTCGAGAAGGCCGAGCGCGAACGCATGATCGAGGTCGTGATCGAGGTCGATCGCCGGCCGCTGTCGTCGTTCGGATGCGACGGCGTGGTGATGTCCACGCCGACCGGCTCCACGGCGTACTCCTTCTCGGCCGGGGGCCCGGTGGTCTGGCCGGCGCTCGATGCGCTGCTGCTCGTCCCGCTCAGCGCCCACGCACTGTTCGCTCGACCGCTCGTGGTCGGGCCCGAGTCCTCGCTCGCGGTCGAGCTGCTCCAGCGCACCGAGACGTCGGCCGTCATCTGGTGCGACGGCCGGCGGATGTTCGAGCTGCCGCCCGGCGCACGCGTGATCGTCCGCCGCTCGCCGGTTCCGGTGCAGCTGGCCCGCCTGCACCAGGCGCCGTTCACCGACCGGCTCGTGAACAAGTTCCAGCTGCCCGTGAACGGATGGAAGGGACCCGTCGCCGGTGATTGAGGAACTCGGGATCCGCGACCTCGGCGTCATCGCCGAGGCCGCGCTGCCGCTCGGACCGGGCTTCACCGCGGTCACGGGCGAGACCGGTGCGGGCAAGACCATGGTGGTGACCGCGCTCGGGCTGCTGCTCGGCGCGCGTGCCGACGCCGGCACCGTGCGCGCCGGCGCGAAGCAGGCGTGGGTCGAGGGGCGATGGCTGCTCGCCGACCCCGATCCCGTCGCCGAGCGGGTCGCCGACGCCGGCGGCGAGATCGACGCCGGCGAGCTGCTGCTCGGGCGCTCGGTCTCGGCCGAGGGTCGCAGCCGGGCGATCGTCGGCGGCCGCAGCGCGCCGGTGGGCGTGCTCGCCGAGCTCGCCGATCACCTCGTGGTCGTCCACGGCCAGGCCGACCAGCAGCGGCTGCGTTCCTCAGTCGCGCAGCGCGAGGCGCTCGACCGGTTCGCCGGCGCCGAGCTCGCCTCGGTCATGGGGGAGTATCGAGCGGCCTTCCGAGCATGGCGCGACGACTCGGCCGAACTGACGGCGCTCCGGGAGCAGCACGACGAGCGCGTGCGCGAGGCCGACGACCTCCGGCTCGCGCTCGACGAGATCGAGGCCGCCGATCCGCAGCCGGGCGAGGACGCGGCGCTGCAGGAGCGAGCCGATCGCCTGACCAACCTCGAGGAGCTCCGGCTCGCCGCCGCCCAGGCGCGCGAGCTGGTCTCGGCCGAGACCGCGGGCGATGACACGCCCGACGCGATCACGCTGGTCGAATCCGCACGCCGACACGTCGACCGGGTCGTCGCGCACGACCCGGCGCTCGCGCCGATCGTGGAGACGATGGCGAGTGCGGGGTTCGCGCTCGCGGACGCGGCGACCGAGCTCTCGAGCTACCTCGCGGGGCTCGATGCCGACGGCGCCGCTGAGCTCGAGGCCGTGCAGGAGCGTCGCGCGGTGCTCACGGGCCTCGTCCGGAGGCACGGCTCGCTCGAGGCCGCCCTGGCGTTCCGCCACGACGGCGGCCTCCGCCTCGTCGAGCTCGACGGCGACGACGACCGCATCGTCGATCTCGAACAACGGGTCGCCGCGCATGCCGACGCCGTGGAGGCCCTCGCCGGGCGGGTCACCGAGCTGCGCTCCGCGGCCGCCGAGCGGCTTGCCGGCGCGGTGACGGCCGAGCTCTCGGCGCTCGCCATGCCCGACGCGGAGCTCGCCGTCTCGGTCGAGCCGACCGCCGAACCCGCCGCCCACGGCCGCGACCAGGTGTCGATCCTGCTGCGGCCGCATCCCGGCAGCCAGCCTCGACCCGTCGCCAAGGGGGCGTCCGGCGGCGAGCTCTCGCGCGTCATGCTCGCGATCGAGGTCGTCATCGCGGGCACCGACCCCGTTCCCACGTTCGTGTTCGACGAGGTCGACGCCGGTGTCGGCGGTGCGGCGGCCATCGAGATCGGGCGGCGCCTCGCGAGACTCGCGGAGCGGTCGCAGGTGATCGTGGTCACGCACCTCGCCCAGGTCGCGGCGTTCGCGACCAACCACCTGAGCGTGGTCAAGGGCACCGACGGGCGGGTGACCGCGTCGAGCGTCCGGCAGCTCGACGGTGCCGAGCGGGAAGCCGAGATGGCGCGCCTGCTCTCCGGACTGGCCGACTCCGAGTCCGGCCTCGCGCATGCGCGCGAGCTGCTCGAGATCGCCGATCGCGACGCGGCCTGAGTCGCTGCGGGCGTCCGGGCCTCGATGCTCGAAGGTCCTGCGGTCGACACGCACCGCGCCCAGGCCCGCGACACGCCCGGCCTGCACCGGTGGCCCGGAACGGGGCCAGCCGGTTCCGCGGGCGTTCCCAGCCCCGAATCACCCGCGATGAGCGCTCACGACGCGCCGTGCCCATCGGTGTCGGGGCATTCCCAGCCGGGAGTCGGATAGACTACAAGCCCGTGGTGGATGATCGCGGCGCAGACATTTCGAACACTGAACTCACGAACGACGTGACCAAGCACATCTTCGTGACCGGCGGTGTCGTTTCCTCTCTCGGCAAGGGCCTGACGGCGGCAAGCCTCGGCAACCTGCTCACGGCGCGGGGCCTGCGGGTGGTGATGCAGAAGCTCGACCCGTACCTGAACGTCGACCCGGGAACGATGAACCCGTTCCAGCACGGCGAGGTGTTCGTCACCGACGACGGTGCCGAGACCGACCTCGACATCGGGCACTACGAGCGCTTCCTCGACATCAACCTGTCGCAAGCCGCGAACGTCACGACCGGCCAGATCTACTCGAGCGTCATCGCCAAGGAGAGGCGCGGCGAGTACCTCGGCGACACCGTCCAGGTCATCCCGCACATCACCGACGAGATCAAGCGCCGGATGCGGCTGCAGGCGTCCGAGACGCCGAAGCCCGACGTGATCATCACGGAGATCGGCGGAACGGTCGGCGACATCGAGTCGCAGCCCTTCATCGAGTCGGCGCGCCAGGTGCGCCACGAACTCGGGCGCAGGAACGTCTTCTTCGTGCACGTCTCCCTCGTACCGTTCATGGGCGCATCGGGCGAGCAGAAGACGAAGCCCACCCAGCACTCCGTGGCCGCGCTCCGCTCCATCGGCATCCAGCCCGACGCGCTCGTGCTCCGCAGCGACCGGCCCGTCACCGAGGCGAACAAGCGCAAGATCGCCCTGATGTGCGACGTCGACGAGGGCGCGGTGGTGAACGCCGTCGACGTGCCGTCGATCTACGACATCCCCACGATGCTGCACGAGCAGGGCCTGGACGCCTACCTCATCGACGCGCTCGACCTGGACGGGAAGGCCGATGACGTCGACTGGTCGGCGTGGTCCGACCTGCTGAAGGTCGTGCACGACCCCGACCACGAGGTCACGATCGGCCTGGTCGGCAAGTACATCGACCTGCCCGACGCCTACCTGTCGGTCACCGAGGCGCTCCGCGCCGGCGGCTTCGCGAACGACACGCGAGTGAGGATCGAGTGGATCCCGTCCGACGAGTGCCGCACGCCCGAGGGTGCGAAGGAGAAGCTCTCGCACCTCGACGGCATCTGCGTGCCCGGCGGCTTCGGCGTCCGCGGCATCGAGGGCAAGCTCGGCGCGCTGCACTTCGCCCGCGAGAACGGGATCCCGACGCTCGGGCTCTGCCTCGGCCTGCAGTGCATGGTGATCGAGTACTCGCGCAACGTCGTGGGCCTGGCCGACGCCTCGTCGAGCGAGTTCGACCCCGACACCGAGTTCCCGGTCATCGCGACCATGGAGGAGCAGGTGGAGATCATCGCCGGCGGCGACCTGGGCGGCACCATGCGCCTCGGGCTCTACCCGGCCGCCCTGGCGGAGGGGTCGATCGTCGAGGAGCTGTACGGCGCGTCCCAGATCAGCGAGCGGCACCGCCACCGGTACGAGGTGAACAACGCGTTCCGCGACCGGATCGCCGACGCCGGCCTGGTGTTCTCGGGCATGTCGCCCGACCGGCACCTCGTCGAGTTCGTCGAGCTGCCGCGCGACGTGCACCCGTTCTACGTCGCCACCCAGGCGCACCCGGAGCTCCGCAGCCGCCCGAACGACGCGCACCCGCTCTTCCGCGGCCTCGTCGCGGCGGCCCTGCAGCGGCATCAGGCCAGCCTGCTGTTCGACGACGTCGAGGACGCCTGACGTGACCGATGCCGTCGACGGGCCGGGCGACCTGCCCGTCGACGCGTACGTCGACCTTCCGGTCCTCGAGCGCGAGACCGTGTTCGAGGGCCTGATCTGGGACCTCCGCCGGGACACGCTCGAGTACGGTCCGAGCGGCGCGCGCATCGTGCGCGACTACGTCGCCCATCCCGGTGCGGTCGCGATCCTCGCACTCGACGATGAGGACCGCGCGCTCCTCATCAAGCAGTACCGGCACCCGGTGCGGGCCAGGGACTGGGAGATCCCGGCGGGGCTCCTCGACGTGGCGGGCGAGCCCCCGGTCGAGGCCGCACGTCGCGAGCTCGCCGAGGAGGCCGACCTCGTGGCCTCCGACTGGGCGGTGCTGGCCGACTTCTACACCACGCCCGGCGGCAGCGACGAGGCGATCCGCATCTTCCTCGCCCGGGGGCTGTCCGCGGCGCCCGAGGTGCACGACCGGACGGACGAGGAGGCCGACATGGAGCGCCGATGGGTCGCGCTCGACGACTGCGTCGACGCCGTGCTCGCCCGCCGTACCGGCAACCCGTCGCTCACGATCGGCGTGCTCGCCGCCGCCGCCGCCCGCGCCCGGGGCTGGTCGTCGCTCGCGCCGGCCGACGCACCGTGGCCGGCGCACCCGGGCCGGAGGCCCGCCGACCCGTGAGCGGATCGCGCGCCGTCGACGACTACCTGCGGCACCTGACGGTGGAGCGCGGCCTCGCGCGCAACACCCTCGCGTCCTACCGGCGCGACCTCGCGATCTACCTGGACTGGCTGGAGCGGGAGGGCATCGGCGGCCCCGAGGACGCCTCCGAGCAGGACCTCTCCGCGTTCCTGCGTCACCTCGGCGGTGAGCGCACGCCGCCGCTGGCCGTCGCGTCGATCGCCCGCGTGCTCTCCGCGGTGCGCGGGCTGCACCGCTTCCTCGCCGAGGAGGGTCGCGTCGACCACGACGCCGCACGCGAGCTGCGCCCGCCCAAGTCGCCGATGCGCCTGCCGAAGGCGATCCCGGTCGAGGACGTCGCGGCGATCATCGAGGCTGCCGGACTCGGCGACGACGTCGTCGCGCTGCGGGACGTCGCGCTGCTGGAGCTCCTGTACGCCACGGGCGCGCGCGTCTCCGAGGCGACCGCGCTGAACGTCGACGACCTCGTGGACCACGACGTCATCCGGCTCTTCGGCAAGGGCGGGACGCAGCGCATCGTCCCGGTCGGCAGCTATGCGCGTGCCGCGCTCGACGCGTACCTCGTCCGATCCAGGCCGGTGCTCTCCGCGCGGGGGACCGCCACCCCGGCGCTGTTCCTCGGAGTCCGCGGACGTCGGATGTCGCGCCAGGCGGTCTGGCAGACGCTGCAGGATGCCGCGGAGCGCGCCGGCGTCGCGGCAACCGTGTCGCCCCACACCCTCCGACACTCGTTCGCCACCCACCTGCTCGCCGGCGGTGCCGACGTCCGGGTGGTGCAGGAGCTCCTCGGCCACGCGTCGGTCGCCACGACGCAGATCTACACGCTGGTCACGGCCGATACACTCCGTGAGATGTACACGGTCGCGCACCCCCGTGCTCGTTAGAATCGATCAAGCATTCCGGATTCGATCGGGAGAGAGCACGACGTGACCTACGAACACGACCCGGCGGACGGCACCGCCACGCTGGAGTCGTCGGACCTGGGTCCCACCGGCCGTCCGCATCGAGAATTCCCCGAACCGCCTCCGCTCGCCTCGCACGGTCCGGCCCGCATCATCGCGCTCTGCAACCAGAAGGGCGGGGTCGGCAAGACGACGACCACCATCAACCTCGGCGCGGCGCTCGCCGACGACGGGCGCCGGGTGCTCGCGGTCGACTTCGACCCGCAGGGAGCCCTGTCGGCGGGGCTCGGCGTGCAGACGCACGACGTGCCGACGATCTACGACCTGCTGCTCGGTCGCGGCGTCGCCCCCGCCGACGCCATCCAGACGACGGGCGTCGACGGGCTCGACGTCATCCCCGCGAACATCGACCTGTCCGCCGCCGAGGTGCACCTGGTGACCGAGGTCGCGCGCGAGCAGATCCTCGCCGGCGTGCTCCGGAAGGTCTCCGGCGACTACGACGTGGTGCTCATCGACTGCCAGCCGTCGCTCGGCCTGCTCACCGTGAACGCGCTGACGGCCAGCCACGGCGTGGTGATCCCGCTCGAGTGCGAGTACTTCGCGCTCCGCGGCGTCGCCCTGCTGATCGAGACCATCGACAAGGTGCGCGACCGGCTGAACCCGGCGATCACGCTCGACGGGATCCTCGCGACGATGTACGACGCGCGCACGCTGCACTCGCGCGAGGTGCTCGAGCGGGTCGTCGACGCGTTCGACGATCGCGTGCTCGAGACCGTCATCACGCGGACCGTGAAGTTCCCGGATGCCACCGTCGCCGCGACGCCCATCACCGAGTTCGCACCCGAGCACCCCGCATCCCGGGCGTACCGTCAGCTCGCCAGGGAGCTGATCGACCGTGGCGCGGTCGCCTGAGCCGGACGCGGCGGCACCGACCTCCGAGGCGCAGGACGCGCCCGAGCCCGACGTCGAGCCGGAGTTCCGCGTCGCGCTGTCCAACTTCGAGGGTCCGTTCGACCTGCTGCTCTCGCTGATCGCCAAGCACGAGCTCGACATCACCGAGGTGTCGCTGTCGGCGGTCACCGACGAGTTCATCGCGTACCTGCGCGGCATCGAGACCGACGAGGACCTCGACCGCGCGAGCGAGTTCCTCGTCGTCGCCGCGACGCTGCTCGACCTGAAGGTCGCGGGACTCCTGCCGCAGGGCGAACTCGTCGACGCCGAGGACGTGGCGCTGCTCGAGGCGCGAGACCTGCTCTTCGCCCGGCTGCTGCAGTACCGGGCGTTCAAGGAGGCCGCGCAGTGGTTCGGCGGGCGCATCGCGGCCGAGTCGCTGCGTCATCCGAGGAGCGTCCGACTCGAGGAGCGGTTCCGCCAGCGCGTGCCGGAGTTGCGCTGGACGGTGGACGCCGCGGACTTCGCCGCGCTCGCCACGCTCGCGCTCACGCCGCGCGAGATCCCGACCGTCGGCCTCGACCACCTGCACGCACCGCTGGTCTCCATCAGGGAGCAGGCGGCGCACGTGGTCGCGGTGCTGCGTCGCGGCGAGCCGATCACGTTCCGGCGCCTGATCGCCGGAGTCGACCGACCGGGCGTGGTCGTCGCCCGGTTCCTCGCGGTGCTCGAGCTCTACCGCCACTCGGCCATCGGGTTCGAGCAACTCGAACCGCTCGGCGAGCTGACGCTGCGGTGGGCCGAGAACGAACACTGGTCCGACGACCGACTGGACAGCCTGGGGGCCGACTATGACGAGTGACACGGAGGATGCGGTGACGCGGGAACCGGCGACCGAGCCCGATGGCGGCACCGAGGCCACACCCGCCTCCGGCCCTGAGTTCTCCGTCGCCGCGCCGCTGGACGTTCCCGGCCAGCCGAGCCTGGACCTCGACCGCGCGATCGAGGCGCTGCTGTTCATCGCCGACGAGCCGCAGAGCCTCGTGCACCTCGCCGCGGCCGTCGCACGGCCCATCGCCGAGGTGCGCGCCGCGATCGTCCGCCTCCGGGCGGACTACGACGGCGGGGCGGCATCGGGCGAGCCGCGCACCGACACGGGGGAGCGGGCCGTGGAGGGCGGCATCCGTCGCGCGTTCGAACTGCGCGAGGTCGGCGGCGGCTGGCGCTTCTACGCGCGCTCCGAGTACGACGCGCTCATCACGAGCGCCGTCCTCGCGCAGACCTCGACGAGGCTCAGCCAGGCCGCGCTCGAGACGCTCGCCGTGATCGCCTACAAGCAGCCGATCTCCCGGTCCTCGATCGCCTCGATCCGCGCAGTGAACGTGGACTCGGTCGTCCGCACGCTGCTCGGGCGCGGGCTCATCACCGAGGTCGACACGGACGAGGAGACCGGGGCGATCCTCTACGGCACCACGGAACTGCTGCTCACGAACCTCGGCATCTCGTCGCTCGACGAGCTGCCGCCGATCTCGCCGCTGCTCGACGGCGGCCAGGAGGGATTCGAACGTGACCTCGTCTGACCGGACCGGAGCCGCCGGCGACGCGCCCGAGGGCGTGCGCCTGCAGAAGGCGCTCGCCGCCGCAGGCGTCGCGAGCCGCCGCGTCGTGGAGAACCTCATCGTGGAGGGTCGCATCGAGGTGAACGGCCGTGTCGTCACGGAGCTCGGAACCCGCATCGATCCCCTCAACGACCGGGTCGCCGTGGACGGGACCGCCGTGCAGCTCGACCAGGAGAAGCGCTACTTCATGCTCAACAAGCCGCGTGGCGTGGTCTCCTCGATGCGCGACGAGCAGGGTCGGCCCGACCTGCGCCGCTTCACCGACCCGCTCGACGTCCGCGTGTACAACGTCGGCCGGCTCGACGGCGACACGAGCGGCCTGCTGCTGCTCACCAACGACGGAGAACTCGCGCACGTGCTGGCGCACCCGTCGTTCGGCGTCGAGAAGACGTACGTCGCGAAGGTCACGGGCCGGATGACGCCGCAGGCGCTGCAGCAGCTCAAGCGCGGCATCGAGCTCGACGACGGCCCCATCCGCATCGACCGCGGCAAGATCCTCCAGCAGCAGGCCGGCGATCGCCACACGATGGTCGAGGTGACGCTGCACTCCGGGCGCAACCGCATCGTGCGGCGCATGCTCGACGCCGTCGGGCATCCCGTGGTCGAGCTCGTGCGGCGACAGTTCGGCCCGTTGCACCTCGGGACGCTCCGGTCGGGCGCCGTGCGCGAGTTGTCTAGGATCGAAGTCGGCCAGCTGCTGACCATCGCCCGTGCGGCGGACGCCGGCCGGAAGGGGAAGGGCTGACGTGGTCGAGTCACGGCTCATCGGGCCCGTCCGCGTCGTGGGCGCCGGACTGCTCGGCACGAGCGTCGCCCTCGGGCTCCGGGCGCGCGGGATCGAGGTGACCCTCGCCGACGCCTCGCCGACGCACGTCGCGATCGCGGTCGACCTCGGCGCCGGCCGTCCGGCCGCGGATGACGACGCGCCCCAGCTGGTCGTCGTCGCCGTGCCGCCCGACGTGACCGCGACGGTCGTGGCCGCCGAGCTCGACGCGTTCCCGGACGCGATCGTGACGGATGTCGCGAGCGTCAAGGCGGGCGTCCTCGCCGAGCTCGCGGCGACGGGAGCCGACGTCTCGCGGTACGTCGGCTCGCACCCGCTCGCCGGCCGCGAGCGGGGTGGTCCACTCGCCGCGCGCGCCGACCTCTTCGCCGGACGACCGTGGGTGGTGGCGGCGCACGACGCGATCAGCTACCAGCGGGCCGGGGCGATCGACGACCTCATCCTCGACCTCGGAGCGACCCTCGTCGAGATGACGCCCGACGAGCACGATCGGGGCGTGGCGCTCATCTCGCACGTGCCGCAGGTGGTGTCGAGCATCATGGCGCGCCGGTTCATCGACGCCCCGAACGCCGCGCTCGGCCTCGCAGGGCAGGGCGTGCGCGACGTCACCCGCGTCGCCGCGAGCGACCCGGACCTCTGGGTGCAGATCCTCGGGGCGAACGCGTCGCCGGTCCGCGAGATCCTGCTGGCCTACCGGGACGACCTCGACCGCTTCATCGACGCGCTCGAGGACCCGGCCGCACCGGGCGCCCGACGGAGGGTGGCCGAGGAGCTCACGGGGGGCAACACCGGCGTCGCCCGGCTGCCCGGCAAGCACGGCACCGACAAGCGCTTCACGACGATCATCGTGATGATCGACGACCGGCCGGGGCAGCTCGCCCGGCTGCTGGCCGAGATCGGCGAGATCGGCGTCAACCTCGAGGACCTCCGCCTCGAGCACTCGCCCGGCCGACAGGTCGGCCTGGCCGAGATCGCCGTGCTTCCCGAGGCGGCGGACCGACTGACCACCGAGCTGGCCGAACGCGGCTGGCGGATCGCAGGATGAACATGACCCACCCCCCAGTCCTTCCGTTCGTCGTCGCCGTCGACGGCCCCGCCGGCAGCGGCAAGTCGAGCGTCTCGAAGGAAGTGGCCCGGCGCCTCGGCTGGGGCTTCCTCGACACCGGCGCCGCCTATCGCGCCCTCGCCTGGCACGCCGAGGCGTCGGGGGTCGACACCGAGGACGCCCCGTCGGTCGTCTCGTGCCTGGACTCCTTCGCGTACCGTATCGGCACCGACCCGACCGGGTACGCGGTCCACGTCGGCGCCACCGACGTGACGCAGGCGATCCGCGAGCCCGGCATCTCGGGCGTGGTCAGCCGCGTCGCGCGAGTGCCCGAGGTGCGCGAGCACCTCATCGAGCTGTTCCGGGCGATCATGGCCGCCGAACCGCGGGGCGGGATCGTCGTCGAGGGCCGCGACATCACGACGGTCGTCGCACCCGACGCGCCGGCGCGCATCCTCCTCACCGCCTCCGAGGAGGTGCGGATGGCTCGTCGATCCGCCGAGCTCGTGGGCCAGTCGGCCGCAGCGACCGGCGCGCAGCTGCAGGCGCGGGATGCCGCGGATTCGAAGGTGGTCGACTTCATGAACGCCGCGGACGGCGTCGTCACGGTCGACTCGACCGACCTCGACTTCGACGAGACCGTCGAGGCCGTGCTCGACGTCATCCGGGACGCTCAGGTTCGAACTGGTTGAATAGAGCGGTTGTGCGCTCGCGCGCGCGACCCCGAGACCACCCAGGAGTTGCCATGACCGATCGCGACGTCGAGTTCGACGCCCCCGACGACGACCTCGCCGAACGCCTCGCCGACGTCGACGAGGACCTCGCCGACCAGCGCGCGGCCGCCCTGCGCTCGGGCCTCGACGACTACGAGCTGGACGTCGAGGACCTCGACCTGCTCGAGCATTCCGACGAGGGCGAGGAGGGCATCCGCACCCTGCCGGCCCTGCCGGTGATCGCGATCGTCGGTCGGCCGAACGTGGGCAAGTCGGCGCTCGTGAACCGCATCCTCGGTCGCCGTGAAGCGGTCGTCGAGGACACGCCCGGCGTCACGCGCGACCGCGTGTCGTACAAGGGCGAGTGGCTCGACCGCCGCTTCACGCTCGTCGACACCGGCGGGTGGGAGCCCGACGCGCGCGGCATCGACGCGTCGGTCGCCGCGCAGGCGGAGGTGGCGATCGAGCTGTGCGACGTCGTGCTGTTCGTCGTCGACGCGACCGTGGGCGCGACCGCGACCGACGAGCACGTCGTCCGGCTGCTCCGCAAGACGAGGAAGCCCGTCTTCCTCGTGGCGAACAAGGTCGACGACGCGCGTCAGGAGCCCGAGGCCGCCGCGCTGTGGAACCTCGGCCTCGGCGAGCCCCACCCGGTCTCCGCGCTCCACGGCCGCGGCGTCGCGGACCTGCTCGAGGAGGTCTTCCGCGTCCTGCCCCAGTTCTCGGCGGTCGCGAAGGAGGAGTTCGGCGGGCCCCGCCGGGTCGCGATCCTCGGTCGTCCGAACGTCGGCAAGTCGAGCCTGCTGAACAAGGCCGCGCGCGAGGAGCGCGTGGTCGTGAACGACCTCGCGGGCACCACGCGCGACCCCGTCGACGAGCAGATCGAGCTCGGCGGCAGGGTCTGGCGGTTCGTCGACACCGCCGGCATCCGTCGCCGGGTCCACCTGCAGCAGGGCGCCGACTTCTACGCGTCGCTGCGCACGCAGGCCGCACTCGAGAAGGCCGAGGTGGCCGTCGTGCTGCTCGATGTCTCGCAGCCGATCTCCGAGCAGGACGTCCGCATCATCGACCTGGTGCTCGAGTCGGGTCGCGCGCTCGTCCTCGCCTACAACAAGTGGGACCTGCTCGACGACGATCGTCGCCGGTACCTCGAGCGGGAGATCGAGCAGGACCTGCACCACGTCGCGTGGGCGCCGCGGGTGAACATCTCCGCGAAGACCGGGCGCCACCTCGAGAAGCTCGTCCCGGCCCTCGAGACGGCCCTCGAGTCGTGGGACACGCGCATCCCGACGGGCAAGTTCAACGCCTTCCTCACCGAGCTCGTGCAGGCCCACCCCCACCCGCTCCGGGGCGGCAAGCAGCCGCGCATCCTGTTCGGGACGCAGGCGGCGACGCGTCCGCCGACCTTCGTGCTGTTCACGACCGGATTCCTCGACGCGGGCTACCGCCGGTTCATCCAGCGCCGCCTGCGCGAGATCTACGGCTTCGCCGGGTCGCCGATCGTGCTGAACATGCGAGTGCGGGAGAAGCGCCCCCGGCCGTAGGACCGAGGGCGGACGGGCGAGCTCACGCGGGCACCACGCCGCCGGACCACGCCGGCCGCCATCGCCACGCGGTCGCCGACACGGGGCGCGGCCGACTGAACGCGGTCCGCACGCCCGTCGACGCCAGCACCGAGTCGGGCGCTCGGCCGGCCAGTTCGGGGAGCCCGCTCGCCGCGAGCAGCTCGTCGTCGAGCTCGAGGAGCTCGGCGCGCTGCAGCGGCCACGGCTCGTGCGTGTTCCGCGCCCACCACGTCCGCCCGAGATGGCGTTCGTGGTAGCCCCATCGCGCCGTGAGGAAGCTCGCGAGCTCCGCGTCGGGCGCGTTCGCGGCGACCGGGCCGCCGAGTCGGGCGCTGATGCGCGTGGACGGGCCGCCGGGCCCGTGCCGGCGGCTCCGGAAGTCGAGCTCGACCCCCGCGGCATCCGTCCGCCTCGTCACGCTCGAGCGCGCCCAGTGGTACGGCAGGCCCCATCCGGCGCGCGCGACGAGGACCGGCAGCAGGCGCCCGGCCTCGAGCGTGCGGAACACCACGCCGTGCCGGCCCCGGTCGTCGCGCGAGTAGAGGCGCACGTTGACCTCCACGAACGTCCCCAGTCGCCGCATGGGCGACACCGGCGGGAAGCGGGTGTCCGCGAGCACGAACGGGATGAGCCCGACCCAGGTGGCGTCGCCGAGGACGTCCGGACGGGTCCCGTGCGGGAGAAGGGGCGCGACCCGCGCCGGGTCGACGCGCCAGTGCAGGAAGAGGACATCGCGCCAGTGCTGCTCGACCAGTCGGCGGCCGGGCAGCGGCGGAGGCGTCGTCGGGTTGCCGTGCACGCCCCCATCCTCGCGTCCGGGGCCCGCCGATGTCACGGGCGTACCCTCGACGCATGGGTTCGGACGGCGGCATCCTCGGCGATCGCGGCCTCGCGATCATGTCGGGCCTGCATCGATGGCTGATCTCCGTGACCGGCGGACGGGTCGGATGGCGCATCGGCCGGATGCCGACCGTGGAGCTGCACACGACCGGTCGGCGCTCGGGTCGGCCGAGGTCGGCGATCCTCTCGGCCCCGATCCTCGAACCTGACCGCATCGTGCTCGTCGCGTCGAAGGGCGGCGCCGACCATCACCCGGCGTGGTACCTGAACCTCGTCGCGGACCCCGACGTCGAGGTCGGACTCCGGGGCTCGGTCCGGCGGATGCGCGCACGCACCGCGACGCGCGACGAGCGTGCCGCTCTCTGGCCGAGGATCACGGCCGCCTACCCGGGGTATGCGCGCTACCAGCAGCGCACCCGTCGCGAGATCCCGGTGGTGGTCTGCGAGCCTCGGTCGCAGGGGCCGTCGGTCCCGGGGGAGGCGGCAGCGCCCGCATAGCATGGGCGCATGTCCGCGCCGACGACCGAGGCCGCTCCGGCCGACGACGCTCGCGGTGACCCGGGCGACGCGGACGCCGGTGGCGCCGCCCTCGCTGCGATCCGGGCGGTCGCCGAGCGGATGTCCGAGTTCGAGCCGGCGGCGGAGGCGGACGAACCCGATGCGGTGCACCAGCTGCGCACGCACGTCCGGCGCCTGCGGAGCCTGCTCGCTGCGTACGCACCGCTGTTCGATCCCTCGGCCACGCGCATGCTGCGGCGCCGGCTCCGCGAACTCGGCCGGGAACTCGGGGCCGTGCGCGACCTCGAGGTGCGCATCCAGGTGGCCGAGCACGCACTGGAGGCCGCCGGCGAGCGCGACCCGGCCGAGGACGTCGCGGGGTCTCGCGAGCAGTTCGCCGCGCTCCGCGAACGGCTCGTCGATGCACAGGTCGAGGCGCACCGGCTCGCCCACGCCCGGTTCGTGGAACGTCAGCGGATGCCACGGGCCGAGGCGCGCCGCGCCGCGCTGGCGGAGTTCCTCCGCGCACCCCGATTCGCGCCGGACGCCGCCGGACCGCCCCGCGAGGTGCTCGGCGCCCTGGTCGAGCGCGAGGCCCGGCGGGCGGTGAAGCGCGCGAAGCGCCTCCGCAGCGACCCCGAGATCGCCGCGCTGCATGCGGTGCGGAAGGCCGGCCGGCGACTGCGCTACACCGCAGAGTCGGTCGCGGCGCCGCCGATCGCGATGTTCGGGACCGATGCGATGCGGCTCGCGAAGGCGGGCGAACGGCTGCACGACGTGCTCGGCGACCACCGCGACGAGGTCCTGTTCGCCGAGCACGTCCGGCGGGCGGGTGCGCACGCCGCCCACGCGGGCGAGCCCGCTGCGGCGTTCGAGGCGTTGGCCGGAGCGGCGGACCGACGGGCCGCGCGACACCTCCGCGAGCTCGACGATGCGGTGGTCGAGCTCAGGCACGCGGCCGCGGCCTGGCGGAGGCGTTGAACCCGACCGGCGGGGTCCGCGGGACCGGCCGGCGACGCATCCGCACGCCGATCCGGGGCACGGCCGTTCGTCGGGTCGAGCGCGTTCAGCCGGCGAGCTCGCGCTGCATGATGACGCGGTGGGGCTTCGGACGCGCCACCTCGACGAACCCCGCCGCAGCGAACATCGACACGGTGCCGGGGAACAGGTCGGCGGCCGGCGGCGTGGACCTGGCCGCCGGATCGACGGCGTACGCCTCGAGCACGCGCGCGCCGTGCGCGCGCGCCGTCTCGACGGCGGCCGCCGCCAGGGCCGCGGCGACGCCACGTCGTCGGAATCGGCGCGGGACGACGAAGCAGGAGACCGCCCAGACGTCGGACGCGCCGAAGTCGCCGTCGGGGGAGGCCGAGGCGACGTGGCTGAACGGAAGCCGCGGCAGGTCGGCACGTGCTTCGACGGCGCACCAGCCGACCGGGGTGTCGCCCTCGTAGGCGAGCAGCCCCGGCCCCGGCCCGGGCGCTGCGAGCTGTTCCGCGAGCCGCGATCGCAGTTCGCCGGCGGACGACCCGTCGAACGCCGCGCCGCGCAGCTTGTACCACTGGCACCAGCAGGTGGCGGGATCGCCGCGGGTCCCGAACACGGCCTCGACGTCGACGAACGGGGCGGTGTTCGCGGGGACGACCCGGAACGCACCGGCGTCGACCTCGCTCGATCGGCCGGATGGGGTCTCGGTCATGCGGTGACGCTACCGCGAGCCCGCGACATCCGTCCCGCCCCGTGCGTCCGCGCCCGGTTCGGCGCGCGCGGGGTCGAGGCGAAGGGCGCGCAGGTCCTCCGCGAGTACGCGCAGGTCGTCCGGATCCGCGGTGAACGACTCCCCGAGCGCCGCCCGGCCCAGCATCGCAGCCGCCTTCGGGTAGCGGCGCTGGTAGTCGGCGAGCAGTTCGATCCGACCGTCGAGGTCGAGGTCGATCGCGGTGGCGGCGTAGCGCTGCGACCTCCAGTCGACCCGCACGCCCGGGTGCGCGATCGCGTTCCGGTACCAGTCCGTCTTCGGACCGCGGCTCGCGACCACCCAGAGGGTCGGCGGGCCCGACGCGGGGACGTCCCGACGCACCACTTCCAGCACGGTCTGCCGTTCGATGCCGCTCGTACGGCCGATGGCGCTCAGCATGAGGAACCTGCCGCCCATCATCCAGCCGAGCCGGGCGCGGTACAGCGACGACGGCGCGCGGTAGAACCAGGCGAGCAGGGGTCCGGGCTTCTTCATCGCCATGCCGCCAGCCTATTGGCGGGTTGTCGCCGAGCTGTCGCAGGGCTGTTCACGGGCGCGCGGGCGACGGTTCCGTGAACCGGCCGAATCGTGAAGTAGCATCACGATGTGTCCGGCCAGCCCTCCCCGCTCGATCGGATCCTCGAGATCGCCGACCTCCTCGAGCGCGACCTCGAGCACGAGTTCGCGGGAAGCTCGCTGAGCACGGCGCGGATGCGGCTGCTGCGACGGCTCGCCCGCAGCGGCCCGTCCACGCAGCAGGCGCTGGCTGCACGGCTCCAGGTCAGCCCCCGCAACGTCACCGGCCTGGTCGACGCGCTCGAAGCCGCCGGCTACGTCACGCGCTCGCCGCATCCCTCGGATCGCCGTGCCGTCCTCGTCACGCTGACCGACGACGCCGAACGCCTGATGCACGAGATGGAACGCGACCACGCCGAGCTCACCTCCGTGCTCCTGCTCGCGGTCGACTCCGCCGACCGGGCCGCGTTCGTACGCGGCATGAACGCCGTCGCCGGCCGGATGCGGGAGCTCGCCGAGGCGGCGGACGCGGGCCGAGCCGCGGCGCGCCGCTCGTCGGGCCGGATCGCGGGCGCCTGACCCGCGCCGCGGCGTCCGCGCGTGGTCGAGCACCTCTCCGGAACCCGCTATGATTGTCGAGTTGCCTCCGGAGCCGGGGGCATCGGGCTGTGGCGCAGCTTGGTAGCGCACTTGACTGGGGGTCAAGGGGTCGCAGGTTCAAATCCTGTCAGCCCGACCGACGAAGCCCCGGAAACTCGCACGAGTCTCCGGGGCTTTCGCGTCGGTCCGGGCACTCGGCGCACTCGGCCTCGGCCCGCGCTCACGCATCGAAAACGGCATGCCTCGCCACCGCGGCCGGGGCCATTGCGGCGGCGCCGGGACGGGTGCAGGGTCGAGGCATGGGCCCGATCGGGGTCCAACGAGGGGGAGGGCGGAGCCGTGCGCGCACAGCGAGCCCACGAGGTGATCACCGACGACCGCGTCGCCATCCGTGCGACCGTCGAGGGCGAGGGCCCGCCGGTGGTGTTCCTGCAGGGCGTGATGGGAGACGGCGACCTGGATTGGGCGGCCGTCGTGCCGCACGTCGCCGGCCGATTCACCTGCCACCTGCCGAGCATGCGCGGACGGGGCCGCAGCGGGGACCATCCCAACCTCCGGATCGACCGGATCGGCGCCGACTACGAGACGTACGTCGAGAGCCTGGGCGAGCCGGCCGGACTGGTCGGCTGGTCCGCCGGAGCGGGCCATGCGCTCGCCGTGGCGTCGCGCTCGGCCGCGGTGCGGGCGACCGCCGCGTACGAGCCGATGGCGGGCATGCTGATGGATGACGAGGAACGCGCGGCCCTGCTGGGCGCCCTCGTCCGCGGCGGCGAACTGGTCGCGCAGGGCGACCTGCCCGGCGGGATGCGGGCGATCGCCGAGCACCCGTTCACCGCCGAGGATCTCGAATCCGCGGACGCCGCCGGGTACTTCGAGGCCACCGGCGGCTATTCCCCGCACGTGCTGAGGGTCTTCCAGCAGGTCGCGGAGTACGAGGGCGCGATGCCCGAGGACCCGGCGGTCCTCGGGGCGATCGACACCCCCGTGCTCGTGCTGCACGGTTCGGAGACGTCGCCGTTCTTCGCAGCCAGTGCGCGTCACGTGGCCGGGCACGTGCGGGACTCGCGCCTCCACGCGATCCCCGGCGCCGGGCACATCGGCCCGCTGACCCATCCCCGCGCGGTCGGTGCCGAGCTCGTCGACTTCTTCGGGGCCGCGTTCGCCGCCGCGTGAGCGCTCTCGGCGACGCGACCTCGACCCCCATGCGGGAACGCCGCCGGCAAGGGAACCGGCGGCGTCCCGGGCGGGTCCACCGTGGGCCGCGTGCTCAGCCCGGCACCTCCTCGGAGCGGCCCGTTCGCGTGACGGCGGCGATCGCCTCAGGGAAGATGCGGATCCCGTCCTCGTAGTCGGCCCAGTAGTCGGTGACCTGCCGCGGCGGCGTGCCGAGCGCGAACGTCGTCGCGCGTGCGAGGTCCAGGTGCTCGCCCGCCGCCGCGAGGTGCTCGGCGATGGCGTGCATGTGCGTGACCATCGAGTCCGGGTCGGGATGGACCTGCACGACGATCGCGTTGCGTCGAGCGTCGTCGACGAAGAAGTAGAAGCCGAGCATCCGAGGTTCCTGCTCCTCGACCGTCCGCGCGACCTGCGTCGCGTGCTCGACGGCTCCGTCAGCGTGTCCCGGCGTGATCGGGTAGGTGGCGATGTAGATGAACGGCGCGTCCATGATGTCTCCTCGGTCGGGGTGCCCCGTGCGGGCACGCCCCGATGCTCCGTCCGGTCGAGGTCGGGCGGCATCGGCAGGCCGGGCCGTGTCGTCCGGCCGGAATGGGTGGTTCGGGCCATCGTCGCTGTGGGAGAATCGCGCCACAGGGGAGTTGTCCACCGTGGGTGCGATCGAACTGGCCAGGCGGTTGCACGCCGACGCGCAGTGGCGCGAGGCGTGCGACGCGTTCCGCGCCGCCGACGACGAGGGCGCCCTTCCGGTCGACGACCTCGAACGATGGGCCGAGGCCGGTCAGATGACGGCGCGCCAAGCCGAGTCCGTGCGATGCCTCGAGCGAGCGTTCGAGGCGCGCGCGGTCAGGGCGACCTGCCCGGCGCTGCGACGGACGCGTTCTGGATCTTCAGCGCCCACCTGTACTCGGGCGAACCGGCACTGGCCATGGCGTGGATCGGGCGGGCGCGCCGACTCGCCGACGAGCTGGCCGAACCCGAGCCGGGGTGGGCGCGCGTCGCCGAGGCCTACGGGTACCTCGGCCGTGCCAGGTTCGAGGAGGCGCGGGGCGTGCTGGGGCCGGCGGTCACCGAGGGCCGCACGGGCGGGGACCTCGACCTGGAGTCCATGGCGGAACTGCTCACCGCACGATCGCTGCTCCTCGACGGTCGTCGGGAACCCGGGGTGGCGATCCTCGACGACGTGATGATCCGCGTCCTCGCGGGACGGCTCTCGCCGCGGCTGACGAGCACCATCTACTGCGCGGCGATCGGCACGTGCGAGGCCGAGGCTCGGGACGTGGTGCGCGCCCAGGACTGGTCGCGGCACATGGAGCAGTGGATGGCGGCGCTTCCCGCCCCGCCGAGCGGTGCGCTGCTCGGCAACTGCCGCGTCTACCGGGCCATCCTGCGACGGCGCAGCGGCGACCTGTCCGGTGCGCTGGAGGACCTCGAGGCGGCCGCGGCGACGCTGCACCAGGAGCACTCGGTGCACGTCGAGGGCCATGCGTGGTACGAGCTCGGCGAGACCCACCGCGACCGGGGGGACCACGTCGAGGCCGACGCCGCGTACCGCACGGCGGCCGCGCTCGGGCATCCCGTGCATCCGGGGCTCGCGCTGCTGCGTCTCGAGCAGGGGGCGCATCAGGCCGCGCTGCAGGGGCTTCGACGCGCGCTCGCCGAGGCGACCCGGCCGATGGAGCGCGCGCGCCTGCTCCCCGCGCTCGTGTCGGTCGCACTGGCCGAGGGGAGGCCGGACGACGCGTCGGGTGCGGCGGCCGCCGACGCCGCACGACCGGACCTCGACGAGGCGCGGCGGGCTATCGACGAACTCGAGTCCGTCGCCGCCGAGGTCGGCAGTTCGATCATGGACGCTGAGCTCTCCCGGGCGCGCGGACAGCTCGCGCTCGCCGACGGCCGACCGGACCGGGCGCTCCCCGAGCTGCGGCGCGCGGCCGGGACGACGCGCGGTCTCGAGCACCCGCTCGAGACCGCGCGCACCCAGGTGCTGATCGCGGCCGCCTGCCGCGACCTCGGCGACCGCGAGGCGGAGCTCATGGAGCTCGGCTCGGCCGAGGACACGTGCGAACGCATCGGCGCCGTCCGAGAGCGCGACCGGGTCCGGGCGCTCCGGCTCGCCGCCGAGTCCCGCACTGAGGAGCGCGGCGCCTACGGGCTGAGCCCGCGCGAACGGGAGGTGCTCGCGCTCCTGGCCGAGGGGCGGACCAACCGGGCGATCGCCGAGGAGATCTACGTCAGCGAGCGCACCGTGCACCGTCACGTGAGCAACATCTTCGACAAGCTCGGCGTGCACTCGCGCACCGAGGCGGCGATCTTCGCCGTCGCGCACGACCTCGACCGATCCGGATGACGCAGACGGTGCGCACCCTGTGGACAGCCTCCGCGGGAAGGTCGCGGCCGCCCGTACCCTGACGCACGGCGCCGCCGTGGGCGCGACGCGGGAGGGAGCGTGGTGAGCGCACGTCGGCAGGAGCGTCCGGACCGCAGTCGGGAACGACGAACGGGGGAGCGTGCGGTCACGTCCGGACGGGCCGGCCGACCGGCGACCGCGACGCCGAGCCGGGAGCAGGTCCCGTGAACGGGTCGGCGGCTCCGGCCATCCTCATCGCCGTCGTCGCGCTCATCGCGATCGTCGTGCTCGTCCACCGGTTCGCCGCATTCCCGACCGTCGTCCGCTCCGACGCGATGCGACCACTGCTCGAGCCCGGCGACGTGGTGCTCACGAGCCGCAACCGGCGTCCGCATCGGCTCCGCCGCGGCGAGATCCTCGTGTACCGGGCACCGGAGCGTGCGGAGCCGGACCTTCGGCGGGTGATCGGCCTGCCCGGCGACCGCGTCGTCGTCGCCCCCGACGGCCGCATCGCGGTCAACGGGCAACCGCTCTACGAGCCGTACGCGCGTCGATCCGGCAGCTTCCGGGGCTCGTTCGCGGTCCCGCGCGACCGGGTGTTCGTGCTCGGCGACCAGCGCGCGGGCACGCACGACCCGGCCGCGTGGCAGCAGTCCTTCGTCGCCCCGAGCACGATCCTCGGCGTCGCCCGGCTCCGCGTCTTCCCGTGGCCGATCGTCGCCACCCACGTGCGGGGCTGACGACGGCCCTCCGGCGCTCGCGCGGCGCCCGGGGCCTACGGTGGGCTGATGGAGATCATCCGGGCCGTGAGCGCCGCCGTCACGGATGCGTCGGGGCGCATACTGCTCGTCCGCCGCGGCCGCGATCCGCAGCGCGGTCGGTGGTCGGTGCCCGGTGGCCGAGTCGAGTCGGGCGAGTCGCTCGCACAGGCCGCGGCGCGCGAGGTGCGCGAGGAGACGGGACTCCAGGTCGCGGTCGGCCGCGAGGTCTGGGTCCTCAGGACGCCGACGGGCGACGGTCGCGAGTACGAGATCCACGGCTTCGCGGCCACCGATCGAGGCCGGGGCGCGGAACCGGTGGCCGGCGACGATGCCGACGACGCCCGTTGGGTCGCGCCCGAGGAACTCGGACGACTCCGGGTGACGACGCACCTGGTCGACCACCTCCGCCGCGCGGGGATCCTGCCCGAGCTCCCGTTCGTCGACGAGCACTCGACGCTGATCGACGCGGACCGGGACGCGGTCTGGACGGCGGTCCTCGAGATCGTCGACCGCCTGGGACCGGCGTGGTTCGCGAGGCTGCTCGGGTGCGAGGATGTCGGCCCGGCCGGGCCGCGTCCGATCGCGGCGGGATCCGTCGTCCCCGGGTTCCACGTCGCTGCGGCGACGGCGCCGAGCGAGCTCCTGCTCGCCGGACGCCACCGGTTCGCCGACTACGCCCTCGCCCTCCTCGTCGACGAGGCCGGGCCGGGCCGGAGCCGCCTCCGGGCGGTCACCTCCGCGGAATTCCCGGGCGTGCGGGGCGCGGCGTACCGCGTCGTGCTGCTCCACCTCGGCGCCCATGCGTTCGCGACGAGGCGGCTGCTCGCGGGCGTGCGTCGTCGCGCCGCCTCGCGGGCCGGTCGTGCCGATCCCGCGTCCGGGGGATGATCAGGGAATGGGATTCTCCCGGGCCGAACTCGAGTCGTTCCGCGGCGCCGCCGTCGACGACCTGATGCCCGAGCATCCGAGGCTCGTGTTCGTGGGCATCAACCCCGGCCTCTGGACGGCCGCGACCGGCAGCCACTTCGCCCACCCGGGCAACCGCTTCTATCCCGCGCTCGCCGCGGCCGGCATCATCCCGCGGCTGCCCGACTTCTCGGCCGGCCTCGGCGAGGAGGATCGCCGGATGCTGCTGGATGCCGGGATCGGGATCTCGAACCTCGTGCACCGGGCCACGGCACGCGCGGACGAACTCGACCGTGCGGAGCTCCGCCTGGGCGCTGCGCGTCTCGAGCAGGACGTCCGGCGATGGGGTGCCCCCGTCGTCGCGATCGTCGGCATCACCGCCTACCGGCAGGGCTTCGTCCGGCCGAGCGCCGCGGTCGGGAGGCAGGACGAGCGGCTCGGCGATGCCGAACTCTGGGTCGTCCCGAATCCGAGCGGGTTGAACGCCCACGCGAGCGTCGCCGACCTCGCACGCGCCTATGCCGAGCCGGCGCGTTCGGCGGGCGTCGCGCTCACCTCGAACACGGAATGAACCGGAGCAGTATTCCGGGTTGACCTAATAACTCGGAATAACGCTAGTCTTGTTCCGACTTCGACGGACGGGAAGACGACCATGGGCGGGATCTCCGGCACCGGCGCCTGGCCGGCGCACCGAGCGCTCACGCAGCCCTGGCGTCAGTCCGGCCGGCACGGCAGCCGCGCCGACCGGATGCTGCGCGAGGTCACCGTCTCGCTGCCGCCGTTCATCGCGACCCGGGCCTACACGCCGCCTCCGGACATCGCCGCCGCGCTCGCCGAGGCCGCTCGGGAGGTGATCGCGCTCGACGCCGACCCCCGGGGACACATCGGCGCGCTCGGCGGGCTGCTGCTGCGCACCGAGTCGGTCTCCTCATCCAAGATCGAGCGGATCGATGCGAGCCTCGAGGACTACGCGCGCGCGGTCGCCGGCATCCGGTCGAACGAGTCCGCCACCTCGATGGTGGCCGCGACCCGCGCCCTGGCCGGCATGATCGACCGCGCCGGAGAGAGCGGGGAGGTGCGCCTCGGCGACGTCCTCGACGCGCACCGCACGCTCATGGTCGACGACCGGCTCGACGGGGCCTACGCCGGCCGCCTGCGCGACGTGCAGAACTGGATCGGGGGATCCGACCACTCGCCGATCGGCGCCGTCCACGTGCCGCCGCCGGACACCGTCGCCGAGTACATGGACGACCTGCTCGCGTTCGCCAACCGCGACGACCTCGACCCCGTCGCGCAGGCGGCGATCGCGCACGCCCAGTTCGAGTCCGTGCACCCGTTCACCGACGGCAACGGCCGGATCGGCCGGGCCCTCATCAGCGCCGTCCTCCGCCGGCGGGGCCTGACCCGGCGCACGGTCGTGCCGGTCGCCTCGGCGATGCTCGCGGAGCGCGACCGGTACTTCTCGCTCGTCAACGGATACCGCGACGGCCACGTCGACGCGTTCGTCGCAGACCTGGCCCGGGGCACCCGCATCGCCGCCGTCGAGGCCGGCCGGTCCGCGGACCGGCTCGCAGGCCTGCCGGAGCGGTGGCGCGAACGCAGTCGCCCCCGGGCCGGGAGCGCCGCGGCGTCCCTGCTCGCCGTGCTCGCCGAGCACCCCATCCTCGGCGCGGAGGATGCGCAGCGCCTCACCGGAGCGCCGCTCTCGAGTGTCTACACGGCCCTCGATCGCCTGGAGGCGGACGGCGTCATCCACCAGGTCACCGCCCGACAGCGCAATCGGGTCTGGGGCGTCGACGACATCCTCGATGAGCTCGACGACCTCGCCGCGCGCATCGGCGCCGCGATCCGCGCCGACTGATGTGCGGCGCACCGCCGTGCGCCACGTGATCAGGGCGCGACGCGGCTCCAGAGCTCGATCCGACCGACCACGCCGTCGAGGCGGAACTCGTCCTCGAACCGCTCCCGCTGCGCGGGCGTGAACCATTCCCGCTGGTCGGCGGTGATCGCCGCACCGTCGGCACCCTCGACGTACGACCACCATCGGTCGGTCCACTCCGTCGACTCGATCAGGCCGCGATGGGTCAGGTTCCCCGCCTCCGGCAGGGTCATGCCGAGGCTCAGTGGATCGACGTCCATCGGGCACCCGCCCGCGAGGTTCGCCCCGACGTGGTCGGCCGCGACGAGCACCGACGGCATGCCGGCCACGCAGTCGTGGCTCGTCGCCCACGCCCGGATCGTACTCGCGGACGGCGTCGGGGTGGCGGAGCGCAGGTCGCCGGCCGCCATCAGCGCGAGGACGGCCGAGGCCGCGGCGACCGCCGCCACCCGCAGTCGTCTGCGCCGGAGGCGACCGACGGCGGCGCCGAGCGAGAGGGCGAGCGGCGCCATGATCCACGCCGCGTAGTGGTAGAAGAACATGGCGCTGAGGCCGATCGCGAGCGCGTGGGCGAGGGTGATCACGCTCCACCACGCCTCGTCGGGCCAGTCGCGTGGCGTCCTCCGCGCCCGGGCGGCGGCGACCAGGGGGACCGCGGCCACCGCGAGCAGCAGCGCCACCCCGAGGGCGGACGCCGTGGTCGGGATCAGCTCGCGCAGCGCAGGGAACGACAGGTACGGCGAGAACACGTCGGCTCGCTCGGCGAGGTCGACGTCGTTGCCGCGCCGGCCGAGCTGCGCCGACACGGTGAGCCGCCACATCGCCCCGGGATCGCGGACCAGGAACGGAAGCGCCACCGCCGCGGCCGCGGCGGACCCCGCGGCGAGGTAGCGCAGCAGTCCGGACCGACCGGAGCGGGACCAGGCCAGCGCGCCGATGACCAGCACGTCGAGGATGGCCCAGAACTTGACCACCACCGCGAGCCCGATCGCGATGCCGGCGCTGACCGGCGCACCGCGCCGACCCGCGGCGAAGGCCGCGAGTGCGACCAGGAGCGCGAGGTTCAGGTACGGCTCGAGCAGGTACGTCCGCTCCGTCGCGACCGCGGTGCCCCACACCGCGTACGCGCCGGCGCCGATCACGATCGCGCCACTGCCGAAGCGTCGCAGGAGCATCCCGATGAGGACGGTGTTCGCGACGCCCACGGCGATCGTGAGGAGCCTCGCGCCCGCGAGGCCGACCGCCTCGTTCGTGACCGACCCGAGCGCGGCGAACGGCGCGAGCAGCAGCAGGGAGCCCGGCGGATGCACGTAGTCGAAATCGGCGTACGGCGCGGCGCCGCGCAGCAGCGCGAGCGCGCCCGAGTACATGACGCCGTCGTCGTTCTCCCGGATCCAGAGCACCGCCTCCGGGAACGCGAAGGGCGCCGCGCGCAGGATCGCGGCGACGGCCGCGATCAGGACGACGATCACGATCGAGGTCCCACGGGCGGTGGTCGGCCGAGCCTCGCGCGATCGAGCCGTCCAGGTCGCCATGCCGCCTCCTCCGGACGCCCGACCGCCCGTGCGCGCCACGATATCGAGGATGGCCCGTCCCCGCCCGGCGACGGTCCGGCGCGGCCGGTTGGCCCCCGCGCGCCGTCGGGGGCGACGTACCATGGAAATCACGCCGGCCGGGGCGCTCGGAAGGGAGCAGCACTGGCCACGTGGCATCCGATCCTCGCCGCCGACGAACCCGAACCGGGTCGGTGGCGACTGGTGGACTCGCTCGGCCGCGAGTACGGCCGGGTCAGCATCGTCCGGATCGACGGGGCGATCCGCTATCGCGCCGAGTTCGAGGGCCGCGTGCTCGGGTGGGCCACCACGCTCCGGGGCGCCTGCGAACGCGTCCACCAGGCCTTCGTGCGGTCGCACGGGCCTGGGGAGTGGCAGGGATATCCGGATTTCTCCCCGGTCAGACGCTGAATCCGTTCGATACACGGAAGTGAGCATCAGTCACTGATTCTGATGACTTTCACAGGGAACCGGCACGGGTCGTGGAGGAACAGTGTGCAGACTGGCGACTTCGCCACGGCGACCCCCCTGATTTCCTGCACCGAGACGAGACATGGGCTGCGCGCGCACAGCACCGCGCGGCCCCGATGAGACATATGCACGAGCAGAACACTTCCCCCAGTACCCCCACGTCCACCACGACCCTCGACGAGACCCGCGCACGCGTCCGCCGCGTCCGCCGCAACCGTCGCGCCGCCTGGCTCAGCGCCGGCTCGATCGTGGCCGTCGGCGCGATCGTCGGCTCCGGCTTCGCCATCCAGTCGGCTGCGGCCGACCGCGAGCAGCGCATCGCCGACACGGCCGCGCTCGCGGCATCGACCGATCGCGGCATCGACCAGCTCGACGCCGCGGGCGGCCTGCTCGAGGCGCACGCCGTCAAGCGCGCCGAGGACACGCTCCAGCTCGCGGACGCCACCATCGCCAAGGCTAAGGGCAAGGCGGATGCGACCGAGCTCGCCTCATCGGTCGCGAGCCTCGAGTTCTACTCCTACCTCGCGCCCGAGCGCGTCTTCGAGCTCGCCGGCGAGGCGACCGAGAAGGCCGCGGACGTCCGCGCCGAGGTCAAGGAGTTCGACCGCAAGGCCGCCGAGAAGGCCGCCGCCGAGAAGGCCGCCCGCGAGAAGGCGGCCGCAGAGAAGGCTGCCGCCGAGGCCGCTGCCGCCGAGGCCGCTGCCGCCGAGCCGGCCGCGCCGGCGACGCCGTCGTACCCGAGCGGTCCCGCGAACCCGAGTGGCGCGCAGGCGATCGCCCGCGACCTCATGGCCTCCATGTACGGCTGGGGCGGCGACCAGTTCGGCTGCCTCGTCGACCTCTGGAACAAGGAGTCCGGCTGGAACGTCTACGCGCAGAACCCGTACAGCGGCGCGTACGGCATCCCGCAGGCCCTCCCCGGCAGCAAGATGGGCTCCGCCGGCGCCGACTGGGCCACCAACGCCGCGACGCAGATCACCTGGGGCCTCGGCTACATCGCCGGCCGCTACGGCACCCCGTGCGGCGCCTGGTCGCACTCGGTCTCGGTCGGCTGGTACTGATCCGGGCCCCCCGGACCGGCAGGACGGTCCTCGCTCACCCGGTGGGTCCGGCGATCCGATCGCCGCGAGCCGCCGGGTGAGCACCTCTTCGAGCGCCGCCCGCTCGTCGGCGTCGATCGTCGCGAGTCGGCGGCGCTCGTTCGCGTCGCCCCTGCCCGCGACCTGATCGAAGCGGGCGGAGCTCTCCTCGAGTGATCGTTCCGAGGCCGCGGCTCGGGGGCCGAGCGGCCGGGGGACGTCGGCGCGCCCGTCAAGGGCGTGATCCGCGGCGCCGGTGCTCGCTAGCCTGTCGGGATGACCGAGGACTCCGGGCAGACGGCCGCCGGCGGCATCCGCACGAGGATCACGCGCACCGTGCAATGGGCGCTCAGCACCAAGCCCGCGCGGGCGTTCCTCAGGTACCAGGAGGAGCACGGGCCGATGCTCGCCGACAGCGTGACCTATCGCACGCTGTTCTCGGTCTTCGCGGGCGTGTTCCTCGGCTTCGCGATCGCGGGCATCTGGCTCGCCGGGAACCCCGACGCGATCGACGCCATCGTCGCGACCGTGAGCGATGTCATCCCCGGCCTGATCGGCGAGGATGCCGCGATCGACCCGGCCAGCCTCATCCAGCCGCTCTCGCTCAGCATCGCCGGAGCGGTCGCGCTGATCGGCGTCGTCGGCGCCGCGATCGGCGCCATCCGCTCGCTGCGCATCGCGCTTCGCCAGCTCGCGGACGTGCCGGACGATCGCGTGTTCTTCCTCTGGCAGTTCCTGCGCGACCTCGCGATCGCCATCGGCTTCGGCCTGCTACTCGCGAGCGGATCCATCGTCACGGTGCTCGGAACGGGGGCGTTGGACCAGGTCGTCGCCTGGCTCGGTCGTCCGTTCGGCGGCGTGCTGTTCGACACCGGGTCCCGCGTGCTGTCGATCATCGTCGTGTTCGGCATCGACACCCTCGTCGTGGCGGGCCTCTTCCGGGTGCTCTCGGGGCTGCGCCCGAGCGCACGGGCGCTCTGGTCCGGCGCCCTGATCGGCGGCGCGGGGCTCACGGTGCTCCAGGTGCTCTCCGGGCTCTTCGTGGGCGGCGCGACGAGCAACCCGCTCCTGGCGGGATTCGGGTCGATCGTCGCGCTGCTCATCTGGTTGAACCTGTCGAGCCAGGTCGTCCTCATCGCCAGCGCCTACGTGATCACGGGCGTCGAGGAGGAGCGCGACCGCGTCGCCGAACGCTACGGCGCGGCGTCGATGGCCGCACGTCGGCTCAAGCGGGCCGAGCGCCGGGCGAAGGATGCGGCGGCGGAGGTCGCTGCGGCGCGCGACGCCGTCACGGGCGCCGACGCCGATCGTGCGGACGCCTGAGGGCGCGGGGACCTCGACGCGCCCGATCCTCGCGGCTAGGCTGCGGCGCATGTGCAGGAACATCCGCACCCTCCACAACTTCGAGCCCGCCGCGACCGACGACGAGGTGCACGCCGCGGCATTGCAGTACGTGCGCAAGGTCAGCGGGTCGACGCATCCGTCCAACGCCAACCAGGAGGCGTTCGACCGGGCCGTCCACGAGATCGCCCACCTCACCAGGCACCTGCTCGACGACCTCGTGACCTCGGCGCCGCCCAAGGACCGCGAGGTGGAAGCGGCCAAGGCTCGCGCCCGGGCGGCGAAGCGCTACGCGACCCTGAGCGCATGACCGGGCACGTCGGGGGAGCAGGGTAGCGTCGGCGCCATGGCCCGCGACGCGACCACCATCGACATCGACGGCCCTGCGGGCGCCCGCACGGTCCGCATCTCCAGCCCCGACCGCGTGGTCTGGCCCGAGCCGGGGATCACCAAGCTCGAACTCGCCGAATACCTGGTGGCGGTCGGCACCGCGTTCGTCGCGGCGAACGGCGATCGACCGATCTCGCTCGAGCGCTTCCGCGCCGGCATCGGGGGCGAGTCGTTCTTCTCCAAGAATCCGCCGAAGGGTGCGCCCGAGTGGATGCGCGACGTGATGGTCACCTACCCGAGCGGCCGCAGTCACCCGCAACTCGTGATCGACGAGCCGGCCGGCGCGGTGTGGGCCGCCCAGATGAACACGATCGTGTTCCACCCGTGGGCCTCGCGCGCCGGGGCGCCCGACCTGCCCGACCAGGTGCGCGTCGACCTCGACCCGCAGCCCGGCACCGGGTTCGACGACGCCGTCCCGGCCGCCTTCGCGCTGCGCGAGCTCCTCGCGGAGGCGGGGCTCACGGGGTACGTGAAGACCTCCGGCAACCGCGGCATCCACGTGTTCGCGCCGATCGAGCCCGAGCACGAGTTCCTCGACGTCAGGCATGCCGTCATCGCGCTCGGGCGCGAGCTGGAACGGCGCATGCCCGACCGCGTGACCACGGCCTGGTGGAAGGAGGAGCGCGGCGAGCGCGTGTTCGTCGACTTCAACCAGGCGAATCGGGATCGCACCATGGCGGGCGCGTACAGCCCGCGCGCGCTGCCGAACGCGGCGGTCTCGTGCCCGCTCGAATGGGAGGAGCTCGAGGGCGCCGATCCCGCGGCGTTCACGGTTCGCACCGTCCCCGACCGCCTGGCGCAGCGCGGCGATCCGTGGGCCCGCATGCACGACGCCCCAGGACGCATCGACGCGCTCCTGCAGTGGTGGCAGCGCGACCTCGACGCCGGGCTCGGGGAACTGCCGTTCCCGCCCGACTTCCCGAAGATGCCGGGCGAGCCCACCCGGGTGCAGCCCAGCCGGGCACGGACGCCCGACCCCGACTGACCTCAGACGGCGGTGCGGCCGTCGCGCGTGTGCGGCGGGAGGCCGTGCACCTCGCGATGCAGCCGCTCCATCCGTGCATCCAGCTCGGACGCCGTCCTGGCGGCATCCGTGAGCTGGGCCACCAACTCGTCGGGCACCCGCCGGTCGAACTTGTAGTAGATCTTGTGCTCCAGGCTCGCCCAGAAGTCCATGGCGATGGTGCGGATCTGGACCTCGACGGCGACCGGGTGCGCGCCGCTGGAGAGGAACACGGGCACCTCGATGATCAGGTGGAGGCTCTGGTAGCCGTTCGCCTTCGGCTCGGCGATGTAGTCCTTCACCTGGAGCACTCGCACGTCCTCCTGCGCGGTGAGCAGGTCGGCGATGCGATACGCGTCCGAGACGAAGCTGCACGTGACCCGCACGCCCGCGATGTCGGTCACGGTCCGGCGGATGGCGTCGAACGTGGGTTCGACGCCCTTGCGGTGCATCTTCTCCACGACGCCGTCGACGCTCTTCAGCCGGCTCGAGATGTGCTCGATCGGGTTGTACGCGTGCGCCTGGCTGAATTCCTCGCGGAGGATCGAGAGCTTGGTGATGACCTCGTCCATGCCGAACTTGTAGCGCTGCATGAACCGCTCGGTCTCGTCCCGCAGCGCGCGCATCTCGTCGAGCGTCGACCCGTCGATCGTGTCGAGCGTGCGTCGCGCCCGATCCGTCAGCAGCGGCGGTGCGAATCGGGCGGGGGGAGGGGGGCCGTCGAACGGTGTCACGCCCACCACGCTACGTCCGGCGCCTCGGCGTTCCCCGTGCGATGACGATGGATCGGCCATGAACCGGCCATGACGGGGCGCGCCCGCGGCCGCACCGATGCCGTCAGTCGGCGGCGTCGAGGTAGCGCCAGCGGTCGTCGCGCACGAACCGGCTGACCTCGCGCTGCACGCCGCGTTCCGCCCCATGCGCGTACCGTGCGGCGAATTCGACGACGCCCTCGCGGTCGAGCGGGCCGCCGCGCTCCGTGCGGATGACCTCGAGCGAGCGCCAGCGGACGTCCGGATCGAGGTCGAGGTCGTCGGGCCGGGTCGACGGATGCCATGTGGCGAGCAGGTACTCGGCGTCGCCCACGACGAAGGCGGTGTACCGCGACCGCATGAGCTGGACCGCCGTCGGGGCCTCGGCGCCGCCCAGCAGGGGAGCGCAGCACTCGCCGTACGACTGGCCGCTCAGGCACGGGCAGCGATCGCGGGGACCGGGGTTCGGGAAGCTCGAGCGGTCGGGCATGTCGACCAGTCTCGCGCACCATGGACATGGTTCGCCCAGCCGAAGTCGAGGTTTCATTCAGAATCGTCGTGCATCGTGGGAGATCGTGCGCCCGGGCCGTCGGTCCGGGCCCGTCCATGCCCCAGCTCGGAGGGCCCCCGATCTCAGAGGTTCCGAGCGCCCCCAACGCTATGCAGCCTTCGAATCCGATCACGCCTGCCCCCGAGCCGTACCGCACCGACGCCGCCACCCGGCGCGCGTCCCGCCGCGCCCGCCTGTCGCGTCGCCGTCGCCTCCTCGGCGCCGGCGCCCTCGTGGCCCTCGGCGCGGTCGCCGGCACCGGCCTGACCGTCAACGCCTCGCTCGCCGCGGAGCGAGCGGCGCAGACCGCCTCGCTCGCCCAGTCCACCGGCCTGGCCAAGGACCAGCTCGGCGCGTACGCCGGCATCGCCGAGGCGAAGGTCCACGCCGAGGCCCAGGACACGCTCACCCTCGCCGAGGACACCCTCGCCGAGGTCGAGGGCAAGGTCGACGCCGACGAGCTGGCCTCCTCAGTGGCCTCGCTCGGTGCGTACGAGGCCCTGCCGGTCGACGAGGTCCGCGACCTCACGACGTCGGTCCGCGCCCAGATCCACACCGCCGAGCGCGCCGCGGCGGTGCACGACCGGAAGGTCGCCGAGCAGCGCGCCGCCGAGGCGCTGGCGCAGGCGAACACGCCCGCCGGCGCCCAGGCGACGGCACGCCAGCTCGCGTCGTCGCAGTACGGCTGGGGAGAGGGCGAGTTCCAGTGCCTGGTGCAGCTGTGGACCAAGGAGTCCGGCTGGAACTACCAGGCCGTGAACGCCTCGAGCGGCGCGTTCGGCATCGTCCAGGCGCTGCCCGCGGAGAAGCTCGCCACGGCCGGGGCCGACTGGAAGACCAGCGCCGCCACCCAGGTCAAGTGGGGCCTGGACTACATCGCGCGTTCGTACGGCTCGCCGTGCGCCGCGTGGGGCCACTCGCAGGCCGTCAACTGGTACTGAGCCGCGGGTGCCCGCGGCTCAGCCGCGGGCGCGCGGTCACGCCGTCCGAGGATCGAGCAGCGCCCGCCGCGACGGATGGCGGTCGAACCACTGCTCGACGTACCAGCAGCTGGGCACGATGCGGTTCGAGGTCCGCTGCTCGACGTCGTCGACCGCGAAGCCGACCAACTGCGCCGCGATCCCGCACCCGCGGTAGGGCGGATTCGTGAACGTGCGGACGAACGCCACGGTGTCGCCCAGCTCGCGGTAGTCGAGCACGCTCGCGATCTGGCCGTCGACCCGGAGCACGTAGCGTCGGAGGTCGGGTTCGTGGGCGAGTTCCTTCGTCACCTGCACAAGGCTACGCCGCGCCGGGCGCAATGCGGCTCATCGGCCGCGGAGCCGGTCGAGTTCGCGTCGGTCCCGCTTGGTCGGTCGTCCCGCGCCGCGGTCGCGCACCGGCGCCGCCGGGACCGCCTCGCGGGGTGGCGGCGGGGGCGTGCGGTCGTCCGCGGCGGCCGCGGCGAGCTCCGCCGACACCCGCTTCACGATCGGCCGGCGCACGATCAGGATCCGGTCGAACCCGTGCAGCCGCACGCGCACCTCGTCGCCCGGCCGCACCGGCTGGGCGGCCTTGGCGCGCTCTCCGTTCACGCGCACGTGGCCCGCGCGGCAGGCCGCCGTCGCGGCCGAGCGCGTCTTGCTGACGCGCACCGCCCAGAGCCACGCGTCGACGCGGGCCGACTCGAGTTCGGCCATCCCACCAGCCTACGGCGCGCCGCCGCGCGGGTCAGCGAACGAGGGACCACCAGATCATCAGCATCGTGACCAGGAACCCGACCACGTAGTTGATGAGGATGAAGTGCCGCCACCCGCGGTTCGACTCGCCCGACGCCGCATCCGTCACCGAGCGGAACGGCCACGCCGCCCAGAGGTAGGGGACCACGAGCACCGCGGCGAGCGGACCGGGCCACTCGGTCGCGAGCATGAGGACACCCGCCGCCGCCCACAGCGCGAGCGCGATCCGGACGGTCGTGGCGGCGCCGAAGGCGGTCGCGATCGAGGCGATGCCGCCCTCGCGGTCCGGAACGACGTCCTGCACGGCGCCGAAGGCGTGGCTCGCCATCCCCCAGAAGAAGAACGCCACGAGCAGCGCGACGAGCGGCCAGGTGAAGTCCGCGCCGGCGACGGCGAGGCCGTAGACCGCCGGGCTCGTGAAGTGCGTGCTCGAGGTGATGGAGTCGAGCACAGGCCGCTCCTTGAAGCGGAGCCCCGGCACCGAGTAGGCGAACACCGCGAAGAGGCTCACCGCGAGGACGATCCACGATGCCGGCTCGCCCGTGCCACCGAGCCAGAGCATCCAGGCCAGCAGGGGCAGCGCGGTCGCCACGCCCGCCCACACGACCGTGCGGTGCAGGCTCGGATCGAGCAGCGCGCCCTCCGCGCCGCCCTTGCGCGGGTTCCGCAGGTCGGACTCGTAGTCGAACACGTCGTTGACGCCGTACATGAGCAGGTTGTACGGGACGAGGAAGAACAGGGTGCCGACGACGAGCAGCGCATCGACCCGCCCGGTCGTCAGGACGTAGGCGGCGGCGAACGGGAACGCCGTGTTGATCCAGCTGACCGGGCGCGAGGAGAGCAGCACCTGACCCGCCCGGTGTCGAAGCCCGTCGCGGGCGTCCGCGCCGCTCACCGGGCGCCCGCCTCGTCCGCCCCGGCCGTACCGGCGGCCGGCCCACGCACTCCGCGACGCGCGCGCATCGCCAGCGACCATGTCGCCGGCAGCAGCAGCACTCCCGCGAGCGGGTAGAGGAAGTCCTCGACCGGTGCCAGCCCGATCGTCCAGCCGAGCCGGTGCGCGTCGTCGTACGCGACGATGCCGGTGCCCACGATGACCGAGTCGAAGACCGCCGTGAGCAGGGCGAGGACGACGACGGCGACGGCCGTCGCGGCGAGTCGCCGGCGGCGTTCATCGCGACCGCGCGGCGCGGCGACGACGGCGGCGACGACCGCGAGCGCGAGGAACGGAACGCTGATCAGCAGGTAGGTCACGCGGATCCCTCCGGGTCGGGGGCGGGGGTGGTGGCGCCCTCCTCGTGTCGGCGCCCGTCCCGGCCGCCGGCGCCGCGCGCCGCCAGGACCCGTTCGGTGCCGAGCACGAGCACGAGGGTCAGATAGCACAGGAACAGCAGGAAGACCGGTTCCTCGAGCGGCAGCTCCGGGGCGAGCTCGATCCCGGTGACGATCGCGGAATCGCCGCGGAAGAACACGCCCGCGAGGATTCCGGCGGCATCCCACAGGAGGAAGAACGCCAGGCCGATCGTGATCGTGAGCGTCGCCGCCAGCGGAGCACGCCAGAACACGAGCTTCCAGCGCGCATCGATGAGCGCCATGCACCCGATGACGACGAGCAGCCCCGCGAGGTAGGCGACGGCGGTCATGCGCGGGTCGGCCGGGGACGCGCCGGCGTCTCCTCGTCCGTGGGCATCGGCTCCGCGATCGGACCGGACGAGCGGTCGCCGCGCACCCGCTTCAGGACGTTCTCCGCGCTGATCAGGCACATCGGCAGGCCGATCCCCGGCACCGACGATCCGCCGGCGTAGTACAGGCCGTCGACGCGCCGCGACCGGTTCGTGCCGCGCAGGAAGGCGGACTGGCGCAACGTGTGCGCAGGCCCGAGCGCGCCGCCCTGCCAGGAGTTCAGGTCGTCGGCGAAGTCCGCCGGGCCGATCGTGCGGCGCACCGCGATGCGCTCCGACAGGTCGTCGACGCCGGAGACCTCGGCGATGCGGCGGATGGCGCGGTCGGCGGTCTCCTCGACGAGGCGGTCGCCGGTGCCGTCCACGCCCCCGCGTCCGATGGCGGGATCGGCGGGAACCGGGACGAGGACGAAGAGGTTCGAGTCCCCGGCCGGGGCGACCGAGGCGTCGGAGGCGCTCGGCTTGCAGACGTAGAACGAGGCCGGGTCGGGGACATGCGGATCCGAGCCGAAGATCGCGCCGAAGTTCGCGTGCCAGTCCTCGGTGAAGAACAGCGAGTGGTGCGCGAGCGCGGGCAGCTCGCCGCGGACGCCGAGGAGGGCGAGCACCGCACCGGGGCCCGACGTGCGCCGCCGCCACCAGGTCTCCGGGTAGGTCTGGGCGGCGCGCGGCAGCAGCTCCGTCTCGGTGTGGTGCAGGTCCGCGGCGGAGATCACGCGGTGCGCCGGGGCGACCACGGTTCGGCCGGACGAGTCCCGGAAGCGTGCACCCGCCACCGCCGGCCCCGCGCCCGCGGCGGACAGCTCGATCGCCTCGACCCTCGCGCCGGTGACGATGTCGACGCCCGCCGACACCGCGATGGCGGCGATCCGCTCGATGAGCTCCGCGAACCCGCCGCGCGGGTAGAACACGCCCTGCTCGAGGTCCATGTGGCTCATCAGGTGGTACATGGCGGGCGTCGCATCCGGCGACGAGGCCAGGAACACCGCCGGATACCCGAGGACCTGGCGGAGCCGCCGGTCTCGGACCGATCGCGCGGCGAAGCGCTCGAGCGACGTCGTCAGCAGGTGCGCCAGCCGCCCGGACTGCCGGAGCACCTCGCCCGCGAGCAGCGTGCGCGGGTCGTCGAAGTTCGTGTAGAGGAAGCGCCGCCGCGCGATGTCGTAGGCGGAGGACGCGGAGTCGAGGTACCGCTCGAGGGCGGCGCCTGCGCCGGGCTCGATCGACTCGAACAGCGCCACGTTCTCGGCCCGGGTCGGCAGCACGTCGAGCGGCTCGTCGTAGCCGTCCGACCACACGCGGTAACCGGGGTCGAGTCGCACCAGGTCGAGCTGCTCGGCCGAGCTCGTCCCGAACAGCCGGAAGAAGTGGTCGAAGACCTCGGGCATCAGGTACCACGACGGCCCGGTGTCGAACCGGAAGCCGCCCTGGCTCCACGTGCCCGCGCGTCCGCCGAGCTCGTCGCGCGCCTCGAGCAGCGTGACCCGGTGGCCGTCGCGCGCGAGCAGCGCGGCGCTGGCCAGTCCCGCGATCCCGCCGCCGATGACGACGATGCGTTCGGATTCGCCGATCATCGACGTCCACCTCCGGTGCTCAGTGCGGAGCGCACCGCGATGGCGAACTTCTCGCCGTCGGGCACGCGGATGCGGGTCGCGATGATTTCGGCGGCCGGTGTGGCGCGGCAGCGCGCGGTGAGCCGCGCGAACAGGCCGTGCGCGGTCGCGACGGCGCTCCGCGCCCGTCGCGGGAGCTCCGGCAGCGAGGCCTCGGCGATCGCGAGGTCGCGGTCGATGTCGTCGAGGATCGTCGACTTGTCGTCCTCGGTGAACGCGTCGGGGTCGACACCGGGGAAGTAGTTGCGCCCGAGGGTGCGCCAGTCCACCGCGAGGTCGCGCAGGAAGTTGATCTTCTGGAACGCGGCGCCCAGGTGGACGGCACCACGCTCGAGCCGCTCGCGCCGCGCCGGATCGACGTCGTCGCCGGCGAGGAACGCCGCGAGGCACATGAGCCCGACGACCTCGGCGGACCCGTGGATGTACGGGTCGATCTCGTCCGCCGCGAACGGCGTCGGATCGAGGTCGCGCCGCATCGACGCGAAGAAGGGCCGCGTCAGCTCGGTGCCGAACCCGGTGTCCCGGGCGACGCCGGCGAACGCGTGCACGACGAGGTTCGTCGAGTATCCCCGCGCCATCGCCCGCTCTGTCTCGGCCTCGAGGCCGTCGAGCACCTCGTGCAGTTCGTCGGGGTCGAGTCCCGCCTCGGCGGCCGCGCCGTCGACGACCTCGTCGGCGACCCGCACGAGCGCGTAGATCGAGCGGATCCGGCGCCGAGCCTCGGGGTCGAGCAGCCGTGCCGCGGCGCCGAACGAGGTCGAGTAGCGCGAGATGACGGTCGCCGAGCTGGCCTCGGCGGCGTCGGAATAGCGCTCGAGCAGTGACGGCTCGATGCGGCCGCTCATCGGACCCGCTCCGTCGCCCGTTGTGCGAACTCGCCGAGCTCGGCGCGAAGCTCCGCGGGGAGATCGGCCGTCTCGAGCTCGTAGCGGGCCAGGGTGACGTGTTCGCCCGCCGACGCGACCGCGGCGTCGAGCGCGCCGCAGTCGCGCAGCTGCTCGCGGAGCTCGTGCGCGGCCTCGTCGTCGAGGGCGGGATCGCCGAGGCGGGCGCGGATGCTCGGCCACGCGGACGTCGTCGCCGCGTGCGCGATGAGGGCGGTGCGCTTGCCCTCCCGGAGGTCGGCGGAGGCCGACTTGCCGGTGACACCCGGGTCGCCGAAGACCCCGAGCACGTCGTCGGTGATCTGGAACGCGACGCCGACGAGCCGGCCGAAGCGGCACAGTGCGGCGACGGCGTCGTCCGGTGCACCTGCGAGGACGGCACCCGCCGCGAGGGGGGCCTCGCAGGAGTAGACCGCCGTCTTCTGCTCGAGCGTCGCGAGCACGCCGTCGAGCGCCGGCGTCGAGTCGCGCAGGGAGGCGACCACGTCGGCGAGCTCGCCCGCCGCGGACACGAAGACCGCCCGGTCGAGGATGTCGAGCAGCGCCTCGCGCCGCGCGCGCCCGACCGGCAGCATCGCGAGTTCGCGGTGCGCGCGGCTGAGGGCGAGGTCGCCGGCGAGCACCGCCGCCGTCGCGGCCCAGACCTCGCCGGTCGCCGCGTCGCCGCCGTACTCCTCGGCGCGAGCGGCGAACCGGCCCGCGACGTTCGGCGCCCCGCGACGTACGGTGTCGCGGTCGATCAGGTCGTCGTGGATGAGGAACGCCGTGTGCAGCAGCTCGAACGCGAGCGCCACCCGGGTGGCGAGCGCGCGTTCCGTGCCGCCGAATCCGCGGTACGCCGACCAGACGAGGCGGGGACGGATCCGCTTGCCGCCCGAGCTCTGCTGCTCGATCGACTCCCACAGCGCCGTGTAGTGCGTGCCGTACGCCCCGGCACGGCGTCGGGCGTCGGCGAAGAACGTCCGCAGTTCGTCGTCGATCGCGGCGTCGAGCAGTTCAGGCACGGAAGAGCTCCAGCTCACGGGCCTGCAGGACCAGCCACGGGCTGAATGCCCACGGCGTCGCCTGGACCGCCGTGGCGAGCGCCTTGGGGTCGACCCATCGGTACTCGGCCACCTCGCGCGGGTTGGGGTCCGGCTCGCCGGTGGTGGTCGCCATGTAGACGGGGCAGACCTCGTTCTCGACGATGCCGTTGGCGTCGGTGGCCCGGTACCGGAACAGGGGGAGCGCCAGCTCCACCTCGTCGAGGTCGAGTCCGAGCTCGAAGTCGGCGCGGCGGCGGACGGCGTGCAGGAGGGGTTCCGCCGGCTTGGGATGGCCGCAGAACGAGTTGGTCCAGACTCCGGGCCAGGCCTGCTTCGAGAGCGCCCGACGCGTGACGAGGACCTCGCCGATGGGGTTCAGGACGTGACAGGAGAAGGCGAGGTGCAGCGCGGTGTCGGGCCCGTGGGCCGCGCTCTTCGGCGCCCGCCCGATCGGCGTGCCGGACTCGTCCAGCAGCACCACCTCGTCCTCGACGGTTTCGGTCGTGCGGTGCATGTGGCCTCCTCGTCGCCCGGGCGATTGCTGCGCACCCGTGTGTCGTGCTCCGAAGCTAGCAGCGGCCCCGCGAAGGGGGGAACAACCGAAAGTTGGACCGGGTGGGGCATGCTGGGAGCATGACCGGCGAGAGCGGCGACGGATGGGTCGAAGGCCCGGACGGCGCCAGGTACTGGGGCCGCTTCGGCGCCGCGGGGCTGCTGCTCCTCGAGCCCGCCGGCGCCGTGCTGCTGCAGCATCGCGCGGCCTGGAGTCACTTCGGCGGCACCTGGGGCATCCCCGGGGGAGCCCGGCACCGCGGCGAGTCCGCGATCCAGGCGGCGGTGCGCGAGGCGACGGAGGAGACCGGCCTGCCGCAGGGGCTCGTCGCCGCGCGTTTCGAGAGCGTGCTCGACCTCGGCTTCTGGTCCTACACCACCGTCGTCGCGGATTCGTCGCGACGCTTCGAACCGCGCCTGGCCGACCCCGAGAGCATCGCGCTGCGCTGGATGCCGGTGGCCTCGGTGGAGGCGCTCCCGCTGCATCCGAGGTTCGCCGAGGCCTGGCCGGCGTTGCGCACCCGGATCGAGGCCGGGCACGGTCGATAGGATCGTCACGTGAGCGGGGAGAGCTCGGGGGTCTCGGATCGGGTCTGGACCGTGCCCAACGTGCTCAGCATGCTGCGACTGCTCCTGGTCCCGGTCTTCCTCGTGCTCGTGGTGGTCGGCGCGTACGTCCCGGCGCTCGCGGTGCTGGTGGTGGCGAGCCTCAGCGACCTCCTCGACGGGTACCTCGCGCGACGGCTCGACCAGGTCACCCGGCTCGGGCAGCTGCTCGACCCCGCGGCGGACCGGCTCTACATCTTCGCGGCGCTGGTGGGGCTCGCCGCGAACGGGCTCGTGCCGTGGTGGATCGTCGTCGTGATCATCGCGCGCGACCTCATGCTCCTCGTGCTCGGCGTCGTCCTCGCGAACCACGGCTACGGCCCGCTTCCGGTGCACCAGCTGGGCAAGGCCGCCACGTTCGCGCTGTTCTCCGGGCTGCCGATCATCATGCTGGGGCTCGCCTTCCCGGTGCTGCAACCGGTGAGCGAGCCGTTCGGCTGGGCGGTGACGATCTGGGGTGCGTTCCTCTACTGGTGGGCCGGCGTCATCTACGCCATCGAGACCGCGCGAGTCGTGCGTGCCTCGCGGGTGTCCGGGCCACCAGCATCCGATACGCTGGAGCCGGGAGGTTAGCGGTGGCGGATTCCGACATGACCCAGGCCGGTGCGAACGACGAGGAGCGTGAGCCGTCGACTGAGACGTCGGCGCATCGCGCCGACCACGCGAACGACACCACGATGGGCTTCAGCCGTGAGGCGGCGGCGCAGCTCAGCGCGCTCGACGCCGATGTGAGCGCCGCCGAGCAGGAGGCGATCGCGGCTCTGCCATCGGCGTCCGCACTGCTCATCGTGCGTCGAGGGCCCAACGTGGGCGCCCGGTTCCTGCTCGACACCGACGCGACGTCGGTCGGCCGGCACCCGGACGCCGACATCTTCCTCGACGACGTGACCGTCTCGCGCAAGCACGCGGAGTTCGTCCGACACGGCACCGCCTTCGAGGTGCGAGACCTCAACTCGCTGAACGGCACCTACTTCGACGGCGTCCGCATCGAGACCGCCCTGCTCAGCGACGGTGCCGAGGTGCAGATCGGCAAGTACCGCCTCACGTTCTACGCCTCGCGGCACGACCTCGCCCCGACGGGCGGCGGGTGAGCGAGGGCGCCGCGGCGCGGCGTCCGGCGCACGCCCCATCGCTGCTCGGCATCGGCCAGGTCTTGGCGCAGCTCCAGCCGGAGTTCCCGGAACTGACCCCGTCGAAGCTGCGGTTCCTCGAGGAGCAGGGGCTCGTCGCGCCGGCGCGCACCGCGGCGGGCTATCGGAAGTTCTCTCCCGACGACGTGGAGCGGCTCACGGTCGTGCTGTCGATGCAGCGCGACCACTACCTTCCCCTGAAGGTCATCCGGGCGCACCTGGAGGAGATCGACGCCGGGCGGACTCCGGCGCTGCCGGGCGCCGTCGACGGTGCAGCGTTCCGGGCCGCCTCGCCCCGCTACTCCAGGGACGAGCTCATCCGCGAGGCGGGTGCGACGGCGTCGCTGCTCGACGAGGCCATCGCCGCATCGCTCATCCGGCCGGCCGAGGTCTACGGGTCCGAGACCCGCGAGGTGCTCGCGGCGCTCGCGGTCCTGCGCGGGAGCGGGATCGAACCGCGCCACCTGCGCGGACTCCGCTCGGCGGCCGAGCGCCAGGCCGCCCTCGTCGAGCAGGCGATCGCGCCCGAACGCCGGCCGGACCCGGCCGGGCGGGCTCGCGCAGCGGAGCGTGCGCGCGAGCTCGCCGATCGGATCTCGGTCGTCCACGCCGCGGTGCTGCGGCAGAACCTCGACCGACCTGGGCGCTGACGCGCGACACGCCGTGACGTTCGGCCCGATGTCCTCGACTCCGATGCCCGCCGTGGGTAGCGTGGACTCCGCCCCACGGGGCGTTCACGAGAGTAGAGGGGCGAACGGATGACCGGGCTGGATCGGAGCGAACGTCCACGCTACGACCTCGGACTCCTCTTCACCGACGGCCTCCCCGAGCACGATGACGGCGTGGGCTACCGCGGAGCAGTGGCCGCCCGGGCCGCGGGCATCAGCTATCGGCAGCTCGACTACTGGGCACGGACCCAGCTGGTGGAGCCGACCGTCCGGGGCGCCGCAGGTTCGGGATCGCAGCGGCTCTACGGCTTCCGCGACATCCTCGTGCTGAAGCTGGTCAAGCGACTGCTCGACACGGGGATCTCCCTCCAGCAGATCCGGGTCGCGGTCACGCAGCTGCGCGAGGCGGGCATCGAGGACCTCGCGCAGACGACGCTGATGAGCGACGGCGCGAGCGTCTACCTGTGCACGTCAGACGATGAGGTCATCGACCTCGTGAACCGCGGGCAGGGCGTCTTCGGGATCGCCGTCGGCAAGGTCCTCCGTGAGGTGGAGTCGACCTTGGTCGAGCTCGACACGCAGCCCGCCGAGCCGGTCGACGAGCTCGCCGCGCGCCGGAATCGCACGTCGCGCAAGATCTCCTGACCTCGCTGCCCGCACGGCGTCCGGCGGTGCGATCCGGACGGGGTCCGAGGCGCGGTCGCCGCGCGCATGCATGACCGCGCGCCTCCACCCCGAGCCGAGTGTGACGTCGCGTGACGTCCCCGCCGGGGTCAGCGCTGCGGGGCGTCGAGCTCCATGTGCGGGACGGCGCCCGGTGCGGGATCGGCGATCCTGGCCGCACGCAGCACGCGCTCGAGCAGCTGGTCGAAGTGCGCGGACATCTCCTCGGCGCTCTCGCCCGGCCACATGTGCAGCGGCTTGGCCGCACCCTGGGCCTGCTGGAGCGACGTGCGCTCCGGCAGCTGCGGGCTGAGCACGAGGGGGCCGAACATGTCGCGCAGTTCCTTGATGCGGAACTGGTGCTCGAGCGATTGGACCCGCGCGCGGTTGACGATGATGCCGAGCGGTTGCAGCCGCGGCGAGAGACCGCGCCGGATCTCCTCGATCGCACGCAGCGCGCGGTCGGCGGCCGCGACCGAGAACAGGCCCGGCTCCGTCACCACGGCGACGCGGTCGCTGGCGGCCCAGGCCGTGCGGGTCAGGGCGTTGAGCGACGGCGCGCAGTCGATGAGGACCAGCTCGTAGTCGGACTCGACGTTCGCGAGCGCCTCCTCGAGCTTCCAGATGTCGCGGATCGAGGGGTGGGGACCGTCGTAGTTGATCGCAGACGGACTGCCGATCATGACGTCGATCGTGGACTGGGGATTCGTCCGGGCCCATCCGCTCGGCGCGATCGCCGAGCGGACGATCTTCTCCTTCGGCGACGCGAGCACGTCGGCCACGTTGAGGTGACCGGAGACCTGGATGTCCATGCCCGTCGACACGTCGGACTGCGGGTCGAGATCGACCACGAGCGTGCGCACGCCGCGCGCGAAGGCCGCGGACGCCAGCCCGAGGGTGACGGTGGTCTTGCCGACCCCGCCCTTCAGGGAACTGACCGAGAGAACGTGCACGAGCGAATACGTTACCGTTACTCGGAACGCGATACCTAAACGTTCGCTGTGCGCTCGTCCCCCCTCGGAAAGGCCTGCATGTTCACGAAGATCCTGGTCGCCAACCGCGGTGAGATCGCCATCCGCGCGTTCCGCGCCGCCGTCGAGCTCGGTGCGAAGACCGTCGCCGTCTTCCCGTACGAGGACCGCAACTCGCTGCACCGGCTGAAGGCCGACGAGGCGTACCAGATCGGCGAGCCCGGCCACCCGGTGCGCGCCTACCTCGACGTCTCGGAGATCATCCGCGTCGCCCAGGAGTCGGGCGCGGACGCCATCTACCCGGGGTACGGGTTCCTGTCCGAGAACCCGGAGCTGGCCCAGGCGGCCGCCGATGCCGGCATCACCTTCATCGGGCCGCCCACCCGGGTGCTGGAGATGGCGGGCAACAAGGTCACCGCGAAGCAGCAGGCGATCGCCGCGGGCGTGCCGGTGCTGAAGTCGACCGAACCCTCGACGGATGTCGAGGCGCTCCTGGCCCAGGCCGACGAGATCGGCTTCCCGATCTTCGCCAAGGCCGTGGCGGGCGGCGGCGGTCGCGGCATGCGCCGCGTCGACCGGCCCGAGGACCTCCGCCGTGCGCTCGAAGAGGCGATGCGCGAGGCCGACAGCGCCTTCGGCGACCCGACCATGTTCCTCGAGCAGGCCGTCCTGCGTCCGCGCCACATCGAGGTGCAGGTGCTCGCCGACGGCACCGGTGAGACGGTCCACCTGTTCGAGCGCGACTGCTCCGTGCAGCGGCGACACCAGAAGGTCGTCGAGATCGCGCCGGCGCCGAACCTCTCGGACGAGGTCCGCACCGCCCTGCACCGCGACGCCGTCGCCTTCGCCCGCTCGATCGGCTACGTCAACGCGGGCACCGTGGAGTTCCTGCTCGACACGGCGGGCGAGCGTGCCGGCGAGCACGTGTTCATCGAGATGAACCCCCGCATCCAGGTCGAGCACACCGTGACCGAGGAGGTCACCGACGTCGACCTCGTGGTCGCGCAGATCCGGATCGCGGCGGGGGAGACCCTCGACGACCTCGGCCTCGTCCAGGACGCCATCCACCTGCGTGGGGCCGCCCTGCAGTGCCGCATCACGACCGAGGACCCGACCGCCGGCTTCCGGCCGGACACGGGCAAGATCACGACCTACCGGTCGCCCGGAGGCGCCGGCATCCGCCTCGACGGCGGCACCGTGAACCCCGGTGCGCAGATCAGCCCGCACTTCGACTCGATGCTCGCGAAGCTCATCTGCCGCGGCCGTGACTACGAGCAGGCCGTCACCCGCGCGAAGCGGGCGCTCGCGGAGTTCCGGATCCGCGGCGTGTCCACGAACATCCCGTTCCTGCAGGCCGTGATGGATGACCCGCACTTCATGGCCGGCGACCTCAGCACGTCCTTCATCGACGAACGCCCGCAGCTCGTGCGGGGCCGCGTCTCCAAGGACCGCGGGACCAAGATCCTCAACTGGCTGGCCGACGTCACGGTCAACCAGCCCAACGGCGCCGCGCCGACGACCGTGAGCCCCGCCGAGAAACTGCCCGACATCGACCTGTCCGAGCCCGCCCCGGCGGGCTCACGGCAGCGGCTGCTCGAGCTCGGGCCGAGCGGGTTCGCCGCAGCCCTGCGCGCGCAGACGCCGCTGGCGGTCACGGAGACCACGTTCCGCGACGCGCACCAGTCGCTCCTGGCCACGCGCGTGCGCACCAAGGACCTCGTCGCGGTCGCGCCGTACGTCGCGCGGATGACGCCGCAGCTGCTCTCGGTCGAGGCATGGGGCGGCGCGACCTACGACGTCGCGCTGCGTTTCCTCGGCGAGGACCCGTGGGAGCGGCTCGCCGCCCTTCGCGAGTCGCTTCCGAACATCAACATCCAGATGCTCCTGCGCGGGCGCAACACGGTCGGTTACACGCCGTATCCGACCGAGGTGACGGACGCCTTCGTCGAGGAGGCCGCGGCCACGGGCGTCGACATCTTCCGGATCTTCGATGCGCTGAACGACATCTCGCAGATGCGTCCCGCGATCGACGCAGTGCTGGCCACGGGCACCGCGGTCGCGGAGGTCGCGGTCTGCTACACCGGCGACCTCCTCGACCCCGCCGAGGACCTCTACACGCTGGAGTACTACCTGCGCCTGGCCGACGAGATCGTGTCGGCGGGTGCCCACATCCTCGCGATCAAGGACATGGCCGGCCTGCTCCGTCCGGCGGCTGCCGAGAAGCTCGTCGCCGCGTTCCGCGAGCGTTTCGACCTCCCGGTGCACCTGCACACGCACGACACCGCGGGCGGCCAGCTTGCGACGCTGTTGGCCGCGAGCCGTGCCGGCGTCGACGCGGTCGACGTCGCGAGCGCACCGATGGCGGGGACGACCAGCCAGCCGTCGGCGTCCGCCCTCGTGGCTGCGCTGTCGCACACCGAGCGCGACACCGGCCTCGCGCTCGACGCCGTCTCGGACCTCGAGCCGTACTGGGAGGCCGTGCGGCGCATCTACCGCCCATTCGAGTCGGGTCTTCCGGGACCCACGGGCCGGGTCTACCACCACGAGATCCCCGGCGGACAGCTCTCGAACCTGCGACAGCAGGCGATCGCCCTCGGCCTCGCCGACGACTTCGAGCTCATCGAGGACATGTACGCCGCGGCGAACGAGATCCTCGGCCGGGTGCCCAAGGTCACCCCGTCCTCGAAGGTCGTGGGCGACCTCGCGCTGCACCTCGCCGCCGTCCGGGCCGACCCCGCGGACTTCGCGGCGAACCCCGAGAAGTACGACGTGCCGGACTCGGTGATCGGGTTCATGGCGGGGGAGCTCGGCGACCTTCCCGGCGGATGGCCCGAGCCGTTCCGTTCGAAGGTGCTCGCCGGACGCGACGTCCGCGTGGGCGTCGCAGAGCTCACGCACGCGCAGCGGCGCGGGCTCGCCGAGGCCGGCGTCGAGCGGCAGGCCCTCCTGAACTCGCTGCTGTTCCCCGCGCCGACGCGCCAGTTCGAGCAGATCCGCGAGCTGTTCGGCGACCTCTCGGTGGTCGACACGGCGGACTACCTCTACGGTCTCCGACCGGGCGCCGAGCACGTCGTCGAGATCGACAAGGGCGTTCGCCTGTACGCGGGCCTCGAGGCGATCGGCGAGGCCGACGAGAAGGGGATGCGCACCGTCATGACCGTCCTCAACGGACAGCTGCGCCCCGTGTTCGTGCGGGATCGGAGCATCACGGTCGAGACGCGCGCGGCGGAGAAGGCCGACGCCTCGCAGCCGGGCCACGTCGCGGCGCCGTTCTCCGGCGTGGTCACGCTCCAGGTCGAGGAAGGCGCCGCGATCGAGGTCGGACAGGCCGTCGCGTCGATCGAGGCGATGAAGATGGAGGCCGCGATCACCTCTCCCGTCGCCGGCATCGTCGAGCGCGTCGCGATCCCGAAGACCCAGCAGGTGGAGGCGGGTGATCTGCTCGTCGTCGTACGTCCGGGTTAGACTCGGCAGAGTTCCGCACTGATGGGGAGGGGAAATCGGTGGCAGAACGCGACGTACATCCGGAGGACACGGGGCCCGGCCCCGACGAGACCGGCACGGGTCGGTCCCGGTCGGGCGGTGCGCACGCGGCCGATTCGGTCGACGTGCACGTCGACTTGCCGCCGGCCGCCCCGCGGGCGATGCCGGACGACGAGGTCGCCGTGGCGATCGACGACGTCGCGGTCGACCCGGGTGACCTGTCCGCGATGACGGCGGGCACGTCGTCGGTCGACGTGGTCCCGGCGCTCGCGGGCGCAGGCTACCGGTCGGCGTCGCGCCGCGACCCGTCGCCGTACGGCGCTCTGCTGGCGGCCGACAACGCGAGACTGCGCCGCGAGCGGATCACCACCGACACCGGGGCCCACGTGGCGATCGTGGAGGAGAGCAGCGGTGAGATGCTCCCGGCCGAGGTGCCGGAGACGCCGGAGTCCCTCACGCCGGACCGGCTCATCGACCTCAATCGCACCATCCGCCCCGCACCGCAGGGCGGCATGAACCGCTTCCTCTACGAGGCGACGTTCCACCTGGTGAACCTCGGCGACTCCGCCAAGGTCCGTGCCCACAAGGCGATGAGCGACCGGATCCGCCGGCGCTTCGAGGGCGGCGCACGATTCGTCCCCGTGCTCACGCGCAAGGGGGGCGTCGGGAAGACCACGGTGACCACCCTGCTCGGCATGGCCCTCGCCGATGCGCGCGATGACCGGGTCATCGCCATCGACGCGAACCCCGACCGCGGCACGCTCGCCGAACGGGTCGACCGCCAGACGCGGGAGACCGTCCGGGACGTGGTCGCCAAGGCGTCCTCGATCGGCGGGTACACCGACTTCTCACGGTTCGTCTCGCGCGACGAGACGCGGCTCGACATCCTCGCCTCTGACACCGACCCCACGCTCTCGGAGGCCTTCGACGACGACGACTACAACGTCGTCGCGGGTCTGGCCGCCCGCTACTACTCGCTCGTGCTCACCGACTGCGGCACCGGGATCGTCCACTCGGTGATGCGAGCCACGCTCCAGCGCGCGGACTCGATCGTCGTCGTCTCCGGTGGCAGCGTCGACGAGGCTCGCCTCGCGAGCGAGACCCTGACCTGGCTCGAGGCGAACGGCTACGCCGAGCTCGTGCGCAACGCCGTCGTCGCGATCAACCTCGCGACCCAGGGCACCCATCTCGTCAAGGTCGACGAGATCGAGGCGCACTTCCAGTCCCGTGTGCGCGAGATCGTGCGGATCCCGTATGATCCTCAGCTGGCGGCGGGATCGGTGGTGCACTGGAGCGACCTGCGACCGGTGACCCAGCACTCGGCCCGCGAGCTCGCCGCCCTCGTGGTGGAAGGCCTGCCTGTCGAGCGCGGGCACTGAACACGGAGCCCCATTGCCGGAACGTCCCATTCGCCTGTTCGGCGATCCCGTCCTGAAGACCATCTCGAACCCCGTCGACCACGTCGACGACCGCGTCCGCTCGCTCGTCGCCGATCTCGTCGACAGCGTCCGCGTCCCCGGCCGGGCCGGGGTCGCCGCCCCACAGATCGGCGTCAACCTCCGCGTGTTCAGCTACAACGTCGACGGCGATGTCGGGTACATCATCAATCCCGTTCTCGTCGAGGTCACCGGTGAGCCGGAGCTCATCGACGAGGGATGCCTGTCCGTCCCGGGCCTGTGGCACAAGACACCGCGGCATCCCTTCGCGAGGGTCCGCGGCATCGACCTGGACGGGAACGAGATCGAGCTGGCGGGCGAGGGGCTCATGGCCCAGGCGCTCCAGCACGAGACCGACCACCTCGACGGCATGCTGTACCTCGACCGGCTGGAGAAGGACGAGCGCCGTGCCGCGATGCGAGCGGTGCGCGAGTCCGACTGGTTCTGAGCCGGCGCGCACGACTCCCCGCGCGGTCGGCGACGCGATGACGGGGAACGGCCCCGCGGGAACTCCCGCGGGGCCGTTCTCGTCGTGGCTCGATCAGCTGATGACCGAGTGTCCTTCGGTGGCCGGTGCAGCCGAGTACAGCGCGTCGATCTCGTCCGAGAAGTCGTCCAGGATGACGTTGCGCTTGATGCTCATCTTCGGCGTCAGGTGTCCGCTCGCCTCGGTGAACTCCGTCGGCAGGATGACGAACTTCCGGATCGACTCGGCGCGAGAGACGTTCTCGTTGGCGGCATCGATGGCGCGCTGCACCTCGGCGAGCACGTTGGGGTTGGCGCACGCCTCTTCGAGGCTCATGGCGGCATCCTCGTGGTGGTTGTTCAGCCAGACGGGGAGCATCTCGGGGTCGAGCGTCACGAGCGCCGAGATGAACGGCTTCTGGTCGCCGACCACGACGACCTGGCCCACGAGCGGGTTGGCGCGGATCGGGTCCTCGAGCGCGGCCGGTGCGACGTTCTTGCCGCCGGCCGTGACGATGATCTCCTTCTTGCGACCCGTGATCGTGAGGAAGCCGTCGGAGTCGAACTGGCCGATGTCGCCGGTCTTGAACCACTCGCCGTCGAAGGCGTCGGCCGTGGCCTCGGGGTTCTTCCAGTACTCCTTGAAGACGTCGACGCCCTTGACCTGGATCTCGCCGTCCTCGGCCAGTCGCACGGAGACGCCCGGGAGCGCCGGGCCCACCGTGCCGATCTTGGACTTGTGCGCGAGGTTGACCGTGGCCGGTGCAGTGGTCTCGGTGAGGCCGTAGCCCTCGAGGATCGTGATGCCGAGCGCGTGGTAGAAGTGGCCGAGACGCGGGCCCAGCGGTGCCGAACCGGACACCGCGTACTTCACGTTGCCGCCCATCGCTGCGCGGAGCTTCGACAGGACGAGCCGGTCGAGCACCGCGAACTTCAGGCGCAGCCCGAGCGGGATCCGCTGGCCGGACTCGAGCGCCTTCGAGTACGCGACGGCGGTCTCGGCCGCCGCGTGGAAGATGCGGCCCTTGCCACCGGCCTCGGCCTTCTGCTCGGAGACGTTGTAGACCTTCTCGAACACGCGCGGGACGGCGAGCAGGAAGGTCGGCTTGAACGTGCCGAGCGCCGGGAGGAGCTGCTTCGTGTCGGGCTGGTGGCCGACGCGAACGCCGGCGTGCACGCACAGCACGGAGATGAACCGGGCGAACACGTGCGCCGTCGTGATGAACAGCAGCGTGGACGCCCCGTTCGGGTCGAGCACGACCTCGTCGAGCGCGACCGCGGCGTTGCGGCAGAGCTCGACGAAATTGGAGTGCGTGAGCACGCAGCCCTTCGGCTTGCCGGTGGACCCGGACGTGTAGATCAGCGTGGCGATGTCGGAGCCGACGGCCAGGTTGCGCCGGCGCTCGATCTCGTCGTCCGAGACGTCGCCGCCGGAGGCCATGAGCTTGTCGAGGTCGCCGAGGTCGATCTGCCAGACGCTCCGGATCGCCGGCAGGTCGGGGTGCACCTCGTCGAAGCGGGCGAAGTGGTCGGCGGTCTCGAGGATCATCGCGATCGCGCCCGAGTCGCCGAGGTTCCAGCGCACCTGCGCCGGCGAGCTCGTCTCGTAGACGGGGACGAGGACGGCGCCCGCGAACCAGGCGGCGAAGTCGATCAGCGTCCACTCGTATCGGGTCTTGCTCATCAGGCCGATCTTGTCGCCGGGCTGGATGCCGGCGGCGACGAGCCCCTTGGCCAGTCGCACGACCTGGTCGTGGAACTCCCGGGTGGTGACCGGGCTCCATCCGCCATCGGCGGTCGGCAGGGAGAACAGCACCGAGTCGGGCGTCGCCTTCACGCGCTCGACGAGCAGGTCGGTGGTGTTGGCGTCCGGGTCGGCAGGGACCAGGGGCGCGGTGGTGAATTCGGTCACGGTAGCTCCTTCGGCACCGGGAGTGACGCTCGGGGTTCGGGCCCGGGCGGTCGAGGCTTTCGGGTTGACTACACTCTAGTCGGTGCGGCCGGGACGACTCCGGCGGTATCCACCACTGCTTCCCGGCGAAAGGCTTCGACGTGCACGCGATCGGCATCGACATCGGCGGCACCAAGATCGCTGGCGCCGTCGTGGACGAACTCGGGACCATCGTCAGCGCGGCCCGCGTCCCGACCCCCGCGGATACCGGTGCGCTCGAGGACGCCGTGGTCGAGATGATCCAGGGCCTCGGCGACGGACGTCGCATCGACGCCGTGGGCGTGGCCGCCGCCGGCTTCGTGGACGCTGCGCAGTCGACCGTCTACTACGCGCCGAACATCGACTGGCGCAACGAGCCCTTCCGCGAGCGGCTCGAGGCGCGCGTCGGCGGCAACGTCGTGATCGAGAACGACGCGAACGCGGCCGGATGGGCGGAGTTCCGCTTCGGCGCCGGCCGCATGGTGAGCGACATGGTGATGCTCACCATCGGCACGGGCGTCGGCGGCGCGATCGTGGCCGGTGACCGGCTCTTCCGCGGCGGCTTCGGCGCCGGCGCCGAGCTCGGCCACCTGCGGCTCGTGCCGGGCGGAATCGCGTGCGGTTGCGGGCAGCACGGGTGCCTCGAGCAGTACGGATCGGGCCGGGCGCTCATGCGAATGGCCAACGAGATCGCCGATGCGGGCGGGATAGGCCAGAGCCTGGCGCGTGCGCGTGCGCAACACGGCGCACTCGACGGCACCATCGTCGGCGGCCTGATCGAAGCCGAGGATCCGGGCGCCGTGGCGGCCCTCCGCCAGCTCGGCCGCTGGCTCGGCGAGGCGTCGGCGAGCCTGTCGGCGGTGCTCGACCCGCAGCGCTTCGTGTTCGGCGGCGGCGTGGCCGTGGCCGGCGAGCTCCTGCTCGCGCCCATCCGCGAGGCCTATCTCGAGCATCTCCCGGCCCGCGGTTACCACCCGGAGCCCGACTTCGTGATCGCCGAGCTCGTCAACGACGCCGGCGTCGTCGGCGCCGCCGACCTCGCGCGGGTCTGGGCCGAGGAGCACGCCTGACGCGGCCCCGCGTTAGGCTGGGCGCGGCTGGACGAGACGGAGGACCCGGGTGTTCTACTGGATCATGAAGCACATCGTGGTGGGGCCGTTGCTCCTCTCGATCTTCCGTCCGTGGGTGGTCGGCCTCCAGCACGTCCCGAAGGAGGGGCCGGTCATCCTGGCCTCGAACCACCTCTCGTTCATCGACTCGATCTTCCTGCCGATCGTGGTCGATCGGCCGGTGGTGTTCCTCGCCAAGAGCGAGTACTTCACGGGCCGGGGCCTCAAGGGTTGGGCCACGCGCATGTTCTTCCAGGCCGCGGGGCAGCTCCCGATCGACCGCTCCGGCGGCAAGGCCTCCGAGGCGTCGCTGAACACCGGCCTGCGGGTCCTGGGCGAGGGGCGCATCCTCGGCATCTACCCCGAGGGCACGCGCAGCCCCGACGGGCGGCTCTACCGCGGCCGCACGGGCGTCGCCCGCATGGTCCTCGAGGCGGGCGTACCCGTGGTGCCGGTGGCGATGATCGGGACCGCCGAGATCATGCCGATCGGCACGCGGCTGCCCAAGGTGCGGCGCGTGGGAATCGTGTTCGGCGAGGCACTCGACTTCTCGCGGTTCGAGGGGATGGAGGGCGACCGCTTCGTCCTCCGCTCGGTGACCGACGAACTGGTGTACGACCTCCGCGCGCTGAGTGACCAGGAGTACGTCGACGTCTACGCGAGCACCGTGCGCGAGCAGCGCGCGACGCCGGCCGCAGGCGGGTAACGCGGCGCCGCGTCACGGTAGGCTGGACCGACGGCGTCGCGACGTGCGGCGCCCGCTTCGTTTCCGCGCCGTGTGCGCCCGAACCCCTCAGGACAGTCCAGTGGTACAGCTCGTCGAGCCGGTCGTGAATGCAGATCCCTCCGTGATTGCCGGCCTCGACTATTGGCGGACCCTGCCGATCAAGCAGCAGCCGTCCTGGCCCGACGCCGAGGCGGCGCACGCGGCATCCGCCGAGCTCGCCACCCTCCCGCCGCTGGTGTTCGCCGGTGAGGTCGACATGCTCCGGGACCGCCTCGCGGCGGCATCCCGCGGCGAGGCGTTCCTGCTCCAGGGCGGCGACTGCGCCGAGACCTTCGCGGGAGCGACCGCCGACCAGATCCGGAACCGCGTGAAGACGGTGCTCCAGATGGCCGTCGTGCTCACGTACGGCGCGTCGATGCCCGTCGTGAAGATGGGGCGGATGGCGGGACAGTTCGCCAAGCCCCGGTCGAAGGACACCGAGACGCGCGGCGAGGTGACGCTGCCGGCGTACCGCGGCGACATCGTCAACGGGTACGACTTCACGCCCGAGTCCCGTCAGGCCGATCCGTCGCGCCTGCTGCAGGGCTACCACATGGCGGCCTCGACGCTGAACCTCATCCGCGCGTTCACGCAGGGCGGGTTCGCCGACCTGCGTCAGGTGCACGCCTGGAACCAGGGCTTCGCGAAGAACCCGGCGAACGTGCGATACGAGAAGCTCGCCCGCGAGATCGATCGCGCGGTGAAGTTCATGGACGCGTGCGGCGCCGACTTCGAGGAGCTGAAGCGGACCGAGTTCTACACCGGCCACGAGGGCCTGCTCATGGACTACGAGCGCCCGATGACGCGCATCGACTCGCGCACCGGAACGCCGTACAACACCTCGGCGCACTTCATCTGGATCGGCGAGCGCACGCGCGAGCTCGACGGCGCGCACGTCGACTTCCTGTCGCGCGTGCGGAACCCGATCGGCGTCAAGCTCGGCCCGACGACGACCCCCGAGGTCATGCTCGAGCTGGTCGAGAAGCTCGATCCGAACCGCGAGCCGGGCCGCCTGACCTTCATCACGCGCATGGGCGCAGGCAGGATCCGCGACGCCCTGCCGCCCCTGCTCGAGGCGATCACGCGCAGCGACGCGAACCCGCTGTGGGTGACCGACCCCATGCACGGCAACGGCATCACGACGCCGACGGGATACAAGACGCGCCGCTTCGACGACGTCGTCGACGAGGTCAAGGGCTTCTTCGAGGCGCACCGCGAGGCCGGCACCCACCCCGGCGGCATCCACGTCGAACTCACCGGCGACGACGTCACCGAGTGCCTCGGCGGATCGGAGCACATCGACGAGGACACCCTCGCGACGCGGTACGAGTCGCTGTGCGACCCTCGACTCAACCACATGCAGTCGCTCGAGCTGGCCTTCCTGGTGGCCGAGGAGCTCGCGGCCCGCTGATCGGGTGGTGGGGGGCGGCCGCGCGGACGGCGCCCGCCCCGCACCACCCGTGAACACGACGTCAGGGCCGTCACGCCGGATCCGCCGTCGACGCATCCCCACAACGCTCCCGCCGCGCCTCCGGCGCGCCCGCTCGAGCGGCGGGCTACGGGGAGAAGTTGACGGTGATCTCGGTGCCGCGCTGCACCCGCTCGCCCGCGGCCGGGTCCTGGACGGATGCGACGACGGCGCCCTCGAGGAACGGCGGGACGTTCGAGGTCACCGCGAATCCGGCCTCCTCGAGCTGCTTTCTCGCCGCCGCCACGGTCTGCCCGGTGATCACGTCCGGCACCTCGACAAGGTCGGGGCCCTTCGAGACCGTGAGCCGGACGGTGTCGCCGGGCTTCATCGGGTCGCTGAGCCAGTCCGCGGTGATCACGACGTCGGCCGGCACGTCGTTCGAGAACTGCGCCTCGGCGAACTCCACCACGAGTCCGGCGGCCTCGAGTCGTGACTGGGCCTCCCCGACGGCGAGACCCTCGACCGGCGGGACGGGGCCGACCGAGACGAGCAGCGTGACCTTGCCGAGC